>JBEDBL010000203.1:0-4914 GCA_041177245.1 Verrucomicrobiota bacterium
TCGCGATTCCTTGCTTGGAGAAATGGACGGAAACATCCGCCGCGGTACGAAGCGCGGCGAGCAGCGCACGGTCGTCGACCGTGTGTCCCGCCGTGCGGTAGGCTTCAAGGGAATAACCGGGCAAATAATCCGACGCGTAAAAGTAGCGCCCCCCCGCTTCCCCCGCCTCGTGAACGGCAAGCAGATACGGATGCGAGACGGCGGCTTTGGCCCGGGCATCGGCTAGAAATTCATCCACCGCACCGGGTGCGGAGGAACCTTCCTGATCGAGGACATTCAACACCACGTGGCGGGACATCGAGCCTTGCCAGGCAACAAATTCCCCGACGGCCCCGTGACGACCGAGCGGTTCCTGCACCACGTATCCGCCGATCAGGTTGGCGGCGGGTGCAGGAGAAGCCCCTGCGAGAAGAGACACAAGCTGCGCTGCATCGACGGGCTTGGGCAAAACCGTCGCTCCAACCAGTCGTTCGGCGTGTCCGGATAGATCGTAGGCACTGGAGAAGATGGCGCGCATCGACGGGAATTCCGCGGCGAGGCTCTCGCGCAGCTTGAAACCGTCCATCGGTTCCATCACCACATCGGTCACAAGCACATCGGGTCCTCCGGGCCAAGACCTCGCCTCGCGCAAGGCGCCCTCGCCATCCGAGGCGACTTTGACGTCGAAACCACCTTGCGCGGCGACGAGTTCGCGCAAGGCCCCGAGCACGCCGGCGTCGTCGTCGACCAGCAGGATTTTCATCGCGTGCCGCGGGAACCCTGCTCCGCCGCCGCGGGCACTTCGTTGAGGGGCGGCGGAAAAAGATCCTGAAGATCGGCCGGCTCGGCGCGGGTTTCCTGCAACTGTCCGCGATGATAGATGTTCACCATGTATCCGTAGAACTGCGGCGGCGGACCGCCGTCCGGACCGAGACGCGGCACTTCGTATTTCACCTCGAGGATTTCCACACCTTCGCCCTTCCAGTCGACCGGCGTGGTGAACCACATCGATTGCACGCGACTCTGGGTCGGAACGATCTCGCCGTTGAACATCTCGTAGAAGGTCACATTGATGCGCACATCGGCCGCGTCAATGGTCTCGCCGCGCCGCGCTTTGACCGCGAGGCGCAAGTCCTTGACCGGAGTGGAAGGCGTGCCGCCGTCCTTCACCTTGAGATCCACCACGCCGAGCGAAGACCCCGGTTGGAGTCCTATTTCGTCGCGCAGTTCCGTTCCGCCGGAGCCTGCGGCCGGAGCCTGCAAAAGTTTGAGGCGGACTTCGGCGACATCGAAAAGTTTCCCCGCACCTGGCCCCAATGCCACGAGCTTCTGCCATCCGGCCTGCGCGAGTTCAGGTTGTCCCAGCCTCTCGTGCAGCGTGGCCACGCGGGCGAGAATTTCGGCGTTGGCGGGCTGCATACCGAGGGCTTCTTCGAGCGGGACAAGAGCATCGCCGGGCGATGCGCCAGCCTCGAGTTTGTCGGCTTCGGATACCAACTCGGCCAACCTTGCCTGCTGCGCGGCTTTGTCCGCATCGGCAACTGCGGGAACCTCCGGTGTCGGCGAAGGAGCCACTGCGGCCGGCGCGGCCACCGGCGCGGGCGGTGCAACGCTGTAGGCCTGTTTGAATCCCGGACCGAAATAAACAAGGATCGCGACGAGTTGAGCCACAGCCGCCACGCCGAGAAGGCTGGCTGCCACGATGAAAGTTGCACCCAAAGGCTGTTTCATGAAGATCCCAGAATGCTTCCAGCGGGGCGCACAGTCAACGACCGGAGGATCAGGGTCCGACGACTTCGAAGGATCGCACGCGTCCGCGTGAAAGCAAAGTGATGGCCCGCTGGCCGGGACCCAGGGCGCCCGCGACGGCGACAAAATCTTCCGGCGAGGAGACCGGATTGTCGTTGATTTGCTCGATGACGTCGCCGGGTTGCAGGATCCCCATGGCCGGACTCCCGTTCGCGATCGACTGAACAACCACGCCATCGACGCCGGAGGGCAATCCAAGCTGCGCCGCGAGTTGCGGGGTAACGGTTTGCACGGTGACGCCGGCGAGTGGACCGCCGGGGACCGAACCGGGCGCAACCGGCATCGCGGGGCCTGAGGCTGTTGCCATCGCGGGTTGACCTTGCTCGACGATGGTGACCGGAACCTTGACGCTTTTGCCCGCGCGCAGAATTTCCAACTCGGCCTGACGGCCGACGCTGGCCTCGGAAACCCGCTTGCGCAGGTCGCGGTAGCTGCGGATCTCGCGGCCGTCGAATTTCAAAATAAGATCGCCGCGCCTCAGTCCGGCCGCCGCGGCGGGCGAACCGGCGAAGACCGCGTCGACAAACGCACCGCGGTCATCGGGCAGCCCGAGTTGCCGCGCAGTGTCGGCATCAAGCGGCAACATGACCACGCCGAGGTAGGGACGAAGGACGCGCCCGTGCTCGAGGATCTGCTCCAAGACACGCTTGGCCGTGTTCGAGGGAATGGAGAAGGCAACGCCTTGATTGCCGCCGGATTCCGTTTTGATGCTGTTGTTGATTGCCACCACCTCGCCGCGGATGTTGACGAGCGGGCCGCCGGAGTTGCCCGGGTTGATCGGCGCATCGGTCTGGAAAAACTCGTTGGCCGATTCGCTCGAAACAACACGGTCGCGCGCGCTGATGATGCCCATAGTCACGGACTCCTGCAGGCCGTAAGGGGCGCCGACCGCGAAAACCAATTGTCCGACACGAACCTTCTCCGAGTCGGCAAGAGCGAGCGGCCGGAGACCAGGGGCGTCGATTTTAAGAATGGCGATATCCGAGACGGGATCGGCCCCGAGAAGTTTGCCCGGCAGGCGCTGACCGTCGCTCAAGGTGACCGCAACCTCCGTCGCCCCGTCGATAACGTGAAGATTCGTCACGATGTGGCCTTCGCTGGAGACGATGACTCCCGAACCCGTCTCGGCCATCAACGGACTTTGCCGGTTTCCGAAAAACTGGCGGAGAAGTTGCTCGCGCACATCGACTACGGGTGCGTCCTTGATCGCACTGATGCTGACGACCGAAGGAATCACGGCCTCGGCCACGCGGCCCAACTCCTCGTCCAGCACGGCAAGGCCGGGAATGCGCGATGAGTTCACCACCGGTTTGACCTCGGGCAAAACGCCCTGCGCGGCGGGCGACTGCTTTTCTGCATCGTCGAACCGGCCGCTCTTCCACGCGTAGAGACCGGCCAGCACCAAGGTGATGACGAGCACGAAGAGCAGGAATTGCAGGAAACTTTTCACAGAAAACCAAAATGCCTCAAGCCGCCGCGCGGCGCAACGCATCGGCATGCAACCAGTCCCACAAACCGTCCAGCGACTGCTGCACGCGCCGTCGGGCTGCGGCAACTTCCTCCGGCGACATCTTGCGCGCCCCGGGCTTTTCCACGCCGAAGATGTAATATTTGATCTTCGGCTCGGTGCCGCTCGGACGAACCGCGCAGCGCCGGCCGTCGGCCAGGGTGAAGATGATCATACCCTCGGCGGGAATACGGTCGCCCTCGACGTCACGGACCACATCGACGGCGAAGTTTTCCGTTTTCACCACAGGCGAACCGTCCATCTCCGTGGGGGGATGCTCCGCGTAGGAGGCGGCGAGTTTCGCGATGGTCCCCGCGCCCTCCGCACCTTCGAACACGAGCGACTCGCCTCGCTCGAGGTGAACTCCCAGCGTGGCGAAAATTTCATCGAGATATTCGACCGCGGTCATGCCGCGCGAGCGCGCACAAGCGACCACTTCGGCGAAGGCCGCCACCGCGGCGTTGGCATCCTTGTCGCGCGCGAAGTCCGACAGCGTGTAGCCGTAGCTTTCCTCGCCGCCCATGACCATCAAAGAGGAGTGCTCGAGGCGCAGGCGCCGGGTTTCCTCCTCGGACAGACGGACGTAATCGCGGCGCAACTCCGCGGGTATCGCTTCCTCGTATTTACGGAGCTTGGCGGCGTTGTATTTGAAACCCGTGAGCGTCTCGACGCAGCGCAGACCGAAATGTTCGGCCACCGCTTTTTGCAGGTCGGTCGTGACGTAAGTCTTGATGATGACGCCGCGCGATTTGTTGGCCTCGTTGAGAATTCCCAACTCGAACATCCGCGAAGCCCGGTAAAACGCGAGCATGGATCCAATCTGGTTGCCGGTGAGCAACTCCATTCTTCCGTCGCGCCCCCGCACGGCGACACCCATGCGATCGTCGTCGGGGTCGGTCGCCATGACCAAATCGGCTCCGATTTTGTCGGCCAGCGCGATGGCGCGGGTCAACGCTTCGGCGTATTCGGGATTCGGGGATTTGACCGTAGGGAAGCGGCTGTCGGGGACGAGTTGTTCCTCGACCGGCGTGACATCGAAACCGAGACGACGCAGCAACGGCATGACGATCGATGCGCCGACCCCGTGAAGCGGCGAGTAAACGATCTTGAGTCCCTTTTCGCCCGCCACGACGGCGGGATCAAGAACCACGCGCTCCAAGCGGTCGAGATATGCGTTGTCTATTTCTCCGGCGAGCACGGTGCGCCGGCCCTGTTGCGCGGGGGGCATGGGCTCGTAATGCGGGCTCTTCACCGCATCGACCTTGGCGATGATGGCGGAGGCGTCCGGTTCAACGACCTGACCGCCGTCGTTGAAGTAAACTTTGTAGCCGTTGTAAGGCGGCGGATTGTGGCTGGCCGTCAGGTTGATGCCCGCGGTCGCACCGGTCTGCCGCACGGCGAAGCTGAGTTCCGGCGTGGGGCGCGGCTCGGAGAACACCAAGGCATCACAGCCGAGTTCCGTGATGACCTTGGCTGCCAAATCCGCGAATTCGCGCGAGAAGTAGCGGGTATCGTAGCTTATGCAGATGCGCGGACGGTGCGGCAACTTCTCCCGCGCGGCCCATTCTTTCACGTAAGCCACCAGCCCTTGGGTCGCGCGGCTCACGTTGCGGTAGTTC
>JBEDBL010000204.1:0-4822 GCA_041177245.1 Verrucomicrobiota bacterium
GTTAGATTTCGGGTAATGCAAAAGGATCGCGAACTGTGGAATCTGCTCGGGCGTTCCCCCCGGCCCTACGCCCCGCCTTTTTTTGCCGGCAAAGTCATGCGCCAGATCGGGACCGGGGTAGCGCGGCCATCATGGCTCGCCGCAGCCCTGCGCTGGCTGGCGCCTGCCACCGTCACGGCGCTGGCTGTCTTCGCCCTGCTTCCCCCGTCGTCGTCCCCGGCCCCCGCGGCCTACGCCGAACTGACCACCCTCGACATCGTCGAAATGGTCAGCCCCGACGACTACGTCCTCCTCACATCCGCCGGCGGACTCGAGGACGACAGTCTGCTTGCCGCGGAACTCTGAAAAAGCCAACCTGCCGCCTATGAGGCGTGTCGCGCTGCTTCTGGCCCTCGCCTTGCTGTGCGTCGTCGGGCGCGCGGAGGCACGCGACAAATGCCCTACTCCCGTCGTCATTCCCGGCGTCAAAGGCAACGCGACCACGACAAAGTTCGGCAACGGTTACATCACGCGATCCTCGGATGGCACCAGCTACACCACGTCGAAATTCGGCAGCGGTTGGATCACCCGTTCCTCGGACGGGAAAAGCTACACCACCACAAAGTTCGGTGACGGTGCGATCACCCGCGGCAATGGGCAGCAAGTGACAACGAGCCGTTTCGGCTCGGGCACGATCAACCGTTCCTCGGACGGAACCACCACGACGACGCGCCGATTCGGCGACGGAACGATCAGCAGCAGCACAACCGGAACCGGCGCAACCACTTCGAAGTTCGGAAACGGCTACATCTCGCGCGAAACGGATGCAGGGAACGACAAAGGATCGCTCCGCGTTATTCCAGCGCCGAAACCCCGAAACCGCACCAAATAAATGGCGGAAGGGGTGGGATTCGAACCCACGGTTGGTTTAACCCAACGCTCGATTTCGAGTCGAGTGCCTTAAACCGGACTCAGCCACCCTTCCTGGAACGTTCCGTTATACTGCATCCAGGCCTGCTCTCAAATCTCCAATTTCCAATCTTAAATTCTCCCTCCTGTGCCTCACGTTCCGCAAAACGTCCGGTAAGGCACCCCGCCGGGCAAAGGAGCTTCACGGTAGAGTTCATTTTCCGGAATTTCCTCGTAAGGATTCCTCAGAACATCGAGCAACCGGTGCACGACCTCAAAATCGCCGCCCGCGGCCGCGTTGAGGGCTTCTTCGACGCGGTAATTGCGCGGAATAACCACCGGATTAGCGCGGCGCATCACAGTGACTACCTCCGCTTTGCTTTTTTGCTGACGTTCCAGCCGCGCCATCCACTTTTCATGCCATGGGCGCGTCGTCGCCCCAATCGGCGTTCCGGCTTCCGCGGCATTGGTGAGCGCGGCGAAGGACGAAGTGAAGTCGGCCTCGGCCATCTTCATCCAATCGAGAAATTCCTGAGCCAAGGCCAAGTCGCCCTCCTCCACGCTGAGCAGGCCGAGCTTTGAACGTAATCCTGCCGTGTAATGCGCAAGAAAAAGCTCGGGATACTTGCCGAGCAAATCCTCAGCGGCAGCCACGGCCTTGTCCTTGTCCTCGTCGATAAGCGGCAACAACCCCTCGGCCAAACGCGCCAGATTCCAATGCACGATGTTCGACTGGTTCCCGTAGGCATAGCGTCCGCCGCGATCGATCGAACTGAACACCGTGGCGGGATCGTAGGTGTCGATGAACGCACAAGGCCCGTAGTCGATGGTTTCCCCGCTCAGCGCCATGTTGTCCGTGTTCATCACACCATGGACAAAACCCACACACACCCATTGCGCCACCAGCTTGGCCTGCCGCTCCAGCACACCCTCTAACAAAGCCAAGGCCGGATTGTCCGGCCCGGACAATTCTGGGTAGTGCCGTTCCAAAGTGTGGAGCGTCAAAGCTTCTAGCATCGCACGATCGCCGATCGCATTGGCGTATTCGAATGTGCCCACGCGGATGTGGCTGGCTGCCACCCGCGTGAGCACCGCACCCGGAAGCATCTCCTCGCGCGCGATTTGCTCTCCTGTCGTTGCAACGGCGAGACTACGTGTGGTCGGAATGCCCATGGCATGCATTGCCTCGCTGATGATGTATTCCCGCAGCATCGGACCGAGCGCCGCACGGCCGTCGCCCCGGCGCGAAAATGGCGTCTGGCCCGATCCTTTGAGTTGAATATCGAAGCGCGCCCCCTGCGGCGTGATCTGTTCCCCGAGAAGAACGGCGCGGCCATCACCCAGATTGGCGAAGTGACCGAATTGATGCCCCGCGTAGGCTTGGGCGATCGGATCGGCCCCTTCGGGAACACTATTGCCGGCAAAAATCGCAGCGCCAGATTCGCGGAGCGCGACGGCATCGAGCCCCAGCTCCTCCGCGAGTTCCGCATTCAGAATCGCCAAGCCCGGACGCGCGACACGCACCGGGGAAACACGCGAGAAAAGCGCGTCGGGCAGCCGCGCGTAGGAGTTGTCGAAACGCCAACCCGCCGCGCTTTTGTTGTCGGACTTTCCCAGCATCAGGCTAACTTGAGCCTTTGACCGAATCTTTCAACCCCGCGCTCATGATCATCCATCGCCATTTTGCCGTTTTCCTCATTGCCGCCGGACTAGGGGGCTGTGTCACTTACCCCAAACCCCCGCATGTCACGCCCGCCCAACGCGCCCAAGCGGCCAAAGTCGAAACCGGAGACTTCGCATGGGGTATATCGTCATCCAGTTGGCAATACGAAGACCGGGAAGCAGGCAAGGATGGCAAACCGGTTTTCCGCACCGATTGGGATGTTCTCATGGACCAAGGCAAGGCTCCCGAGCGCGGCAACACCGTGGTGCGCAGTTGGAGCGATTTCCGAAAGGATGTCGCCGCCCTGAAAAAAATCGGCGTCACCCATTACCGATTCAGCCTTGAGTGGGCGCGCATCGAACCCCAGCCGGGCAAATACGACGAGGCAGCCATCCGCCGCTACGTCGGCATGGCGCGCCAACTCAAAGCCGCCGGCATCGAACCTGTTGTCTGCCTCTGGCACTTCACCTTCCCCGAGTGGCTCTACGACCAGGCCAAACCGAAAAAATCAAACTGGCTGCATCCCGAAGCCGATGCGCGTTGGGAAGCCTACGTGCGCAAAGTCGTTCCCGCCCTTGCGCCGTATGTGCGCTATTTCGCCCCGCAGAACGAACCGAATGGACAAATCGGCACGGCCTACCTGAACGGACTCTGGCCCCCGGCGATGACTGCCGCCTTCGGCACCTACGCTGCGGCGGTGCGCGCCAGCGCGCGGCAATTCCGCGAGGCGGCCGACATCATCAAGGCCGTCCGGCCCGATGCAGTCGTCATGTCCGTGCAGGCTCTCCCTTGGTGGGAGACCGGCTTACTCGACCCCACACGCGCCTGCTACAACGGTATGGCGAGGCTGAACTTCGACCATCTCGACCTCATTGCCGACAAGTGCGATGTGATCGGCTTCAACTACTATTACAGTCAGCACGCGAGTCCGATCGCCGCGCTCACCGCCAATTCACACAGAGGCAAGAACTTCACCATGATGGGCTGGGACATCGACCCCGCCGGTCTCTACAAACAAATCCGCCTCGTCGGAAAACGCTACGGCAAACCGATGATGATCACCGAAAACGGCATCGCCACCACGAATGACAAACAGCGCCAAAGTTACCTCGCCGACCACATCGGAGCGATTCAACAGGCCAAGAAAGACGGGGCCGACGTGCGTGGTTATTTCGTCTGGTCGCTCCTCGACAACTACGAATGGCACGGCGGCTTCACCGACACCTTCGGCCTGGCAACGATGAATCCGCACTCCAGCGCGCGAGATTTGAAGCCCTCCGCCTACGCCTACCGCGACATCATCCGCAGGGGCGGACCGAAAGAGATCTGCCCGGATGTCCTACGTGCCGCGCAACAAGCCAAGCATTGACGCCATGATCTCGGAATGGCAATTTTGATCCTTCTTCAGGTGAGGTGGCTGAGTGGTCGAAAGCAGAGCTTTGCTAAAGCTCCGTAGGCTTTAAAACCTACCGAGGGTTCGAATCCCTCCCTCACCGTTTTCTGCACGGCGCCTCGAAATCTCCGCAAGGGGATATGGACAAAAGAGTCTCGGCGATCCCCGGAAAATGCGCTGGCAGGGCCGTTCTCCGCATGGCAGCATATACAGTCATATGAAATTCCTCTTACGACGAGTCGCTCCGATCTTCTTTGCCGCACTGGTTTTCCTGCTTTTGGCTCCCACCGGGTGCCGTCCGGCCTCTCCTACCGAGAACCCGACACCCACCCCCACTCCTTCGGCCCCGGCGGCTGCGCCCACAACCGCGGCGGTGGCCCCCGAAACGCCGAACCAACCTGCGGAAGCTCTTGATGCAACCGCGCAGGTTCCTGCCGAGACCAAAGCAGAGACTGCCAAGGAACCCGACCCCGAACTTCCGGATCCTGTGGCTGTCGTGGAAGGCGAGAAGATCTCCCGCGCCGACCTTCAAGAGGCTTTCAAAAACGCCCTGGCCGCCTCGGGAATCAATCCAGACGACATCGAACCGGCGCAAAAAATGTCCGGCTACCGCGAGATCCTCGACGAGCTCATCGTCGACAAACTCGTCTCGCGCAAGGCCAGCTCGGTCGAGATCAAAGACGCCGACCTTGCAGCAGAGGTCACCCGCGTGAAAGGACAGTTCCCCAGCGAGGAAGCTTTCAAAGCGGAGATGCAAAAAGCCGGCGAAACCCAGAGCTCCTTTCAGGAGACGGTCAAACGCATGATGCAGCAGCAAAAATGGATGCAGGAGCAAATCGGCGACAAGGCGACCGTGGGCGATGCCGATGCGAAGAAAT
>JBEDBL010000205.1:0-4788 GCA_041177245.1 Verrucomicrobiota bacterium
CGCTCGCGCGGGTGATCGGGCGCACGACAAAATTCATCTTCAACGCGGTCGCCCATCGCGCCCGCGACTACCCGGCACTCGACAGGATGCTCGCCGTGCAGGGGCCGGTGACTGTCCTTTTTTTTCTCGTGTTCTTCCTCACCATTTTCGTCGCCGCATTCGCACTGGTGTTTTTCGGAACCGGTGGGGTGAGTTTCGGAACGGCACTGGCGCGGTCCGGTTCAGGCATGACCACGCTCGGCTTCGAGACGGTCAACCGGCCTTTGGACGTCTTTGTCATGTTCATCGCCGCTTTCCTGGGGAGCACGGTGATCGCTGTTTTTATCGGATTCCTCCTCACGCTTTACTCCGCCTACACCGCGCGGGAGGCGGGGGTGAGTGAGTTGTCGTTGCTCACCGGTGAACCCGCCTGGGGTCCGGAAATGGTCGTCCGCAGCCACCGCGTCGGCGACGCGCCGACCACGGCGGACGTGGAAAGATCGATTGCGTGGATGTGTGCGATGCGGGTGAACCAATACATTTACCCATTGCTCAATCACTTCCGTTCGCCGGTGCCCAACCGTCACTGGGCCATGACTCTCCTCGCCTTGCTTGACTCGACGGCCATACGCCTTGCCGCTCTGGAAGAAGCCTGTCCGCCTTCGCTTGTCCGTTTCCTCGCCGAGGGCGCCAACACGATGCACATGCTGATGCGCAGCGAGATGGCGCGGCGCGCGCCGACTGACGAGCGGGACGATGTCACTGCTTGGCGTTTTGAGAGTGAGATTCTCTCGTCCCATGCCCCGATTTCGGGTGATCCGGGGATAACACGCGGGGAGTGGGATGCCGCGATGAAATTTCTCGCAGACAATGGCATACCGCTGAAAGCCGACCACGAGGTCGCGTGGCAGACCTTCGCCCGCATACGCGCACACTACGCCATGCCGGCTTACTTTTTGGCCGGCGCGCTTTTTGCCGTCCGCGCCCCTTGGTCGGGCCCCCGGCCTGACATGAAGCGATTCAAGGCCCATGTCATCTGGCCGCAACTTGCCGCGAAGGCGGGATTCGGGGCTGGGTAATAGCCCTCCCTGCGCCGGCCGATTTCGGTTGCGCATCCGTCCGGGATGGGCAAACGTTGAGTCTTCGATGAAACAACTACTCAAACTCAGCGTCATGGCCCTCATTCTGGCCGCCTTCGCCACCACCACCTTTGCCGGCAACTGCGGTAGCTGCCCCGGTGAAGGAGGCGACAAGGCCAAGGACAAGGACAAGTCCGAGGAAGGTTCGGCAGGCTAAGGCCGCCTTGCAAGGTTCACAGGAAGCGGTTGGCTCCGGCCAACCGCTTTCTTTTTTTTGCGTTTTTACCCGGAGCAGAAGACCACGGACAAACACGGAGCATAGGTCACCCCCTGAAATATGTGGGCTAGAACGTTTTCTTCAGTCCCGAAATGAGCTCGGCTTGTTCCTCTTTGCTCAGGCGCGCTTCGGGGTGCATGAGTTTGTAGTCGGCAGGCGGCATGCCGCCCTCGCGGATTTCCTCCGCGGCTTCAGTCGCGTCAACTTCGTCCGGCACCGAAATGTTCATGTCGCGGCGCCCGTCCCGCACGTGGTTGCTGACCAGCCACGATACAGGCGCGATACGGCTGTACCACGGCCAGCGCGTTTCGTGGCTATGGCAGTCGGCGCAGGCGCGGTAAAATAGTTCGCGGGTGCGGGGAGAGTCCCATTCCGCGGTGAATTCGACCGGCGGATTGGTGCGCGGATACGGGACGAATTGCAGGGCGACGAAAACAACTGCCGCCGCAGCACAGGCCCATGCGAGCACGCGTCTCAATCGTGCTCGCTCCTGAACTCCTTGTGGCCGTCCCGCTGCGATTGATTGATGAGCTGGATCTGCTTGCGCGCCGCATCCCAGTCGCCGGCCGCCAACTGCGTCTTCAATTGGTCGATGAGCGCGATGAGATCGTCCATGGACTGGCGGTAACCGGCAAGGAACTCGGCGCGTTTGTCGTCGGGAATTTCGCGGGCTTTTTCAGGCTCGTGCTCTTTGGAGGCGACGGAGGCAGCGCGGAGCTTGTCGGCCAAAGCCACGTATTTGTCCTTGTCGGCATCGACCGGTGCTTCCATCGCGGTGCGCAAGCCGCGGAACGCGTATTTCATTTTATCCATCTGCGACTCCAGCGGGGAATCGGCCCGGACCGTGAACGATCCGGAGGCGGCAAAAAAGAGGACGAAGAGGGACAGTCGGATGAGGTGTGGCATACCGAATGGTTAAGCCCGGTTCCGGCGCAGGGCAAGGCGGGAGAAAGCGCAATTTTTGAACGCCCGGCGGGGCACCTGAGTCAAATATAAGGTAAGTATGCAACTCACCAACGTCGTCGTCTCAGCCCATCCCGGAATCACCGCTGCCGTAGCTGCGCGTTTGGTCGGAGCTGTGCAGAAGTCCCGCTCGATCGTTCTTCTGCGCTGCGGCGAGCGCATGGCCAACGCCGGCAACATCCTCAGCGTCATGGCGCTCTGCGCCGCCATGGGTGCCACCGTCGAGGTCCAAGCCTGCGGGGAGGACGAAGCTCTGGCGGTCGGTGCCGTGGAAAAAATTCTCTCGGAGCCGGGTGGCGAATTTTAGTCGCAAGAAACGCGGCAAGCGTACGCGCTGAAGCCGGCGCCGAAGGATACCATCCACCAATCGTTGCCGGCTTCGGGGCTTCCTTGGCCTAGAGCTTCTTTCAGCGCGAAAAGAACCGACGGGCTGCTCATGTTTCCGTGGCGGCGGAGGACTTCGCGGGTTTCCGCGAGACGTGTTCCCGTCAACTTTTCCTCGACCGCTTCGATCACATCGCGCCCTCCGGCGTGGGACAAAATTTTTCCGATCGGCGCAGGGGAGGAGTGCTGTGCTTCGCGGTAGAGCGTGCCGACGGCATCCGCCGCGAGCTGCGGCACCGAGGGATGGAGAAGGTTGCGCAGTTTTCCATCCCGCTGTTCGAAGCGGATGAGGTCGCGGTGCTCCGGTTGATGCAACGATGAGAAACTGTGGCAGCGCAGGAGCGCCTTATCCGGGCGGCCGCTCCAAATGGAAGCCGCTGCACCGTCGCCGAACAGGCAGGCGCTGACCAAAACGCCGGGATCGTTGTCGAGATAGAAAGCGGCGGAGCAAATCTCCACGGAAACGCAGGCCACCAAGCGATCGGGTTCGGCCGACACAATGGATGATGCGGCGCGCAGGGACGGAATGGCGGCGCCGCATCCCAAGCCGACGATATCTTGCAGCCATGCATCCGCTCGCAACCCGAGGGATTCCGCGACATAGCTGCTCACACCGGGACACAAATAGCCCGTGCAGGTGGTGACAATCAGTGCATCGAGATTCCCGGCGCATAGTCCCGCTTGCTGCAGCGCCTCCTGAAGGGCTTTCCCAGCCAGCCTCGGCGCGGCGGTGCGGAACTCGGCGTTCAATCCGTCCGCATCGAGACAAAAAAGTTTTTCCGCGTCGTGCACGGCGAACTGGCGCGCGCCGATGCCCGAGTTTCCGAGAAGAATGGCGCGCAGCGTGAGTCGCGAGCGCCGGTCGAGTCGGGCCAGCGTCTCTGGGGATGACTGGATCAAGGCCATACACTCGGGCTGCGTGAACGAATGCCCCGGGGTGGCAGTGGCGAGGGAGCGCAAATACATCGGCGTTCAGTGCATCATCCGGTAAAGCAGCCCGACAGGCAAAACGCCCATGCGGTCGAGTGTGCGGGCGAAGGACCGCGCGCCGGGATGCAAAATCAGCGGGTGCAGGATACGCGCGAAGCGGCGGCGGTTTGAGAAGAGGTGCTCGAGCGCCTTGGTGGCGGCGCCGCGGGTCTCTTGCCAACCGGAGTTGCCGTGTGCCCATGCCGTCAGCGCTGGTGCCGCGGCAACCGCACTCTGCAGCGCGATGGTCATGCCGTTCCCGGTGAAGGGCGGGATGAGTCCGGCCCGGTCTCCGATGTGCAGAAGTTTGTCCGCGGCGGGGGATTCGTATGCCAGGCCGGCCACTGCGCAAAAAGAATCGCCGACCGCTTCGGAGTCTTGCAAGCGGCGCGAGAGTCGGGCGAATCCGCCTTGCCTGGCGATCACGGCAAGCGGCTGAGTGAAGTCGGCCGCGCCGCGCTTGAGCAAGCCGCAGACATTCACGGTGTCGTTCTCGACTTTTGTCACGCCGATATACCCGGCTGCGCCGAAATGAACCTCAAGATCATTGTTTGTCTCGAGACCGTGGAAATGTTGCTTGATGCCGACCCACGAGGACGAAGGGTCGGGCTTGCGACCGCAGGCGTGGACACGGCCGGGTTCGTCTACGCATTCTTCGCGTGCTCCGGTATGAAGCTCCCCGCCGAGCCTGAGGAATTTTTCGGCCAGAGATTCATCGAATCGATGCCGGCTGAGGCAGAGTGCGGGCTGAGGTAACTCGTGAGCGATGTCGTCCTTGCCGTCCTCGCACCACGAAACATGACGGGCGGTATGCGCTGCCTCGAGGATGTCGTCCAACTGCAGGCCCTCGCGTGTGTGCCGGTCGAGCGAGGTGATGAATTCCCCGCACACGCGGTGGCGGGGGTAATGTCCGGCTTCGCGGATCTCCACGGGAACCGAGTTGCGGCGCAGGGCGATGCCGAGTCCGAGGCCGGCGAGACCCCCGCCGATGATTTTAACCCGGCGCATCGGCTCTGGTTCAGGGAACCGGAATGGTCTTGGTTGCGCCGCGGGCTAGTTCCCGCGGCGAGATGTCGAGGACGGGATATTTTTCCCACCCTTTCAGGTCAAAATGCCACCACTCGAAGGGATAGGGGA
>JBEDBL010000206.1:0-4733 GCA_041177245.1 Verrucomicrobiota bacterium
ACCGCAGCCTCACCGAGTGCTCGGTCCGGCCGAGCATGGCGGCGATTTCTTTGGCTCCGTAGCCCGCGAAGTAGAGATCGATCAGCCTCGCGTGGGTCTCGGGTGTCCAGCGGCTCCACTTCATATCAGGCCTCCTTCCGTTTCCATCGCAGGCAGCACATGCGCGGCGGCTGTCGTGATGGATGTTGCGGCGATGGCGACGAGTGCTTGCAGCACGGCGTCGGCGTCTTGCGACTCTTCGGGTCTGGCCAGTTCGGCCTCGAGCTGGCGCAGGCGAATGTTGAGTTGTCCCACTGTTTCGATCGCTGACGCGGGCGGCTTTGTCTCGTCGCACTCGTCCTCGACCAACTCAATGGCGGTTCGGCGTAGGGTATTGGTCATGATGTTTGCTTTCACTCCAACACCCGACTTTTCGCCGGTTATTACCGTTTTTTTCGCGAACCTGACCGGAGTGCCTGCGGCAAAGGCCCGCGGAGATCGCCTGTCGGCGTGCTCCGCCCGGGCTCGATCAAGGGGGGTGGGTGTATGGATAAATACACCTGCAAAACGAAGGCGGCCGCCCGAGCGGCCGGAACCAAAACCGCAACTCGGCTTTGCCAGGCCTGGCGACGCCACCTCAAAAATCCGGAGGGCACGGGCGCACGCGACGCCCTGGCCCGCGAGGTGTGCGCCGAGCTGCGCCACTACCGAAAACTCGGCCCGCTCTTTTCCGGGCACGAGGACGACGTGGTCTCCCGAGCCTCAACGCTCGTAGTCGACAGCTACCTGCCCGGCAATCCCGCGTTGGCCGCGGCGACGCGGCGGGGGGATTGGGCGCGGGTGGAGGAGGAGCTCCGGCGCTCGCTCAAGGGGGCGCTCGACACCGCCAAGCGGCGCGTCGGCGACCTGCTCATCGACCAGCGAAAACTCGGGGAAAAGCTTCGCAAGAGCGTGCTCGGCGCGCGGGAACCCACGCAGACGCATCCGAGCCTGCGCGAGTCGCTCTGGGACCTGCCCGTGGAGTCGCAATCGCTCGTTGTTCGCGACATGCTCAGGCAGGGGGTGGAGTCGGAATCGATCAGCCCCAAGGCGGCGGAACTCGTCCGGACGATGATGGATCATCACCGCACCCAAGCCGCCGCAGCGAAAGCTGCAGGAATGTCAGCGCGGGCCGCGCATCGCCACATCGGCAAGGTGCGCAAATACCTGCGCAAAAAACGCGACTCGGTCGAGTTGGCATTTCTTTAAAGGGTTACCGACTCACCGGCAAACTGCGCGAAATCGCTGGAGCCACCCAAGCAAGGGCGGCACGGAGTTCTGTTGCCTGGGGAAAGTGTGTAAAACATTTTACACAGTTTATTTTACACACTTTTTGTGTAAAGCGCTGGAGGTAAGGGGATTCGAACCCCTGGCCTTCTCATTGCGAACGAGACGCTCTACCAACTGAGCTATACCCCCGCGCGAAGGAGCCAATAAAGCAGCCGCGGTGCGGCGGGGCAAGTCCGCGTGATGGCAAAAAAAACCGGCGGCTCCCGAAGGAACCGCCGGCCGTGGAATATAACCGGGAGGTTATTTGATGTGCTTGGAGACCAGTTTGGTCATCTCGAACATGCTGACAAGTTTCTTGCCACCGAAGACAGCCTTCAGGTTGTCGTCGGCGTGGATCATCGTCTTTTTGACTTTGTCCTGCAGCTTGTTCTTCTTGATGTAATCCCAGAGCCGTTTCGTCATCTGACCACGCGGTGCGGGCTTGGGGCCCACCACGGCGACGAGAGGACCGGTCGGCGTCACCGGCTTCATGAGCGCGGGATTGGCTTTCCGTTTCTTCTTCACCGCTTTTTTCTTTGCGGGTTTTTTGACGGCTTTTTTGGCTGGTTTACTTTTGGTTGCTTTTTTCTTAGGCATAACAAGATCTTGTGGTGACAGGTTTTTGCCTAGCTAGCAACCACAATTTGTGGGGGTGGCGCCCCTTTTTGCCTAGGGGTTGGGGTGCCTAAGATCCTTTCGGCCTAGGCGGCGCGGTCGGAGCGCCAGGAGGTCCAGAGGAAAAGCCCCACGGCAATGACGATGGCGGAGTCGGCGATGTTGAAAGCCGGCCAGTGATAGCCGCCCGCGTAAAAGTCCAAAAAATCGACCACATGGCCGAAGCGCACCCGGTCCGTGATGTTGCCGAAAATGCCCGAAAGGATGAGGGCCGAGGCCCAACGGGTGGGGGTGTCGGATGTTTTCTTGAACAGCAGCCAGAGCATGACGACAGCCATGGCGCCCCCGAAGATCACATGGAAGCTGAACCACCCCTTCATCAGCCCGAACGCAGATCCTGTGTTGATCACGTGCACCAAGTTGAAGAATCCTGGGATCAGCGGGATTTCGTGGTGCAGCGGGATAAATTCCAGCGTGGCCCACTTCGTCAGCTGGTCGAGCGCGAAGAGCGGCAGCGTGACGAAGAGAAGGAAGCGGAGTGGGGTCATGACGGAAACGACCGGCGCCGGGGACGGCGCCGCTACGGGGTTACTGCCGCGGCACAGCGGTCGCAAAGCGCGGGGTGAGCGGTGTTTTGTCCGACCGAGGGACGTTGGCGCCAGCAGCGCTCGCATTTGGCCGACGCAGTCTTCGCCACGGCCGCGGCATCCTGCGCGCCTTGTTCCAGGTTGAGTTCGCTCAGTATGAAAAACTCTTCGAGCTCAACCAGACGCGGACGCCACCGCTCGAGCCATGCGCCGTCGGCCACCGTGAGCGTGACCATCGCCTCGAGATTGTTGGTGATGGTTTTATCCGCCCGCGCTTTTTCCAACGCCTGCGAGACGATCGAGCGCAAATGGAGCAACCTGTCACCTTCAGCCAAGTCGTCCGCCCCTGCTGAGCGCGCCGCGGGAAAGAGCTGCAGGTGCACTGATTCGCCGGGGCGGTAGTAGCCCCAAGCTTCTTCCGCAGTGAAGGCGAGGATCGGTGCCAGCAGCCGTGTGAGGGAGGAGAACACCTCGTGCATGGCGGCTTGCGTGGCACGGCGGCGCGGGCTGTTTGCCGCGTCGCAATACATGCGGTCCTTGGTGATGTCGACGTAGAGGCTGCTCAGGTCGACCGCGCAGAATTGGTTGAGCGCGTGGTAGACTCGGTGGAACTCGAATTTCTCGTAGGCGTCGCGGCAGGTGTTTTCCACTTCGGCGAGGCGCGCGAGAATCCAGCGGTCGATTGCGGTCGGTTCGTATTTTGCCTTGGGATCGAAATCCTGCAGGTTGCCGAGGAGGATGCGCAGCGTGTTGCGGATGCGGCGGTAGGTGTCGCCGAGGCGGTTGAACATTTCCTCGGAGAACGGAACATCGTCGGTGAAGTTGACGCTGCTGACCCAAAGGCGCACTAGATCCGCACCGGATTTTTCCACAAAGTGCATCGCCTCCGTCGGCTTTTGGTATCCGCCCTGCGCGGACTTCGAGATTTTTTCCCGCGTGTCGACGTCGACAACGAAGCCGTGCGTCAGGCAGGTCTTGTAGGGCGATCCGCCTTCGATGCCGATTGCGGTCATGAGCGATGATTGGAACCATCCGCGGTGCTGGTCGGTCGCTTCGAGGTAAAGGTCGGCGGGGTAGGCCAGTTCGGGGCGGCGGCGCAGCACCGCCTGATGACTCACCCCGGAATCGATCCACACATCGAGCGTGTCATGGCCTTTGGTCGTTCCCGCGGGCAACCCGAACATGGCGGCCAGTTCGGCGTCGGACATCTCGAACCACGCGTTCGTGCCGCGTTTCTCCACCAAATCGGCCACGCGGCGCACGAGTGCGGCATCGACGATCGGCTCGCCTTCGGGCGAGTAGAAAACCGGCAGCGGCACGCCCCAACTGCGCTGGCGGCTGATGCACCAATCAGGACGCGATTCGACCGTGCCGGTGATGCGTTTGAGGCCCCACTCCGGAATCCACTTCGTTTCGTTGATCGCTTTGATCGCATCGCTGCGCAAGTCGTCGATGCGGATGAAAAATTGCTCCACCGTGCGGAAAATGATCGGCGTCTTCGAGCGCCAGCAGTGGGGATAGGAATGCTGATACGCGCTTGCTCCGAGCAGCGCGCCTTTCGACTTCACGTGCTCGACAACGAGCGGATTGGCTTCGAAAACCGGTTTGCCGACCCAATCGGCCACGCCGCATTCCGCGGTGAAGCGTCCGAGATCATCGACCGGGCAAAGAATCTCGAGGCCCTTGGCCCTGCCCAACTGGAAGTCGTCCGCCCCGTGTCCCGGTGCGATGTGCACGCATCCCGTGCCAGTATCCATCGTGACGAAGTCGGCAGTGAAGACGGGCGACTGCCGATCGAGGAAGGGATGCTGTGTGACCATCGCTTCGAGTTCGGCGCCCGAAAGTTTTTTCGCTTCGCCGTTCGGTTCCCACCCGGTCTCGGCGGTGAAGGCGCCGACGCGATCAGCGGCCATGACAAGCGTGCGTTCCGTTCCGTCCTTGGCGAACTTCTGCGCCACATAGGTGTGTTTCGCGCTCACCGCGATGGCGAGGTTTGCCGGCAGCGTCCAAGGCGTTGTCGTCCAGATGACCACCGCGGCTCCAGCCGGCAAATTCATGGAATGCGATACGGCGAAAGCGACATAGACGGCGGGAGATTCCTTGTCCTTGTATTCCACCTCCGCTTCGGCCAAGGCGGTTTGCGCGCCGTAGGACCATAGGACCGGGCGCTTGCTGCGATAGACGAGGTCCTTTTCGACGAAGACGGCGAATGCGCGCAGGATGTCCGCCTCGTAGGATGGATCG
>JBEDBL010000207.1:0-4731 GCA_041177245.1 Verrucomicrobiota bacterium
GTGGACGGGGTTCCCGTAAGCGCGGTCGACTTCCGCAAAGACGGCAAATACACGCATCCCCAATCGATCACCGTTCCGGTGGCGCGGGTTGCGGTCGGGGCGGAATAAAAAAGCTCCGCGATCCTCTTGGGACCGCGGAGCTGCAAAAGAAAAACGTGCGGGATTACTGCGCGGACTTTTTGGTCATGGTGATCGTGGCGGCCACGTCGGGCTGACCGGCGACGGGAGTGATGATGACCTTGTGGCCGGGCTTGATCTGGGTCAGTTGCGCGGGCTGGTCGTTGATCATGATCTTGGTTTCGGGCGTTACTGCGTATTTGGTCGACTCGATCGATTTGTCTTTGCCGTTGCCCGGCTTGACGCTGATTTTGCTCGCGCCGACGAAGACGACGGTCATTTTTTCGCCCGCCGGGGCTGCCGCGGACGGAGCCGGTGCGGCGGGAGCAGCGGCTTGCTGCGCCTGCAGTCCCGCGGTGAAGGAGATAATCAAGGAGGTGAGAAGCAGAATTTTTTTCATGGCTGGTGTGTTGGTGTTGATGTTCGGTCGCGGTTGCAGCGGTTTTGCTCCGCTCCTTCCGCGTAAGGACGAGTTAAGGCCAAACAGGCGGCGATCGGCACAAATTCCCGTGCACAAGTGTGCATCCAGAGTAGGCTCGCGCCGACCGGAACCGCGGCGCACTTTGACGCACCGTGTCTTTCTCTTCCTGTTCCGCCCTGTCCGCACTTTTTTGTTTGCTCGCGGTGCTGTCCGCTTCCGCCAAGGACAAAAAGGATTACGTTCCCGTCTACCCCACGGACATCAAGGTGGAGGCCGACGTCGCCTATCTTCCGGCGGACCGCAAAGAGAAACTCGATATCTACCATCCGGTCGGGGTGTCCCAAAGTCATCTTGCGCCTGCGGTGATCTACTATCACGGCGGCGGATTCAACGACGGCGACAAGGCCAAGGAACGGGAAATAGGCATTTGCTCGGATCTCGCGCGGGCGGGCTTTCTCGCGGTGAGCGTGAACTACAAGTTGCGTCGCATGCAGGGTCAGGTGACTTGGCCGCGCAACATCCATGACTGCAAGCTCGCGCTGCGCTGGGTGCGGGACAATGCCGCGCGGCTGGGCATCGATCCCGATCGCATCGCCGTGATGGGCGGATCGGCCGGCGGCGCCATTGCGGCACTGCTCGCTTACACCGAACCTTCCGACGGACTCGAGCCGTCCGAGGCCGGCACAGAGCCAGCGCCGAAAGTCGCGTGCGTGGTGGATCTCTACGGGCCGATGGAATTCATGACTTTCCATGACCTGAAGATGTTCGCCAAGACGCGCGAGGAGGCGCCGGAGCTCTATAAGCAAGCGTCACCCATCACTTACTTGGACAAGGAAGATCCTCCGACATTTGTCGTCCACGGAACAGCCGATGAGACGGTCAACATAGAGCAGTCGGGAAAGTTGGTGGCCAAGCTCAAAGAACTCGGCGTGCCGCACGAATACGTGGTCATCGAGCATGCTCCGCACAGCTTCGATCTGCGGCCCCTGCAGATGGACCTCAAGCCTCCCGTCTTTGCCTTCCTGAAAAAATATCTCGGAGGCCCTGAAGCGGGCAAACCATGACCCCGCGCGGGCTCGCCGTCCTCGCGCTGTTCTTTCTGCTTCATGCCGCGCACGGCGCGGTCAGTCTGCCTTCTTGGCTCGGGTCGGGTATGGTTGTGCAACGCGACAAACCGATCCTCCTGCGCGGTTCCGCCGCCGCTGCCGAGAACGTGAACATCAAGCAGGGGGAGGCGAGCGTCATGGCGAAAGCCGGTGCCGACGGGCGCTGGTCCGCCCTGCTTCCGGCGTGCAGCGCCGGTCCGATTCCCGATATCGTCATCGAGAGCGGCAATAAAATTGTCCTCACCGATTTGCTGGCCGGCGATGTGTGGTTCGCCTCGGGCCAGTCGAACATGGAATTCAAACTGCGCCGGGCGGCAGGTGCCGAGGCCGAAATCCCCAGGGCGGACTGCGAAACCATCCGGCTTTTCAAAGTCGGACGGCAGATTGCGAAGGAGCCCGCTCTTGACCTGTCCGGCGCCTGGCAAAAGTGCACGCCGGAAGCCGCCGCGGACTTTTCCGCCGTCGCTTACTACTTCGCGCGTGATGTGCACAGGGCGACCGGTGTTCCCATCGGGATCATTTGCTCCGTGTGGGGCGGGACGCCGGGCGAAGCATGGCTCGCGCCGGAGTTGACGCGCGATGACCCCGACTATGCCGCGCTTTACGCGGAGTGGGATGAATACCGACGGAATTATCCCGCGATCAAAAAGCAATACGATGCCGACATGGCGGCCTACGAAAAGAAACTGGCCGAACCGCGTGCCGCCGGAAAAAAACCGCCGGCCAAACCGCTTTCCAAGCCGCATCCGGATGAAAACCACAAATACCCCGGAGTGCTCTTCAACGGCATGATCCGTCCTCTGGCCGGTCTGCCGCTCAAAGGTTTCCTCTGGTATCAGGGCGAGTCGAACAAGGACCGCTACGCGCAATACAGGAAGCTGCTCGCCTCGCTCATCACGGATTGGCGCAAGCGTTGGGATCAGGGCGAGCTCCCTTTTCTCATCGTGCAGTTGGCGAATTTCAAAGCGCGCGCCGCGGAACCCGCCGATTCCGGCCGCACGCGATTGCGGGAAGCGCAGGCGCAGGTGGCTCGCGAAATGCCGGGCTGTGCGCTGGCCGTTACCATCGATCTGGGTGAGGCAGGCGACATCCATCCGCTCAACAAGGAGGATGTCGGCCGGCGCCTCGCGCTCGCGGCTTTGCAAAAAGTTTACGCGCGCGATGTTGTCGGATCGGGTCCGGTCAACCGGACAACGGAGTTCCGGGATGGCAAGGCGATCGTCGACTTCGACTCGGTCGGCGGTGGTTTGGTCGCAGGAAAAGACGGGACCGGCAACACACTGGAGGGATTTGCCCTCTCGGGAAACGCGCGCGAGTGGCACTGGGCGGAGGCAACGATCGAGGGAGATCGTGTTGTGGTCAGCACGCACGCCGTGCCCGATCCAGTCGCCCTGCGCTACGCATGGGCGGATAACCCACCGGCTTCGCTTTACAACAAAGAAGGATTGCCTGCGGTCCCGTTCCGCACCGATGACTGGCCGCTGTCCGAAGACGCCTCGGGACACGACGGGCCGCCCGAGTGAATCGGGTCAGGCGAACAGTTTTTTTACCTCGGGTTTCGTCACCTTGCCCATCGCGTTGCGGGGAAGGGAAGCGGGGAATTTGAAAAGGCGTGGAACTTTGTAGGGCGACATCCGCTCTTTGCACCAAGACCGCAACTCATCCTCCGCGATGATGCGCCCCCCCGCGGGAACCACGGCGGCGGCGACCGATTCTCCCCAGGTGGCATCCTCGATGCCCAGCACGGCGCATTCCGCGATGTCCGGGTGATCGAGTAGGACGGTTTCGATCTCCAAGGCTGACAACTTATAGCCGCCGCTTTTGATGATATCGACCGACGAACGGCCCATGATGCGGTAGTAGCCTTTCTCGCGCACCGCGATATCGCCGGTGCGGAACCAACCGTCGTCGAACGACTCCGCGGTGATTTCCGGGCGTTTCCAATATTCGAGAAAGACAGAAGGTCCGCGGACCTGGATCTCACCCGGTTCATCCTCGCCGGTGACGACTTTGCCGTCGTCGTTTTTCAGCCTGACCATGACGCCCGGCAGCGGCAGTCCGACGGCACCGGGGCGGCGTTCGCCCTCGTAGAGATTCGAAAGCGCCATGCCGATCTCGGTCATGCCGTAACGTTCGAGCAATTTTTGTCCGGTGATCTCCTCCCAGCGGCGGTGGACACCTGCCGGGAGCGCGGCGGAACCAGAGACCATGAGCCGCATGCGGGCGAATCCGCGCACCGCTTTCTCGCGTGCGGACGGGTCCATGCTCTCGAGCGCTTCGATCATTTTCACGTAGATGGTCGGCACCGCCATGAAGACGGTGTAGGCATCATCCGCAACGCGTGGGAAAATCGCGGCCGTGTCGAAACGGGTGAACGTCTCGACCTGCGCGCCCGACCAGAGGGCGCAGCAGAGGACGTTGATGATGCCGTGGACGTGATGCAGCGGCAGAAAAAGCGGTATCCGGTCTTCCTGCGACCATTGCCACGCCTCGACGAGCGCCTCGATCTGGGCCGCGATGCAACCGTGCGTTGTGACCACACCCTTCGGTTTGCTCGTGGTGCCGCTCGTGTAAAGCATCATCGCGCGCCGGTCCGGGGCGAGCGCGGGGAACTCCTTTTCGGCCGCGTGCTCCTGCAAAGCCTCTGCGATATCGACGATGCGCAATGCTTCCGTGGCCTGCAAATCGCCGGCCAATTCTTTTGTGGTCACGAGACAACCGATCTCGGCGTCGGCCAGCGCGTAGGAAATTTCTTTCGGAGTAGCCGACAGACTAAGCGGCACGAAAATACCGCCGGCGCGCCACACGCCCCATTGCGCCGCGACGTAGTCAACGCCAGGCGGTATGAGGACGCCGATGCGTTTTTCTTCCAAGTCCTTGCCGCCTCCCAACAAGGCCGCAGCCACGCGGTCGGCGCGGTCGGTCAGTTGCCGGTATGAGAAAACATTGTCTCCCTCGCGCAGGGCGGAGCGATCTGCGTGCAGTCGGGCGCGTTCGAAAAGCGGAAAGGTGCCCATAAACGGATCAACCCACGACGGCGCGGATCATGACAAAAACAACCGATGGTCCCAGCAGGCAACCGAGCCC
>JBEDBL010000208.1:0-4705 GCA_041177245.1 Verrucomicrobiota bacterium
CCCGAACTGTTTGGTTCGGGCCCGCATTTCATCGCTTTTCGACGTGCTCAACTGCCTTGCACTCAGGTCTCCCACTCAGGTCTCAATCTTCTCCGCCAGTCCCAATCTCTCCCGCCCGTAGCTGCGCTTCTCGACGGCTTCACACCATGGGGTGTTGTTAAGATACCACTCGACCGTGCGGCGGATGCCGGTTTCGAACGATTCAGCGGGCTTCCATCCGAGTTCGCGAGTGAGTTTGGAGAAGTCCATGGCATAGCGCAGGTCATGGCCCGGCCGGTCGGTGACAAAAGTCTTCAGCCTGGCATGCGCCCCCGCCGGATCGGGACGTAGTTCGTCGAGAAGCGCACAAATTGTATCCACGACGTCGATGTTCATTTTCTCGGCGGCGCCACCGATATTGTAAGTCTCACCCAACTGCCCGCCTTGCAAGACTGTCCAAATGGCCCGGCAGTGGTCCTCGACAAACAGCCAATCACGGATGTTTTCGCCTTTTCCGTAGACGGGCAGCGGCTTGCCCTCGATCGCGTTGCGGATAATCAGCGGAATCAGCTTTTCCGGGAACTGATAGGGTCCATAGTTGTTCGAGCAATTCGTCGTGACCACGGGCATCTTGTGCGTGTGGAAAGCCGCACGGACAAGAAAATCGCTAGCCGCCTTGCTTGCGGCATACGGACTGTTCGGCGCGTAGGGCGTCGACTCCGTAAAGGCAGCGTCGCCCGCCTGCATCGTTCCATAAACCTCGTCGGTCGAAACATGAAGGAACCGGAATTTTGTTTTTCGCTCTGCTTCCAACTCCTTCCAATAGCCACGCACCGCATCCAACAACCGCTGCGCGCCAAGGACATTCGTTGTGATGAATGGCTCCGGTGAATCGATCGAACGGTCGACGTGAGACTCGGCGGCAAAGTTGAGGACAGCGTCAACCTGCTGCTCGCGCAGCAACCGCGAGACTAGATCTGTGTCACCGATATCTCCCTCGACAAAAATGTGCCGCGGATCACCGTCGAGATCAGCCAGCGACCCGCGGTAACCCGCGTAGGTGAGCAGATCAAGGTTGACCAGTTTGCCGACATTCCATTCGGGCGTTTGCAGGGCCAGACGGACAAAATTGCCGCCGATAAATCCGGCGCCGCCGGTGACGAGGAGGTTCATAGACAAGGAAAAGGCTAAAACCTGAAAACTGTAATTTGAGTCAAATTGAGGCGGTCGAAGACCGGAAGCTTTTTACCCAAGTCTCAAACTCGAATTTCGGCCCTTGCTGCTTAGCTGACCGCAGCCAACCGGAGAACACGCCAGGCCGCTTCCAGCGAAATAGCCGTGGACATTTTGGAGTCACCTTCACGACGCTCGGTGAAGACAATCGGGACTTCCTTGATCGT
Source organism: Verrucomicrobiota bacterium (assembly GCA_041177245.1). Lineage (GTDB taxonomy): Bacteria > Verrucomicrobiota > Verrucomicrobiia > Chthoniobacterales > JACTMZ01 > JACTMZ01. The sequence continues at coordinate 1,380 of JBEDBL010000208.1, forward strand.
GTAGCCCTGTTTCCACGCGGTGTGGTGCAACTCGATCTGGAAGGCGTAGCCCTCGGCTTGGACCTTGTCCCAATTCAGGTCGCGCAGGACGTCGGCGCGGATCGCTTTGAACCCGCTGGTTGGATCGCTCATGGGCAAAGCCGTAAGCGTGCGTACGTAGAGCCCACCGAAGGTGCTTATGAAAAGCCGGCTCTGCGGCCAGTTGAGCACGGAAATACCGCCGTGGTAACGCGAGCCCACGGCAATGTGCGCGCCTTTTTCTAGAGCCTCGAGCAGCTTTGGGATGTCAGCCGGATCGTGCGAAAGGTCGGCGTCCATTTCGACTGCCGCCTCATAGCTATTCTTGACCGCCCACTGAAATCCGCGCCGATAAGCCGTGCCGAGTCCGGCCTTGCCTTGTCCCTCCAGGAGGAAAACGCGTTTGTTGAATTCCGGACGGGAACGCACGACATCCGCTGTGCCATCGGGAGATCCGTCATCGACCACCAGCACATCGGCCTTCCGCGGCAGCCCGAGGACGAGATCGAGCGCCTTGCCGATCGATTCGCGTTCGTTGTAAGTGGGAATCACCACGACGGCTTTCTCTATTTTTGAACACGGGGGCTTGATTGCCGGAGTTCTTTTCCCGGCACCAGTCCACCAGCCTTTCCAGCGCTTCGGAACGAACGGCAGCGGCATGATGAGCAGCATGCCGAGCACACCCGCCCAAGAGAGGCCGGAAATCCAAACACAAAGGTCGTACCAGCGCGGCGGCGAGAAAACGAATTCGATCGGCCCCTCCGATCGGGTGAGCGGGACAGCCATAAGCCCTCCGAACGCCTTGAAAACCGGCAATGGAGCACCATCCGAGTAAGCACGCCAGTCCGGGTGCCACGCCTCGGTGACCACCAACCATCCTTCGCGGGTGCCTAGTGGATCGAACACCATCCGCGACGGATTCTTCCGCGGTTGGCTGTAAGAGACGCGCTCGAACGGTGCCCCGGGACTTTGCGCGTATCTCTGGGCCAATTGGATTCCGTTCTGCACACTTCCCGTCCCGGCAAGGAACGGGAATCCGCGTTCGTTCGCACCGAGTTCTACCGGCGCGGCGTTGGCACGCCCGGCAGCCTCCAGGAACGCCGGCGCCAGACTTTCGGTGTCGGGGTCCATGGCAATGTATTCTCGAGCAATAAAAGCCGGCGCCAGAGAGTCCTTGTTTTCGAGCACCCGGATGTATTCCGAGTCGAATCCCGTCGGGTAGGCCTGAGCAAAAGCATTCTGGATCTCTTGAGGGGTGAAAGGGTCTTTCTTGTCGAGAAGCACGTGGGAAATTCCCGCCACGCCGGGCGACGAATTGGCCCCGTTGACCAAGGCCCTCATACCCCGCATCTGGAAATGGCTCCATGAGGCCTCGCTGTTGAGCCCTCGCCCCGACTGCATCGGCGTGCGCAGATAAAAATAACGTCCCGACATCGGGTAGACCCTTCCGTCGATCAAAGATGTCTTCAGGTAATCCTGTGACCGATCGAAGTCGGCAAAAGTCTGTGCCGGCAGACCGGGCGCGAAGAACTTGGAGAAATACGCCGACGCATCGAGAAGCAGGATAACTCCGAGGAGTCCCGCAACCACCAACCGATCGCGCTTTTCGATCAGCGCATCGAACAACTGGTGCAGCGCCAGTGCCCCGGCCACGGCAGCCGCAAAGAAACCCACCTCCCAAGAACCCCACGGAGCACGGATGTCGCGATACATCGGGAGCTTTTCCAAAAGAACAAAGCCCGGAACGAAAAGATAAATCACGATGACGAGAGCCGCCCAGAATCCACGGCGCGGACCGGCTGGCAGGATCGCGTAAATGAGAAGGGCCGGCAGGCAGGTCATGAACCACATCAGCGCCGCAATCCAATCCGGCGCTTTTTGCGAGCCCTTGAGGAATTCCTGCAGACCGGTGAAGACGGAGAACGGCCCCTGCGACAGCCACAGAGCCAGCAAGGTCATGCCGACAAAAAGCCGCAGCAGCACCCCGTTGCGCGTGGCCAGCCACTCCGTGTGCTTTCGCGACCACCAAAAAACGGCGGCCACCGAGAATAAGGTGAGCAAACCGAGATAAAACTGTCCCCGATCTGCCACGAAATCCGGCCGCATTTGCGCAAGCAAGCCGTTGGCACGATCGATCACCGAGATGAAATTCTTGATCGAAAACGCCTGTTGCCACCCGGCAAAGTTGTCGAAAGAAAAGGCGGACACCCACTGATATTCGCGCGTCAAGGGCAGCAGGAGAATCACCGCCATCAGCCCGACCAGCACCAAGGACACCAACGTTCCCCTGAGCAAGGCCACACGGCGCTCTGGCTGGTCGAGCAGCAACCAGACGAAAAACACAGCAGCCAACGGCGCGAACATAAAGGTCAACTTCGCGTAAGAAAGCATCATCGCCGCCCAAGCAAACGCCAGCCAAGCCGAAGCCCTCCACGAACCCTCGTCGGCCGTCTTCAAAAACGCCCACAAAATCAGCGGCGGGAAGATGTAGGAATAGCTGCCCATCCAATGCTCGAAATTGCCGATGCGTACGAGCATTTGTCCGCTGGTCACGTAGAGCACTGCCGCCAAAACAGCAGCCCACTCGTTGGACGTAAGCCGCCTGACAAAAAGGAACATGGTGAGCGCCGAAAGCGGGATGATGAGAAGGGCGGCAATCTTGATACCGACGAGGCCCCCGAAAATCGCCATACCGCAGATGCCGACGGTCAAGGGCACCGCGCACATCGCAAAGTTCGCCATCGAGTGCCCCTGCATGAAGTTGGAACTCCACCAAGGAAGACCTTCGGCGCTTTGGAAGTTGTGGACAACCTCATGGAGAAATCTGCCGCCGCTGCCGTAGAGTTCCTCTTGCGACGGCGTGTGCGAAAGCCACCCAAAGCCCAGCGCGAGGCAGTAAACGGCGACGAACGCCGTCAAAAGGAGTTTCGGACTGCCGTTGGTGGCGGTTGGCTTTGTTTTGTGTTTTTCAGGCATGGGCGGGAGCCGGGTCAGAGGCTGCGAATAAAAGCATCCAGAATGGAGGAAGAGGGTGAGAAGCGCCAGCCAGAACAGCCGGAGGGCACCGCTGGAGCCAAACTGGCCGTGACGGGCAGTGGTTCGAAAAACTCCACACCAGATTGGGCGTCCGGTGCCACAAGGTCAGGATCGATGCCTCGTGCTTTGGCCAATCGAACCGCGGCATCGTGATAAGTGAAAGTTTCATCGCCTGAAATGTGGAAAATCCCAGGCTGAAAGCTCAACGCCAGCCCACGCAGCGCATGGACCGTTTCTTCAAGTGAAACGGGCGAGAACCGAAGTGCGGTCGA
>JBEDBL010000209.1:0-4558 GCA_041177245.1 Verrucomicrobiota bacterium
GGACGTACAAGGAAGGCGATTACCTCTCCATCGACGGCACCGCCGGCGAGGTCTACGACGGCCAGATCAAGACCGCACCTTCGGAAATCATCCAGGTGCTCGTCGAAAAAACGCTCAGCCCGGCCAAGAGCGCGATCTACCAGCACTTCGCCCAACTCATGACTTGGTGCGACAAAGCTGCGCGTCTCGGAGTGCGTACCAACGCGGACACACCGGAGCAGACCGAGAACGCGGTTGCTTTCGGCGCCACGGGCATCGGTCTCTGCCGCACGGAACACATGTTCTTCGAGGGTGACCGCATCGACGCCGTGCGCGAAATGATCCTCGCCGAGAAGAAGGAAGACCGCCAGGCCGCCCTGGCCAAGCTCCTGCCTTACCAGCGGGAAGACTTCATCGGCATTTTCAAGGCACTCAAGGGTCTGCCGGCCACGATCCGCCTGCTCGATCCCCCGCTCCACGAGTTCCTGCCGCACGATCACACGGCGCAGAACAACCTCGCGGAAAAACTCGGGATCAGCGCCGACCGCATCGCCAAGCGCGTGCACGATTTGCACGAGTTCAATCCGATGCTCGGTCACCGCGGTTGCCGCCTCGGCATCAGCTTCCCGGAAATCTCGGAGATGCAGGCGCGGGCCATTTTCGAAGCCGCCGCCGAAGTGCAGAAGAAGGGCATCAAAGTGCGCCCCGAAGTGATGATTCCGCTCGCCGGGTTCCCGAAGGAACTCAAACTGCAGATCGACCTTGTGCACCGCGTGGCCGCAGAAGTGGCCAAGGAAAAGAAGACGAAGTTCGATTACCTCGTCGGCACGATGATCGAAGTCCCGCGGGCCGCCTTGGTGGCGGACGAAATCGCCAAGGACGCCGAGTTCTTCAGCTTCGGCACGAACGATCTCACCCAAACCACCCTGGCCATGAGCCGCGACGATTCGGGCAGCTTCCTGCCCGTGTATCAGGAACTCGAGATTGTGAAGAAGAATCCGTTCGCCAGCGTCGACACGCAGGGCGTGGGCAAACTCATGCGCATTGCGGTCGAACTCGGACGAAAAGAGCGCAAGAAACTCAAGCTGGGCATTTGCGGCGAGCACGGCGGCGATCCGGACAGTGTGGGCTTCTGCCACGAGATCGGACTCGACTACGTCAGCTGCTCTCCCTTCCGTGTGCCGATCGCGCGGTTGGCCGCGGCGCAGGCTGCACTCAGTTGAATTAAACCGGGATTTCCCTCCCGCCATCCCGTCCCGCGTCCGCGCGGGGCGGGATTTTTATTTGCAACATTATCCAAAGGGACGATCTTCGGCAGGATGAAGTCAGTTCTTCGGGCGGCCCTCATCGGCGCGGCCCTCTCCCACCCGGCGCAAGCGCGCGAATTCACTTTCCTTTCATACAACGTGGAGAACTTGTTCGACGCCGACAAGATCGCGATTTACGACGACTATGCCGAGACGGGCGAACCCGATGCATACTCGCCGGCGAAGCTTCTGCGTAAAATGGAAACGATCGGCAAGGTGCTGAAATCATTCAACGGCGGGGCGGGACCCGACATTGCGTGCTTCAACGAGCTCGAGATGGACTTCACTCCAGACTCAAAAGTCACCGACTACGCCGCTTTTCTCGAGAAATACGGGAAGACCACCGCGCAACAGATGCTGACAACGGGGCTGAACGACGAGATCCGCGGACTACCCGTTGAAGCGCTCCTTCTCAAGTATCTCGAGGACAATGGAATCAAGGGATACCATGTGGCCGTAGGACAAGATGAACCGGACTTCGCGGCCCTCGCCAGCACCGACAAAGGCGTTCACAAAAAGGGTCAGAAGAACGGCCTGTTCAGCAAGTTCCCGATCAAAGAAACCAAAAGCCATCCCACCCCAGACGCCCGCGATATTCTTGAAGTCACGCTTGATGTGGAGGGCCACCCGCTAATCGTCTTCGTCAATCACTGGAAGTCCGGCGCCAGCGATCTCGGGATGGAGCAGAGCAGGCGCTTCAACGCCAAAACTCTGCGCGACAGGATCGACCAGATTGTCGCGGAAAATCCGAATGCCGACATCGTGATGACGGGCGATTTCAACAGCCAATACAAACAGTCCCTTGCCTACCCCCACATGGGCAAGACGGGCATAAACGATGTCCTCGGTTCCCAAGGCGACGAAAAGGCGACGGCAACTGCCACAAACGTCGCCGTTTACAATCTCTGGCACGAGATCCCGTCGGAATCGCAGCGGCATTCCGACCAATATGACGGAAAGTGGGGCACCTTGATGCAAATCATGGTGACTCCCGGACTGTACGATTTCAACGGCGTGCAATATGCCGACAATTCCTTCCGCGTCGTCGTCCTCGACGGGGTCAATGCCGTCGTGGCGGGAAAACTGCGGATCCCCGACCGCTGGACCAACCTTGGCAAAGGCTCCGGGGCGAGCGACCACTTTCCGGTGGCCGCCCAGTTTCGCACCGTGGCAGACAACGACGTTGCGAAGAAGTTGGAACTGGTCAATCCGGGCAAACCGCCGGCCAACGGCGATCTCGCGCCGGTCTATTCCGTCCTCAAGCCTTCGGACTGCCCGGCATTCACCGCAGACACTGCGTCCAAAGCCACCGAACGCATGGGTGAGATTTTTCGCGTGAAGGGCAAAGTTTCCTCCAAACGCCCACTGCTCATCGAGGTCTTCGGCAAGGAGTATTCTCTTTGGACCAGCAACAAGGAATCTCCGGCCTTGAGACCCGTGCGCCAGTTGGACAAAGGAGCCGATGTCGAAATCGTCGGCATCCTCAGCTCGCACAAGGGGCGCATGCAGTTCCTGGTGGAAGACCCCTCTTGGGTCTTGAAGGCCGGAAAATCCTGAACCGGCGTTAGTGCAGAGTCGGGGTTACTCGCCCCGTTGCTCGATAGCGATGTAATCCCGCTCGGTCGGGCCGGTGTAGACTTGGCGTGGCCGGTGGATTTTCATCTTCGGATTGGTCGCCACCTCGCGCCAGTTGGCAATCCAGCCGGGCATGCGGCCGATGGCGAACATGACCGGGAACATGTCTACGGGGATGCCGATGGCCCGGAGGATGATGCCGCTGTAGAAGTCCACGTTCGGATAAAGTTTGCGCGACACAAAGTATTCGTCTTTCAGCGCGACCTCCTCGAGGTGCATGGCGATGCCGAGCAAGGGATCGTTGATTCCCATGGAAGTTAGTACGCGTTTGGCTGCCTCGCCGAGGATGCGGGCGCGCGGATCGTAGTTCTTGTAAACGCGGTGGCCGAAGCCCATCAGGCGTCTCTCGCCCTTCTTGGCCGCTTCGACCGCCTTGCGCCCGTCATCACCCGAGGCGTTAATCTCCTCGAGCATCTCGATGACTGCGGCATTGGCCCCGCCGTGGAGCGGTCCCCAAAGGGCGCTCACGCCTGCGGAAACACTGGCGAAAAGATTCGCTCCGCTCGAGGCGACCATCCGCACAGTCGATGTGCTGCAGTTTTGCTCGTGGTCGGCGTGGAGGAGGAGGATAAGATCGAGGGCGTCGGTGATTTCCGGCTTCGGATTGTAGTCGCGATACGGCTCGGAAAACATCATGTGCAGGAAATTCGCCGCATAGCGCAGATCCCAACGGGGATAGACGAATGGCAATCCGCGTTTGGCGCGGTAAGACATGGCGGCCAGCGTGCGAACTTTCGAGATGAGCATCGCGGCCGCCCAGTCGAAATGCTCGAGATCCTTCTTCCGGTCGTGCGTCGTCATCTCCGGGTAGTAGCACCCGAGAGAGTTGAGCATGGCGGAGAGGATCGCCATGGGGTGCGAGGTATGGGGGAAACCCTCGAAAAACTTGCGCATCCCCTCGTGAACGCTCGCGCTCGAGGCGATCCGACCGCGGAATTTGGACAGCTGTTGCGAGGTCGGCAGTTCGCCGTAGATCACGAGGTACGCAGTCTCGAGGAAAATCGACTCGTCGGCCAAATCCTCGATGCGGTAACCGCGGTGACGGAGGATCCCCTTCTCGCCGTCGATAAAGGTGATGTCGCTGCAGCACGAACCGGTGTTGGCGAAGCCATCGTCGAAAGTGATGTAGCCGCTCTGGTCGCGCAACGCCCGCACATCAACGGCGTGCTCGTTCTCCGTCCCGACAATGACGGGAAGATCGACCGACTTGCCGTCGGGCAGCTGGAGTGTGGCTTTGGCGCTCATAATAATGGACCGTGCGGTGATAAACCTTCTGAAAATAGCCGCTGCTGCGACGGCTGGCCAAACAAAACGCGACAGACGCCCCTATTTTTTTGTGACGATCACCGTCGAGCGCATATCACCGTCGACAAGAAAGGCGCGGTGGAAGGCGTGGGCGCTGGCGAAGGTCTGCGGCGTGTGCGCAGCTCCTCCGAGGCTCAAATATTCGCGCAGGAGCGGCCGGTATTGCGGATCGGCGCAGCGTTCGATGATGAGTTCAGCGCGTTCGTGGGGCGAGTGTCCGCGCAAGTCGGCGACCCCGTGCTCAGTGGCTATAACCTGCACGCTGTGCTCGCTGTGATCGTGGTGGGAGACCATGGGAACGATCGGGCTGATTTTTCCGCCTTTGACTAGCG
>JBEDBL010000210.1:0-4524 GCA_041177245.1 Verrucomicrobiota bacterium
GGAGGGGCGCGGGCGCCCGTCCGCAGCGGTCGCGTGGTTTTCCTGCCGCACGATCCGGTCGCCTTCGCTTCTCTGGCTGATGAGATGACTTCGGAAATTTCGAACCTTCAGGTCTGGATGCACGCGGAAATCGTATCCGTCGCGCCCAACATGGAAGCCATCGACATCATCTGCCGCGGGGAACGGCAGAGCGTCTCCGCCCGCGCTTACGTGGACTCGACAGGCGATGCGACGCTGACGGCGCTGGCCGGCGGGAATTTTTCAATGACCGAACCCGGCCGTTTGCAACGTCCGGCCTACATCGCGGGTCTGCGCGGTTTCCCGGAACATTTTTTCGATGATGAACGCAGGATGCGTCTGGCCCATGCCATCGTCGCGGCCGTAAGCGCAGGCCATCTTCCGCGCGAAGCATTGGGAGCGGGCTTCCGGCGGGGCGTTGCGCCGGATGAGGCTTTTCTTACCATCGATCTAGCAGCGAACGCGCAAGACCAGGCTTGGAATCCGGTTTCCGCGCTCATGCTCGCGGAAATGGAGCAGGTGGGCCGAAGAACCGCGGCCGCCATCGCGGCCTACTTGCGAGACAACGAAGAGGGATGCGCGTGGTGCCGGGTGACGCATTGGCCGGCCCGCGCCGGCGTCCGCGAGAGCCGCCGGTCCGCGGGCGTTCACGAACTGACGGGCGAGGAAATTCTCCGCGGTAACTCGTGCGATGACGCGATTGCAAACGTCGGATGGCCGATCGAACTCCGCGAACGAGCCACTGGTCCGAAGTGGCGTTTTGCCGAGTCGGACTCGCCCGCGCAAATTCCTTTGCGGTCTCTCCGCCATCGAGATCTCGCACGATTGTGGGTCGGCGGACGTTGCATTTCGTGCACACACGAGGCGCAGGCCTCCATCCGCGTAATGGGAACCTGTATGGCCACGGGGGAAGCTGCGGGCTTGGCTGCTGCGAGCGATCAGGGCGGGGTCGAAACGGACTGGATGCACATGGCGGCGCACGTCAGAAAATTGCGCGCAAAAATTTGGGACGAAGCATGAACATAGTCGAAGAAATTTTCCGCCGCGCAGATCGCGAAGCGACGGCCCTGATAGCAGGCGATCGACGGTTGACCTTCGGACAGTTGCAGGAAATGACCGATTACGCAGCCGATTCGCTTGGACTCGAGAGGGGAAGGAGGGTCGGATTGAATTGTCCGAACGGGGTCGACCATATTGTTTGGTCTCTGGCCATCTTGAAGTGCGGCGGAGTGCTTGTGCCCGTCGCGCCCGAACTTAGTCCGGTTGAGCGCGACGAGCAGATGCGCACCACCGCGATCGATGTGATTCTTTGCGCGGGTGGGCGCAAATGGCACCGCGAGGCCCCTGGCAACCGCAGTTTGCAATCCGTCGGGTTGCAAACTGCGCTTCTTCTCCACGGTCTCTCTCCTGAGCCTGCGTGTTTCGACGAGCACGCGCTGAATCTTTTGAGTCCGGCTCTCATTCGTTTCAGTTCCGGCACTACGGGCGTGCGCAAAGGCGTCGTGCTCTCGCACGAGACGCTGCTCGGGCGCGTCACGGCAAGCAACACTCACCTGGGATTGGGCCCGGGAGACCGCGTTATCTGGATTCTACCGATGGCCCACCATTTTGCAGTTTCCATCATTCTCTACCTTCTGCACGGGGTGACGACTGTCCTCGAGGACTCCCATCTGGGTGAAGATGTGTTCAATGCGCTTCACCGGCACGAGGGCACGGCGCTGTACGCCTCGCCGTTTCATTACGCCCTGTTGGCATCCTGCGAAAAAGCGCGCGCGGTGCCGAGTTTGCGTATCGCCGTTTCCACTGCCGCCGCTTTGCCCGCCGAGACGGCCTCTCGTTTTCGCGAACGTTTCGGAGTTCCGCTGCGTCAGGCGCTCGGCATCATCGAGTGTGGGCTTCCATTGCTCAACGACCTTTGGCCCGCGGAAAAGCCCGCATCCGTCGGACGTCCGCAGGAAGGCTTCGAGGCTTCCGTCCGCGATACACAAGGGCAGGCTGTTCCCGAGGGTGAAGTCGGCGAGCTCTTCATCCGCGGTCCGGGATTGGTCGATGCCTACCTTTCGCCTTGGATGACGCGCGAGAGCATCCTGCTGGACGGGTGGTTCCGCTTGGGTGACTTGGCCAGACAAGATGCGGATGGCGCTTTCTTTCTCGTCGGCCGCACGCAGGCGGTGATCAACGTGGGCGGCATGAAATGCTTTCCCGAGGAGGTGGAAGCCGCGCTGTGCTCGCATCCCACCATCGCCGAATGCCGCGTCAGCGCGCTCAGCCATCCGACGTTCGGCAGTGTTCCGGTGGCGGAGGTTGTTTTGGTTTCCGGTGTCGCCGAAGCTCCCAAGCCTTCCGAGCTAATGGGCTGGTGCCGGGCACTTCTCTCGGGCTATAAACTCCCTGTCAAAATTTCTTTTGTCTCGGCGATCCCGAAGACCGCCAGCGGCAAAATCCAAAGATAATCAGCGCATGGTCAATTCGCTCGTCGACGGCTCCGCTACCAAAGTCGCCATCGTGGGATCCGGTCCCGCCGGCGCCACATTGGGCGCATTGCTGGCACGCAAAGGAGCCTCAGTGGCCATTTTCGATGACGGTGCGCGTCCGCCGCTCATTGTGGGTGAGTCGCTCGTTCCGCAGATGGTTCCGATTTTCCGCCGCCTCGGGATCGAGGAGCAGGTCGCGGCCATCGGTGTCTACAAACCCGGTGTTCTGGTGACGTTCGGTGCGGAGGACGAATTACTCCTGAGTTTCACCGCCGCGCGCGGCGTTCTGCCGACCTATGCCTACAATGTTCCCCGCAAGGAGTTCGACGATCTTCTCAATAAGACAGCCGTGGCTGCGGGTGTCCGTTACGTAAAATGCGCGGCCAAGCTGAAGGTGGACAAGGCGGATTCTTTACGGCGCTCCCGCGTTCTTCTCGCCGAGGAGGCGCTCGCCCATGTTCCGGAATGGAGTGGCCAACCGGATCTTGTGATCGATGCGAGCGGGCGCCGACGGATTTTTGCCAAGCTGCTCGGCGTCAATGCTGCCGTCGGAAAACGCAAGGACGTCTCCCACTTCGCGCATTTCGAAAATTGCCCGTGGCCCGAACCGAAAGGCACCGTCATGACCATCCGCATGAGCTACGGATGGGCGTGGAGGATTCCGCTGCCCGGACCGAAAGTTTCCATCGGTGTCGTCTTGAACAAGGACGATGCCAAAAAATTCGGATTCACGCCCGAGGAACAGCTGGAGAACATCATTGCGAACGAACCGAGGTTGGGCGGAGATTGCCCCGATCGCCGCCGCGTCACTCCCGTGGCCACGTTTGCCAATTACCAGCTCGTTTCGGAATGCGGTTCGGGGGCCAACTGGGCCATGGTCGGCGACGCGTTTGGTTTCGTCGACCCGATGCTTTCGCCGGGGCTTTGCATGGCCATGGTGTCGGCGGAAAAACTTGCCGATGTCATACCCGGCCGCGGCGTTTCAGCCGGCCGCCTCGCGCCGCGTCTCACGCGGTATTGGAAATGGTTCCGCGTAACACTGGGCGCCTGGCAGTATCTGATCGACCACTTTTATGACGGCCGCATTTTCGCCATCCAGCGCACCGGGCTGGACATGTCCAAACGCTACCCGGGCCGCTTCAGCGACGTGATGGAACGCCACATCGAAAAAAATCTCAGCGGGATGGCGACCGGTGCTTTCATTAACCGTCCCTACAGCCGCTGGTTGTTGTCGATGCTGAGCAGGCACGGAATCCGCGGACACAACCCGCAAGATTTCGCCGTCCGATGATTTTCCGGCACGCTGTCTTCCGGGATCCGCCGGCAGAATTTTCCACCCAATGACGACCACGGATTTTCCCGGTAAAATGGACGACTTGGAGCAGCGCATTGCCGAGCTCCTCCGCGACAAGCTTTTCGAAGTTCCCGGGCTGCTGGATTCGGATGCGGATTTGTTCGAGCTGGGTCTCGACTCGATGGGCATCATGCAATTGCTGGTTTCGCTCGAGGAACTACTTGCAGCTGGTATTCCCGGCGAGTTGGTTACGAAGGACAATTTCCGGACCACCTCGCGCATCGCGAGCTTAGTTCGCAGACTTACCGTCGTAGCACCTTGATTGCGCCGGAACAAACGACGCCCCGTCGCGTCCCTTTGGGTGGTTGTGATCGCTACCTCCTGGCACTCGAGGATTACATGATCTCGTCGGGCCAGGGGCGCCACGCCGCGGTGACGTTCCTCGAAGTCGGCCCCGGCTTCTCCTCCCTCGTTCTGCGCGAGGCATGCCTGCGCTTCGCGGCGAGTCATCCTCTCATCGGGGCGAAACTTTCCCGGGGCTTGCCCGCGTCGGTTCCCGTGTGGAGAATTTCCCCCGAGCCCTCCAGTGTCGAGGTCTGCGAGCACGCCGCCGGCACGGACATCGCGGTGCTGGCGGGGGAGTTGATGGACGGAAAGTGGCAGGGCCTTCTTCGTTTCGACGTCGTGCCTTCCGCGCAAGGAAAGTCAACTGTGCTCATGTCGTGGAGTCATCTTCTG
>JBEDBL010000211.1:0-4463 GCA_041177245.1 Verrucomicrobiota bacterium
CCCGAAATCCGGTTTGTGGCGGGCGAGGGAGACAATGTGCGTGTTGCTTGCCGACACGGCGGCGGGCCGTCCCGAGCAGGCCAGTCGCGTGCTTTCACCGATGGCCGCATCGTAGTCGACCACGGCCACCGGTGTTCCCAAGATTTCGATTTTACGCGGCCGGTCGCTCACTCCGGGGAAACTAGCGGAGCAGACTCTTTGCGGCAATGGCCCCGCCCGAAATCTCTGGCCCCGCGCCCGCTGGAAATTTAACCTGCCCCTATGAGTCTGACCGCAAAAATCGACCAAGACATCAAAGAGGCGATGAAAGCCAAGGACGCCGACCGCCTCGGCGCCCTGCGCATGCTCAAATCTTCCCTCAAATATGCCGTGATCGAAAAAGGCGCGTCCGCGGAAGCGGAACTTGCCGATACTGATGTCATCTCGGTGATCCGCAAACGCGTCAAGCAGTGCCAGGACGCGGTCGATGGATTCATCAAGGGCGGCCGTGCCGAACAGGCCGCGAAGGAGAAAGCCGAGATCTTGCTCCTTGAGAGCTACTTGCCGGCGGCTCTTTCGGCCGAGGAACTGGCTGCGCTCGTGCGCGATGCCATCGCCGAGGTTGGCGCGACGGGAAAAGCCCAGATGGGAGCGGTGATGAAATCCGTCATGGCCAAAGCGTCCGGCCGCACCGACGGCAAAGCGGTCAACGGGGAGGTTCTCAAGCAACTTGGCTAAGCAGAGAGCAACGAAAAAGAAGGGCAGCGTCTGGGCTGTCATCGTGGCCGGCGGTTCGAGCCGCCGCATGGGTTTCAACAAACTCACCGCGGACCTCGAAGGCCGTCCGGTTTTGGCTTGGAGTGCGGCCGCCTTCAATGACTGCGAGGCGATCGATGCCATCGTGCTTGTTTGCGCCGCCGGTGCACGGGATGAATTCGAAAAAATCGCGCGCGAAGCGTCGCCCGAAAAACTGCGCGCGGTCGTGACCGGGGGCGCCCATCGCCATTTGTCCGTGGCCGAAGGTCTCGGGAGCGTCGCGGAGGACGCCACGATGATTGTGGTGCACGATGCGGCCCGCCCTCTCGTCACCTGTGCGATGATCGACCGTTGCCTCGACGTGGCCCGCAACACCGGCGCCGCGGCCTGCGCCCGTCCTGTGACCGACACGCTCAAGCGCGTGAATGACGAGGAATTCATCGTCGAATCCGTGGACCGTTCTAAGCTGTGGGCCGTGGAGACGCCGCAGATTTTCCGGGCCGATCTTCTCCGCCATGCCTACGAAGAGATCATCGCCACCGGAGGCTACGTGACGGACGAGACTTCGGCCGTGCAGGCGGCGGGCGCGCCTGTTTCTCTCGTCGAGACGGCAGAGTGGAACAGCAAGATCACCTTTCCCGCGGATCTCGAACTCGCACGCACTATCGTGCGGGGCCGCGCGGTGCCCGCCCGCCCATGACATGGCGCATCATCACCGCGGGGTTGGTTTTTTTCCTGCTCGCGGCCGCCGCGCTCATGGTGATCGGTCCGCGGATGAAGCGCGAAGCTGGACCGGAAAAATTACCCGAATGCCCCTACCTGCAACGCGAGGAATTTGCCACGGTGCAACCCGAAGTGATCGCCGCCATCGGCGCCTACGAGGCGATCCGCGAGACATTGGACCGCGGCTCGCTCGAAGGGATTTCCCCGCAAGCCGAGGTGATCGCGCGCACTTTTTCCTCCACCCAGTCGGACATCTCTAGTTGCGCGAAACGACTGGTCGCCGAACCGGACCTCGAGTCGGCGAGGCGCGCCTTCATGCGTCTCAATCGCCTCATGGAAAAACACGCCCGCAAGATGCCCCCGGCGCCCGCGTCCTCCTAGGGCGTGCTTGTCGAACGCATCCTGCGCGTTAGTCTCTGGGGCCCGGTCCGATCATGAGTCACGTCCCGACCAGCACCGAAATCCGCAGCGGCTTCCTCGATTTTTTCCGCGAGAAGCAACACACCATCGTGCCTTCGTCGAGTTTGATGCCCGACTCGCCGAACCTGCTTTTCACTAATGCGGGGATGAACCAGTTCGTCCCCATTTTCCTCGGCAACGCCAAAGCCGATGTCTCGCGCTGGCCGGGCGCGGTCGCGGTCTCGGACACGCGGGCAGCCGACACGCAGAAATGCATCCGCGCCGGCGGAAAGCACAACGACCTCGAAGACGTCGGCCTCGATACCTACCACCACACGCTGTTCGAGATGCTCGGCAATTGGAGCTTCGGGGATTATTTCAAAAAGGAGGCGATCGATTGGGCATGGGAACTTTTGGTCGGTCGCTGGAAATTTCCCGCTTCGCGCATGTATGCCACGGTCTATTCACCGGGCGAGGGCGACCCGAGCGAGTTCGACCGGGAAGCATGGGACCATTGGGCGGTGCATTTCCGCGCCGCCGGCCTCGACCCGCAGGTCCACATCGTCAACGGCAACAAGAAGGACAATTTCTGGATGATGGGTGACACGGGTCCGTGCGGTCCGTGCAGCGAAATCCACATCGATCTCACGCCGCAGGGCGACACGCGCGGTGCGTTGGTCAACAAGGGCACAGCCGAATGCATCGAGCTTTGGAACCTCGTTTTCATCCAGTTCAACGCCAACCCGGACGGAACGTTCAGCCCGCTGCCCGCGCGGCACGTCGACACCGGCATGGGTTTCGAACGCGTGTGCGCCGTGGTTCAGGGAACGAAAGGCTTCACGGAGTTCTCCAACGCACGCGTCTCCAACTATGAGACGGATGTTTTCCGCCCGCTTTTTGCCGAGATCGAAAAGCTGAGCGGCAAAAAATACGCATCGACGCTTCCCGAGGCGGGATCGACCGGCCACAGCGAGCAGGAAAAAATCGACATCGCGTTCCGCGTCATCGCCGACCACGCGCGAACACTCAGCTTTGCCGTGGCGGACGGAATCAATCCCGGCAACAACGACCGCAACTACGTCCTGCGCCGGATATTGCGCCGCGCCGTGCGCTACGGTCGCACGCTCGGATTCCATGAGCCTTTCTTCTACAAACTCACCAGCGTGCTTGCCCGCACCATGGGCGATGTGTTTCCCGAACTGCGCGCCAAGCAGGCGCATGTCGAGCAGGTCCTCAAGGGCGAGGAGGAAGCGTTCAACCGCACGCTCGACAAGGGTATTGCTCTGTTCGAAGCGGAAGCGGACAAAGCTGGTGCAGGCGGGAGAATTTCCGGTGCGTTCGCGTTCCGACTCTACGACGAACAGGGGTTTCCGCTCGATTTGACAGAGTTGATGGCGCGCGAGCGGGGACTCACCGTTGACACGGCGGGCTTCGAAAAACTGATGGACGAACAGCGCGCGCGCGCGCGCGCCGCGCAGAAAAAGCAGATCATCACCGTATCGGAAATCGCGACCAAGGAGCCGACAACATTCGTGGGTTACGATGCGTTGTCGGCCAAGGCCAAGGTCGTCGAAATCGTTGACCTCAAAGGAAAAATAGCCGTCGTCCTCGACCACAGCACCTGCTACGCCGAAATGGGCGGACAAGTCGGCGACACCGGAGAACTGCGCGCGGGATCGGGTCTGTGGCGTATCGCCAACACACAGAAGGCCGGGGACGTCTGGTTGCACGTGCTCGAAGGCGATGATGCTCCCGCGGTCGGAGCTGAATTGGAACTCATGGTCGACCGAGCGCGCCGCGATGCCATTCAACGACATCACACGGTCACGCATCTTCTCCACTGGGCCCTGCACGAAATCGTCAGCCGAGAGGCGGTGCAGAAAGGCAGTTATGTCGGTCCCGACAAACTCACCTTCGATTTCAGCAGCGCGGCGCTCACACCGGAGCAGGTCGCGTCAGTCGAGCGCCTGGTGAACGAAAGGATTTTGGAAAACGCTACGGTCAGCTGGTCCGACGTCGCCTATGCCGACGTGCGTGGGCGTTCGGAGGTGATGCAATTTTTCGGGGACAAATACGGCGACCGCGTGCGCGTGGTGCAGATCGGCGGCCACGCAGGCGCGCACGACGGCTACAGCATGGAACTTTGCGGCGGAACGCACGTGCGCGGCACGGGTGAGATCGGGGCATTCCGCATTGTCGGCGAAGGCGCCGTTGCCGCTGGAATCCGGCGCATCGAAGCGGTGGCCGGCGCCGAAGCGCAGCGCGCGGCGGAATCCGACCGGGAGAGGCTCAAGGCCATTGCGGCAAAGCTCGGCTCCCCGCTGGCCGACGTGGAGAAAAAGCTCGATGCGTTTCTCGCGCAGCAAAAAGAAACCGAGAAAGCATTGAAGTCCGCGCGCCAGCGCGAAGCCGCCGCGGCGGCCGGTGCTCTGTCATCCAAAGCGGAAACGATCAACGGCATTCCCGCGGTGATTGCCGACCTCGGCGAGGCGGATGGCGATATGCTGCAAGCCGCGGCTGATGCGCTGAAAGCGAATTTCTCCGGGGTGATCGTGCTCGGCGGAGTTGCCGGCGGAGCGGTGTCGCTCGTTGCCGCGGCTTGCAGC
>JBEDBL010000212.1:0-4458 GCA_041177245.1 Verrucomicrobiota bacterium
ATATAGCGCGGGGTGCGGTTCGCACGCCCACGAGATTCTCGAGGCGGCCGGTTTGCGCAATATCGCGACGGAGGCTTCGGGCCCATGGCCGCAACTCGGCGAGGAGTTCCTCCTCGAAAAAGACCCGGATGTTTTGATCATCGCCGACTACGGCGGAACCAGACGCGAAGAAATCGTCGCCAAGTTGCGCGCGCATCCCGTCCGCAAGCATCTGCGCGCCGTGCGCGATGGAAAAGTGATTGTTTTCCCGGCGGCCGCTTTCACCGTCCCGGGTCCCGATGCGTTGGCTGCCGCGCCGAAATTGCGCGCCGCCGTCGATTTGCAATGAAAAGCTCATCGCTATCCGCCGGGGGGATCAGCGCCGGCTACAACGCCACCGATGTTGTGCGCGGCATCACTTTCGACCTGCAGGCCGGCGAGGTGCTCGGCGTGGTTGGGCCGAATGGTTGCGGAAAAAGCACGCTGCTGCGGGCCCTCACCGGGCTGCTGCCCCTGCGCGCGGGCAGCGTGCAGTTCGGCGGCCGCGACCTGGAGTCGCTCGCGCCGCGCGAACGCGCGCGCTTCTGCGCCGTGCAGCCGCAGACCGAGACGCCCGTTTTCGATTTCGATGTGCGGCAATTTGTCCTTCTTGGACGCCACGCCAGACGTCCCTTCCTCGGGAGGGCCGGGACGAACGACACGGCCGCGGTGGACCGCGCCCTCGACTGCACGGACATGAAAAATCTGGCAGGCCGCAGCATACGCGAACTGAGCGACGGCGAATGGCAACGCGCCCTGCTCGCGCGCGCACTGGCCCAAGAGACATCCGTTCTGCTGCTCGACGAACCAGTGGCGCATCTCGATCCGGGGCATAGTCACGGTGTCCACGGCCTGCTTCGGGACCTCGCACGCAACCAAGGCAAAGCGATTCTTTGCGTTTCGCACGACCTGAACTTGGCGGCGGAATTCAGCGACCGCCTCATGTTTATGCAAAGCGGAACCATCCGCGCTCTCGGGCGTCCCGACGAGATTCTTGGCGATGAATTGTTGGAGGAAGTTTTCGGATGCCGTTCACTGCGGACGGCAAAAAACCCTTTCACCGGAAGGCCGGGAGTATTTTTTGCGTCATGAAGACAGGATCGCGCCTTGCCCTACTCTCAATCGCGGTCATTGCCGTCGCCGGCGCCGCGATTTGCATTGGACCGAGCAAACTGCTCGATGCGCAGAAGTTGTGGCAACTTCTCTCCGGCGCGCCGCGGACACCGGAGCTGGAACGCGCCGCGCTCGTGTTGTGGGAATTGCGTTTGCCCCGCGTGCTGCTGGCCGCTGCGGCGGGGATCAATCTGGCCCTGGGAGGATTGTTGCTGCAGACGATTTTCCGCAATCCTCTGGCCGAACCGTATCTGCTCGGCCTGTCCTCGGGTGGAGCGCTTGGCGCGGTCGCGGCCTTGGCCGCCGGCGCGACAACCGTTGTCTGGCCCGCTCTCGGCGGCAGCCTAGCTGTCGCGGCGATTGTCCTGCTGCTCTGCCGACGACGTATCGCGTCCGATCTGCCATCCTTACTCCTCGCCGGCGTCGCCTTGGGAGCGTTGGCACAAGCCTTCACCACGGCGCTCATCCTGCGCTTCGATCCGGGAGCCATGCGCAGCATTTTGTTCTGGCTGATGGGCAGTTTCGCGGGGCGCGGATGGACCGAGGTGTGGTTGATCGCACCCGCCGCTGCCATGGGTTGCATTCTTGTCGTCATGTCGCACCGTTCGCTGGACATTCTCGCGATGGGCGGCGAAAGCGCTCACCACCTTGGTGTGCACGTCCGCGCGCTCCAACTCGGCGGCATCGCGCTTGCCGCCGTGCTCGCCGCACTGACGGTGGCGGCATGCGGAACGATCGGTTTTGTCGGCTTGATGGCTCCGCATCTCGCGCGTCGCTTCACCGGTTCAGGACACGCCTTCACCGCGCCGGCGGCCGCCTTGGTTGGAGCAGTGTTGACCGTTGGTTCGGATCTCGCCGCGCGCACGATACTGGTCGGAACAGAGTTGCCGGTCGGTGTGATAACGGGTGCGGTGGGTTGCGCGTTTTTCCTCGCGCTGCTGCTGGGCAGGCGTTGATCTTGGTGCATGGTCAAAATCTCAATCCGCTATGAAGGCGGCCTGCGCTGTGCCGCGACGCATGCACCGTCGGGCCAGAAGCTTTTCACCGACGCGCCGGTCGACAACCACGGGAAGGGCGAATCTTTTTCGCCCACCGATCTGGTGGCTACCGCGCTCGGCAGTTGCATGGCCACGGTCATGGGCATCGTGGCACAAAAGCGCCGGATCGACCTCGAAGGCATGAGCATCGAAGTCACGAAGGAGATGTCTGCGGATGCGCCGCGCCGCATCTCGCGGCTGGCCACCGTCATCGAAGTGCCGCTGCCCGCGGATCATCCCGACCGCGAACTGCTCGAGCGCACTGCCCTGACGTGCCCGGTGCACCAGAGCCTGCACCCGGAAATCGAGAAACCCCTGGAGTTCCGGTGGAACAAATAAGGAAACCGCAAAGGACACAGAGGACGCAGAGGCCTTAAAAGTAAACCCTCTTTGCGTTCGCTGCGCGCTCTGTGGTTCTTTTCCAAGGGTGTTACTGACGATGTTGTGATTAAGGCTGTTCTCGGGCATGCTTAGGCAATGCGTATCGTCCGTCCACGTGACAAAAATTACGCGAGATTCATCCGCTCGCTCGACCGCCGTGCCCGGGCCACGCCGGCTGTCGAGAAAACCGTCCGCGAAGTCATCGCAGGCGTAGAGCGCGAGGGCGATGTGGCTTTGATTCGCTACACCAAAAAATTCGGCGGACCCGCAGTCACTGCAAAAGAACTGCGCGTTCCCCCGAAAGAGTTGTCCGCGGCATGGAGAACACTCGATGCGCAGACGCGCCGCGCACTGCTCGCCGCGCGCAAAAACATCCGCGACTTCGCTGCGAAAAGCCAGCGCAAGAACTGGTCGGCACGCAACGCGCAGGGCGCCAAGGTCGGCGAACGTTTTGATCCCTTCCGGCGCGTCGGAATCTATGTTCCGGGCGGAACCGCGCCTTTGGTTTCCACCGCGTTGATGACTTGCACTTTCGCCGCTGCGGCAGGTGTTCCAGAGATCGTGGCGGTCACACCCGCGGGTCGCGACGGGCAAGTGAGCAACGCGCTTCTCGCCGCACTGCATCTTGCCGGAGCGACCGAGGTCTACAAAGTCGGCGGAGCGCAGGCGGTCGCCGCCCTCGCCTGCGGAACAGAAACGATCCGGCCCGCTGCGAAAATTTTCGGACCGGGCAACAGCTACGTGGTCGAAGCAAAGCGCCAGCTTTTTGGGCGCGTGGCGGTTGATCTTCTGCCGGGCCCGAGCGAGATCCTGGTCATCGCCGACCGCAAAGCGAATCCTGCTTGGGTCGCGGCCGACTTGCTCGCGCAAGCCGAGCACGGCGCGGACAGTATCGCGCTGCTGCTCACCGACTCCGCGGCATTGATCAAGGCGGTGCAGCGCGAAATCGACCGGCAGGCCGCACGTCTGACCCGCGGCGAAATTTTAAAGAAGTCCCTACGTTCGGCCGCCCTGGTGCTCGTGCCGCGCATGCCCGACGCGGTCACCATCGCCAACAGCTTCGCCTCCGAGCACGTTTCCTTGCAGGTTGGGAACCCGTCTAAAATCTCCCCCCTGCTCACCACCGCGGGCGCCATCTTCCTCGGCGGGTATTCCCCCGTCGCGGCGGGTGATTTCCTGGCCGGCCCGAGCCACGAACTTCCGACAGGCGGTGCAGGCAAGTCCTTCGCGGGTCTGACCGCAGACCAATTCCAGCGCCGCACGAGTCTGGTCGAATTGAATCGCGCCTCGCTGGCCAAATCCACGCCCTTCATCGAGGCGTTCGCACGCGTGGAAGGGCTCGACGCGCACGGTCGTTCGGCATCGATACGTCTGGAATGATCTGGCAGACCAGCCGGCGCGCGTTCGCATTGGATGAACGCGGCGTGATCATGGGCATTCTCAATGTGACGCCCGACTCGTTTTCTGATGGCGGGCGGCATACCGATCCCCGCACCGCAATCGCGCATGCGCAACGCATGGCTGCGGAAGGTGCTGAGATTATCGACGTGGGAGGCGAATCAACACGACCGGGGGCGCTAGAGGTCGCTGCCGAAGAGGAGATCGCGCGCGTGGTTCCGGTGATCGAAGGCATCCGAAAATTAACCGATGTCGCGATCAGCATCGACACCTCGAAGGCGTCGGTGGCACGCGCCGCGATCGAGGCGGGCGCGGAAATCATCAACGATGTGACGGCCATGACCGGCGATCCGCGAATGGCGGAGGTTGCGGCACAGGCGGGGGCCGCGGTGGTGCTAATGCACATGCAGGGGACGCCGCGGACGATGCAGCAAGATCCCCGCTACGGGGACGTGGTGAGCAAAGTGGCAGATTATTTGTCCTCGCGTATTGCCGCGGCGTCCCCTGCATG
>JBEDBL010000213.1:0-4447 GCA_041177245.1 Verrucomicrobiota bacterium
TGGTGCAACTGCACGACGCGCTCTGGCGCGCCAACCGCATTCTCGTCGACATCGGCCTTCAAACGGGCGGAATGTCCCACGTCGCGGCAACCAAGCACATGATGGAAAACGTCGGCTTCACCAAAGCCCGCGCGTCGGCAGATGTGAACTGGTACACGGCTGCGCCGACCGTGCCGATGAGCTACCTACTCGGACGCGAGAAAGTTTCGGCACTCTTCGCCGCGCACCGTGGGTCGTTGCGCCAGTTCAACGACTGGCTGCTCTCGCACGGCGCCGTGCCGTTCAGCTGGTTCAGAAACTGAATTCCTGCCGGTTCAGCAGGCCTTTAATAAGAACGCAATTGCAATCCGGAGACCCGTGCGAATTCCGCCGTGTTGCGCGTAACGAGCGGCCAGTTTCTCTCAAGTGCAGCAGCGGCGATCCACAGATCATTGGCGCCGATCAACTTTCCGCGCGACCGCAACGCGCGGACGATACCCGCGTAGACATCCGCCACCGCGCGCGTGACCGGCAGCAGTTCGAATGATTCGACCACCGACAGAAAAGTCGCATCCATCCGGTCGGTGAATCCTTCGGCGAATTCGCCATACGCAGTGATAGGCAAGTAAGCCCCGGTTTCGGCGTGCTCCTGCAAAAACTCGTGCGCTCCTCCCCGGACTTTTCCGTTGCGTTCGCGCTGGAAGTCGATGAGGAACGTGGTGTCGAAGATCAGAGCTTCCATCGATCGGAGGGCGGCAAGTCGTTCGCCTGCGCGCGATCAAGGTCATCGAGAGCCTCCTCCGGGACGCGTCCCGTAGCGCGGGAGAGCAGGTCGCCGCAGCGCTTGCGGTTGTTGTCCCAACGCGCCCGCTTGATCACGGTGGAAAAGGACTCCTTGGGATCTCGTTTAGCACGAACAAGGCGAAGATAGGCCTGCTCATCGACAGAGAGAGTCTTGGTTGCCATACACAGATCAATACACAGAATATGCCTATCGTCAAACATGGAAACCATTGACAGGGCCAGATTTCCATGCATAGATCCATGCATGGCTACAAAGACAATTTCCTTGGAGCTTGATGCTTACGAGCGGTTACGCAGTGCCAAGACCGCTGAGAGGGAATCTTTCTCCGCCGTGGTGCGAAGGGCGGTATTTCTGCCTGCGTCCCACACCGGTGCATCGATCTTGCGGGAATTGGAAACTCTCCCCCCAGATGTGATCGATATCCCGGAAACCTCGGATTATTGGGAGAACGCGGCAGCGAAGGATGTGGCGCGTCCCCGTATTTCGGCCACGGCATGGGTGGACGACGATGCACCTTGATTCGTGCTTTCTGATCGACCTGCACCGCGAAAAATTCCGGCGGCAGGACGGACCCGCGCAACGGTTCCTCCAATCTCATCCCGCGGAACCCCTGTCCGTATCGGTTGTTGCCGCGATGGAATATTGCGAGGGTTTCGAAGACAAGGACCTCTGGAAAGGGCAGCGCTTCTTGGAACCATTCGAGATCGTACCCATCGGCCAAAAAGCAGCTCTACGCGCCAGCCGCATACGCCGCTCGCTGCGAATCAAAGGACTGCTCTTGCCCGACAATGACATCCTCATCGCCGCATGCGCCATCGAAGCAGGCCGAGCTTTGGCCACGCGCAACACCGACCATTTCCGCCGGATCGACGGTTTGGAAATCGTGAATTACCGGGATTAGAGCGTTTTTGGCAAAGCTCCTTACAACCGGTGCCGCAGCTTTGCAGAAAAGTGGCACGGGCATCTTGCCAATGATCAATGGACATCACCGGCAGGATGCCGATGCCACGCAGACACACCACGTTAGGACTTTTATCGAAAACGCTCTAACCGTCGGCCGTGCCCACGCGTAGCCGCGAACTTCCCCAAGTTGGGCGGAGCAGATGCCCGTTACTTGATCACGCGGAGGCGCAGGAATTTCTTGGTGGCCGACTGCATCGGCACTGCAGCCTGAATTGTCTCCGTTGTGGCGCTGTTGGAAATGACCTGCTCCACGACACCGGTCTTTGTCCATCCCCCCGCTTTCAATGAGGTGCTTGCCTCCGCGAAAATCTGCAACCCGAGAGCCGAGCAGTCCTTGCGCCGATTGAAGATTAGGCGGAGTTCGTTGCCCGACAGAACCGGAGCGACTCTCTCCGCGCTCGACGTGGAAGAAGGATCCCGATCCGTGGCGAATTCCGCAAGGTTCGGCATGCCGTCGCCGTCGGCGTCATCGGAGAGTCCTTTCTTCTGGACATTGATGAAAGAGTAACGCCCGAGCCATGATTGAAATTCCGAGTCGAAGCTGACCACGGAAAAGCTCGCGGTGATCTCCGAGGCAAAGCTGTAATTGTCGTTGCCTGCTTGGTTGGCGGCCAAGACGACTGTTCCCGCCCCCGTAATGGTGATCGTGTTCCCCGAAATAGTGGCTGGCCCAGATTTCACAGATACCGTGACGGACAAACCGCTGCTGGCGGCGGGAGTCGTGGTGGTGATGGTGAAGGACGGCTACCTGAAATCGCGTCACAGAACGCGGCTCCTGGACGAACTACTGAGTCTCAAATACATGGAACACCTTTCGCCCTTTGTCCGGAGATTGGCGCTGGATTTTCACAAATCACTCAGCGACCCGCCCCGTCTGCGCTTGGCGGAGACGACACCGGGTTATCGGGCTAAGCGGAGGACGTGATTGGCACGCCCAAGCAGCGAAATTCTCAGCGCGGCCAATCGAAGAGCGGAATCACCTTGCGCCCGGCGCGACGATAGATGCGGAAGTCTTTGTCCAGCGTCCAAACAAGCGCGTCAGGATGCAATTCGCTGAGGCGAACCGCGGTAGCAGCCGCCATCGACATGCCTGCGTCGGCATATTTGCGCAATAGCGCGGTTAAAGCCGCTTTGTTGCCCTCGAGCTGGAACGCAATCCGCAAGGCGCCTTCCGACCAGAACTCGAGAAAGGCGGCACGGGAGCGTGGCATGTCGCGAAGCAGGAAGAGGACTTCGCTGACCACCGACTCTGCCGTAAACATCGGGCCGCGGATTTTGCCCAGCCCATTCAGGGCCCATTCGTGATGCTCGTCGCCGCGGTCGAACAGCGCAACGAGCGGTCCGGTATCGGCGATAACGGCTTTGTTCACTTGCCGTAGCCCTGCAGACGCATTTTGTTCACCGACAAGTCACCCGGCCCGCGATCAAGTTTTGCGAACAAATGGCCGTGTCTCTCAAGCAAAGAGGATTTGCTGGCAGCGGGAGATTCCAGAACGGCGTGCAGCGCATCGCGCAGAAGATCCGAAGCGGGACGACCCCGGCGTCTCGCACATTGCCGGAGCAGATTTTTCTCCGTCTTGGAAACTTTGAGCGAGAGGGTTTCGGTAACCATGCTTCGATGGTAGAACGAAAACGGCATTTTGCGACTACTCTGGCGATGGCTGTCGCAATTGTCCCCGGCAACGGTCGTTTTGTTCCATTCGTCGCCGGGGACGGCGACGCTACAGTTTTGCTTCGGGCGGCGATCCGTTGAAGCAATTCAGATACGTGTAGCCCTCGAGGGCTTTTTCGTAAGAGTCGAGCAGCCGCATGCCTTCGTTCGGCTTGAGGCGGTCTTGTTTAATCGCGGCATCGACCTGCACTTTCATGCGGCGGATCAGTTCGCTTTTTTCCCATTGGGTCAACGCTAGGACATTGCCGATGGTGTTTCCGCCAATGATTTCCTCGATGTAGTAGCCGCTCTCCTCGTCTTCATCCAAAAAGATGTGCATCTCGTTGACGCGACCGAAGAGGTTGTGCATGTCGCCCATGATGTCTTGGTAGGCGCCGGCGAGAAAAAATCCGAGGTAGTAGGGCGTTCCTTCCTCCGGACGATGCAGAGGCAGCGTGGGTTTGACGTCCTGCAGGTCGATGAAGCGCGCCACTTTGCCGTCCGAGTCGCAGGTGATATCGACCAATGTGGCCTGGCGGTCGGGCGCCTCGGCGAGTCGATGCAGGGGCATGACGGGAAAAAGTTGTCCCAGCGCCCAGTGATCAAGGAGAGACTGGAAGACGGAGAAATTGCACATCACCTGGTCGCCGAGGGAAATCTCGAGGTCTTTGACCTCCTCGGGCACGTAGCGGACGCCGCGGAAAAGCTCCACGACTTTGGCGGCGATGCGCCAGTAGACGGTCTCGATTTTGGCCTTGGCCGGAAGATCGAGGAGTCCGAGAGAGAACATCGAGTCCGCCTTTTCGCGGATTTCCTGTGCATCGTGCAGGCTTTCGAGGCGGTGCTTGCTGCCGAGCGACTCGTAGATGGCGATGATGTCGCGCACAACCGCGGGGTCGCCTTCGGCGGCGGCCACCTCGGGTCCACGCGAAACTTTCTCGATCGCGCCGAAGGCCTCGACGACGAGCACAGAGTGGTGCGCGGCGATGGCGCGCCCGCTTTCGCTGACCAGCACGGGGTGCGCGACTTTTTCCTCGTCGCAGACTTCC
>JBEDBL010000214.1:0-4445 GCA_041177245.1 Verrucomicrobiota bacterium
TTTCGAAGAGCGCGGGACTCAGGCCGACAAAGATGTGGTTGAGGTCGCCGACAACGTTGCTCTCGCCGCGTTTCTTGGCCTCGGAGTTGAGTTTGCCCGTGGCGGGGGGCGTGACCGAGGCGGCCCGCTTGACGAAATTGCGCGCCGCATCGCGGACCACGGTGTCGGTGTCCTTGAGCGTGGCCAGTTGGTAGGTGCGCAAAGCGGCCCGCAACTTGGAGGTGTCGAAGCTAATCGTCATCTTCCTCGGGAGCCGCGTCAAAGAACTGCCGGATCGGTGCCAGGCTGCGCTCGCTCACCGGCTTTCGCTTCACCGTCCACACATCGTTGGCGCGAAGGTTGGCGTGCTCGTAGGCCAAGAGCCGCACCAGCGGCAGTTGCCAGACAATGAACGACTCTGCCCATCCGGTGGCTTTGGCCAGCATGAACACGCGCGAGGCGATCCATGCCGGCTCTACGAGTTTGGGGGCGGGGATTCCTCTCTAGCGCCTGCCGGCACCGGCTTGGCTTCCACGTCGAACTTCACCGCCGCGAGCATTTGGCGGCTTTGCTCGAGCGCGGCTTTGGCGCCCAGAAGAACGGCATATGGTAGGGTTTCACCCCATTCCAAAACAGCCGCGGTCCATAGCGACGGGTTGAGCGCCATGCGCCGAACCTTCGGCAACTCGGCGCAGTGAATGTAAAGAAAAGCCAGCAACTCGAACTCGGCCAAAGCGTCGATGTCCTTGTTCTCGATGAGAGCCCGATAAACTTGGTTGTTGGTCAGAACGCAAATGGATGCGCTGCCGCCGGTGAGGGGGCGCATGACGATATTATCGCCCAAAGTTGCGCCCTCGGGTTCCACCACTGCGGCCATGGCCGCCGCTTCCCTGGCTGTGTCCTCAGCGTCCATAAACCTCCCGGCAAATGGCTTCGATTTCCTCGTCTCCGAACCCCGCTCGTTGCAAAAGCCGTCGCCCGTTGGCCTGGTCGCCGCCCATGACGAGGTAGGCCGTGGAGCGCCCGCGCGGGAAAGCCACCAAGGGGCGCTTTTCCTTGATGCTGCGGACCAGACGACGAAAGGCCTCGATCGCTTGGGCCATGTAGCTGATGGGATGGTCGGGATTGGCGCACTGCCACGCAGTGTCCTTCATGCGCCGGATCACCTCGCCGGTGGTAACGGTCTCGGCGGGAAAGTCCGGCCGGAACTCCACGGTGGTCTCGGCCAGATTCCACGCCGTGATCGTGCGCGCTTCGTCGCTGGCCGTGTCGATGATGCGGTTGAAGTCGTGAATGGCCACGCCCGCCACGGCCGCTCCGGCCACAGCCGAGGTGTCGGCGCTGGCGATGGCCGCTTTGCGTGAGGATGCCTCGTCTTTGGTCGAGGGGATCGTCTGCCTGACGATGTGGTAAACGGTTTTGTCGTGCACGGGTAAATGATGGGTCCCCATGAGGGGCTTAAATGGCGCTTGGCGCGTTCTGGAAGCTGACGGTGGTCTCGTCGAAGTTGTCTTGGTTGGTGGTGTGAGTCGTCTCGGTGACGATTGTCTTGCCGCCCGACACCAAGGAGATGGCGGTCGAGAGGTTGCCGCCGACGGTGTCGCCGCTGGTGCCGAGAATCGTCACGCTTCCCGAGAAGATCGGATCGAAGGCGTGCGCCACGGCAAATCCGCCGTCCTTGTTCTTGCGCACGACCTCGCTCAAGCTTTTCTCCACTTCGAGGCTTTGCACCATCATGTCGCTGGCGCTGGTGACGCCGATGTCGAGTGAGGCTGAGATTGGCATGGCTTTCGGTTGCTTAGGCGGTGGCAAATCCCTTGAAGGTGACTGATCCTTCCGGCGCGCCCTCGTTGGATTCGGTGATCTTGGCGCTGACCATTTTCAGCGTTCCCTCGGCAAAGGCGCCGGCGGCCACGGCCGCCAGCGAAGGCGAACCAATCACATCGAGCGTGACCTCGGTTGTCTTGAGCTTGCCCGCGATGAGCTTTTTGGTGACTCCCGTCTCGTCGCGATACTGGTAAGTCTCGACCGACTCCTTGACGCTGGTCGTCTTTACCGCGGTGTTAGCCGGTGCACTCGCGCCACTGGGCAGAGATCCGACTCCGAAGGTTGCAGCCATGACCAGAAAGACGGTGTCAAATTACTCTTCGAACGCCTCGGTCGGCTCCGGAGACTCGTCGGCTTCCTCTTCGGCTGCGCGGAAGACAAACCGGTCGGTCACTCCACGGCGCGACCAGATTTCCATGGTGCCTGGCTTGCTCGACTTGTCGGCCATGGCTTGGGCCAAACGTTTGCGGGCTTCGGTGATTTGTTCGGGTCCGGCGATCACACGGGTGATGCCGTCCTCATCGGTGAAAAGCGTGACTGCTTCGTCCATGGCCAAGGAATCGGTGTCAATTGTCGGCGCAAAAGCCGACGACGATGTTTTCGCGGCTTAGCCAAAAGTTCTCCTCGGTCTCCTTGTTGCTTTCCGACCTCCAATGGCCGCGCAAGTGTGTGTCGGCGGGCGTTGTCTCAAGCGCCTGGGAGAGTTGTGCCCAATGCGAGGAGTGCGTCTGGGCGGGTTGGTCCATGGCGTGGGTGCGCAGGAGCACGGCCAAGTTGCCGCGAAAGTAGGGACCGGCCACCCGTTGGCACTCGTCGCAGACGACCACGACAAACGAATCCTGCTGCGGCAACTGCGCCGCGGAGAGTCCGGCAAAGACGGGAATGGAGAGCGCCTGCGCCAGATGATCGGCGTAGATCTTTTCGATCGCCGCTGCCGGGCTCATGTGGGCTCGATGGTCAGAATGACCAGAGGGTGGGGAGGACGGCTGACGAGCCGGATCACGCGGTAGTTCTGGCCGTCAAAGACCATGTGCCCGCCGACAGCGAGTCCGGCTTGCAGCCAGTCTGAACGCAGCATCTTCACGGTGAAATTCCCCGCGCTGTTGAATCCGCCCGACTCGAGTTCAAGGGCCAAATCCGGTTCGGCCACGAGCGCCCGGTAGGCGGTGTTGCTGATGGTTATGGTCTTGGCGAATTCGTCGAAGACGGACCCCAAGTCCGAGGCCATTTGCTCAAAGACAGTCACGCCGTGGAAAGATGTGTCAAAAGCAGAAAGCCCCTCCCGCGTTTCCACGAGAGGGGCTGCCGCTGTTGCCGGACCCCGTTAGGAAGGTTTGACCAGGCGGCGGATGCCCTGGCTCATCGCCGCGCGGAAGCCGTAAAGGCACTCGACGGTGACGAAGATTCGGTTGGAGCTGGTTTCGGTGTAGCGCAGGTAGCCGAAGGTGAGGCCAGTCTCCGGATCGGTGACGGCCCCCGCTTCTTCGTATTCAGCCACCGGCACCAGATAGCGCATGGCGATTGCCATACCGCTGGGGTGAGCCGCGAAACCGACCAAGTCTTCGCCGTTGTCGGGAAGGATGGTGGACGGGAAGACCTCGAAGCCCGCGATGCGTCGCAACTGCGCCTCGATCACGCCCGGTGTGGCGAGCGGAAGGATGAAGCTCTTGTTGACCACGTCATCAGTGAGGATGTTGGTGTAGTAGGCGTCATCGAGAATGAGTGCACGATCGGTCAGAGGCATCTTGACCGCGCTACACGCCTCGCGAATTTCCAAGGTCTTGCGGTAAGTGAAATCGGTGGCGTCGAATGGCGGGATTGCCGGAGCACCGAAGTTTGCCGCAGTGATTTCGGACAGGATGTCCTTGAGCACGTCCTCGGCCAATTGCTTGACCGCCGACATGACGAGGTTGTCCAGGATGGGTAGAGCAGTCTCGGCGGCCTCGCGCGCCGTGACGTGGACCGTCTTGTATTTGTGACGATTGAGGACGACGGGAACCACGGTAATGGTGGAATCCGCGTTGGTGGTGTAGTTGCCAGCGAAGTCGCTGGATTGGCTCGGTGCACCGATGACCGGGACACGCACGGTGTCTAGCTTGTCGGCCGGTTCGGGACTGAAGTTGGTCGAGAAGGCGCGCAGCGGGGTAAGCCCCGACATGAACGGCTGTAGCGCGTTCTGTGCGACCTTGATGTCTCTGACGTTGGTGAGTGTGTTTGCCATGGTGGTTACTTGTTAGAGGCTGCGAGGATGATCGCTTTCTGTTGCGATGTGAGTTGGCGCCAGAAGGCGGTTTGCTCAGCGGGGTCGGTGATGGCGGCAAATTGCGCGGCGATGTCGGGGGTCTGCGAAATGCTCGGCTCGACTTTTGCCGTGACGTTGGCCGGGGCTTGATTGCCGGTCTCGGCCACGATTTGGGCGGCACGCTCGGCGGCGCGCTTTTCCAGGTCCTGTTCGCGCGACTCCAAATCCTTGTTCAGGCTGGAGATCGATTCGATCGTCTGGCGCGCTGTGGCCAAATCACTGGCCAATTGTTCGCGCTCGGCACTGACCGCCGTGAGTTCCTGGGAAAGGGCCTCGGACTTGGCGGTGAGAGAGGTGATTTGTTCGGTGGCCTCGGAGAGGAGCGAGTCCTGCGCCT
>JBEDBL010000215.1:0-4417 GCA_041177245.1 Verrucomicrobiota bacterium
AAATAATGCCGATAGACCCGCGCGCGCCCTATGACGATGCGAACGTTTTTGCCCGCATCCTGCGCGGCGAGCTGCCGTGCAAGAAGGTGTTCGAGGACGATTTCGCGCTCGCCTTTCACGACATCAATCCGCAGGCGCCGGTGCACATTCTTGTCATCCCGCGCCGGGCCATCCCCCGCATCGGACAGGCGGAAGACGGCGACGCCGGGACTCTCGGCAAATTGTTGCTCGCCGCGCGCGAGATCGCCAAAGACCAGGGCATCGACGAAACTGGCTACCGTCTGGTCATCAACAACGGTCCGCACGGAGGCGAAAGCGTGCCGCACTTGCACGTGCACCTGATGGGCGGACGCCCGATGGACTGGCCCCCGGGTTAATCCACGGGCTCACCGAACCAGCGCGAGAGTCCGCCGCGCCCGACGACCCAGCGCCAGACGATCCATCCGGCCAGCACGCCGAGAAAAGCTCCTGCGGCCACGTCGGAAACATGGTGCGCATTGAGCTGCACCCTCGACCAGGCAACCGCAGCCGCTAAGAGCAGTCCGGTCGTCCCGATCAATCTCCTCGAGAAAAAAAGCGGAGAGAAAAAACCGAAGGCACACGCCGCATGCGACGAGGGAAACCCCTGGAAATCGTGGCGCAAGGAGATCCACTCGCCCCCGTGCACCGGGCCATACCAACCATGCTCGACGTTTTCCACACGCGGACGCACCCGGCCGGTGCCGAGTTTGAGGACATTCGAGGTCATCCCGGCGAGAATACCGGCCAGAAGCATGGCGGTGATGATGCGAGCCCCTTCCCTCCGCTTGGCCAGCAGACACAAGGCGAGGACGGCGAGTCCGCCACCCAAGAGCCACGGAAAATCTCCGTATCGCGAGAGAGCACGAGCCGAATCCTTGAGTCCATTCCCCGCTCCGGCCCGCACGGCTTCGAGCACCGGTTGGTCCCATGCGACGAGTCCGGCGACCACCAGAAGACAGAAGGCACAGCACAGGGCAACGGCCCATGCGGCACCGGGAATCCTCGTTGCGTTCATGGGAGAAAGACCGCAGCGGTCAGCGGGGCGAGATCGGCGATCACTTCGCCGCCCATGCGCCGCAGGACAGCCGAACCACCATCGGAAACGAAATCAGCCGGCACCTCGGCCTCGGGCCATCCCTCGGGTGCGGCGAACCGAACTGTCTGCGGCGTTTCCGAGCGGTTGAACACGACAATCGCTCGGGCGTTCCCGCCCGAGCGCAGGAAAGCAAGGGTGTTGGCTGCTTCATCGACAGAAAGCCACTGGAAAGAACCGCCGCTGAGCACCGGCGTGTTGCGGCGCAACGAAATGGCCGCCTTGAAAAACGCGTGCAAGTTGCGGTCGAATTTCACTTCATTTGAGGCCGTGCGTTTGCCGTCAGGTCCGATGAATTCCGCATCGTAAACCAGATCGTCCCACACCATCGGCTTGCGGCAATCCGGATCGTTCGCTCCCCACATCCCCGCTTCCTCGCCGTAGTAGATGAATGGAGTTCCCACATAGGTCATCTGCAAGGTCGTTGCCATTCGGACGAGTTTCCACGCGCGCTCGTCGGGTTTCTGCCAGCGGTAATCCGGATTGTCCTTCGGCGAAACGCTGCCGCCCACCGCAAGGTCGAATTCGTGGCGCTTGAGATAATTTTTGCCCGGTCGGCCGTCCGCCGCGGCCGATCCAGCGCGCGGCGTGTCGTGCGAATCGAGAAGATTCTGCAGGCGAAGCGCATTCCACTCCGGCCAAGGCGAACGCGTGCGGTCGAGCCACGCGGTGAATTCTCCCGGCTTGAGCGCCGAGTCAAAGAGCCAGCCTTTGACCGGCATGGCAAAGCCCTCGTAGTTCATCGTCGCGTCGAAATGGCCGCCAAGTGTTGTCTTGTGCGCATCCACCCAGATTTCCGTGATGGTGAAAGCTGAGGGATTGATCTCCCGGACCATCCCGTTCCATTCCTGCCAGAAGACATCGGGCACCATCCACGCGACATCGAGGCGCCAACCGTCCACACCGCGAGCCACATCGCCGTCGGGTTGCATCCAGCGGCGGGTCACGGACATCAGATAATTTTTCACTCCGGGCACGAGGTCACCTCGTCCATCGGTCCAGACCTCGGCGAACTCGGGCAACTGCGTGATCCCGTGCCATCCTTGCCACACGAATTCGTTCTCCGGCGTGCCCGGCTCGTCCCACTTCTCGACGATGAACCAGTCCTTGAAGCGCGAATTCTGGCCGTTTTTGCGCAGGTCCTCGAACGCGAAAAATCCGAGCCCTGCATGGTTGAAAACACCGTCGAGAATCACTCGCATGCCGCGCTGGTGCGCCTTGGCCACCATCTCGAGAAAAAGTTTGTCCGCCGCGGTCCACTTCCACGTCGCGGGATCATCGCCGCTTTCCGCGGCGATCAGCGCGAGGTCGCCCTTCGGATCGGGGCCGAAATACGGATCGACGTGATGGAAGCTATAGGTGTCGTATTTGTGGTGCGAACCGGACCAGAAAACGGGATTGAGATAGAGGGCGTTGACCCCGAGGTCCCTCAAATAATCGAGTTTGTCGATGATGCCCTGGATGTCCCCGCCGTAGCGCCGCTCCCCGACCGTCCCGTAGAAATTCTCGCCGCGCGCCTGCTCCCACGCATCGCGCGCATACCAATCGGAAGTCCACGCGCGCAACCGCCACGAGTCGGGAGCCCATTCCTTGCCGCCGAGACTGTCGCGGACCGGGTCGTTGGAAGGATCACCGTTGCGGAAACGTTCGGGAAAAATCTGGTACCACACGGCCTCCCTCTGCCACTCCCTAGGATCAGGTTTCGTCGCGAAGGCCAGAAGTTGATGCGTCGCAGCGAGCAGGAGCGCAAGCGGAGCGATGTGCCTCATTTGAGTCCTCCCAAGCAAAAGAGGATCTTGGCCTCTGCGACCGAGACCGGCATGACGCTGAGTCGCGATTGGCGCAGCAAGGCGAGATCTTTCAGTCCTGCTTCGGTCTTGATCGTTTCGAGCGCGACCGGGGCTTTGCAGGTTTGTCGCGGCACCAGATCGACGCAGGACCAGTCGCCTTCCTTGGCCGTCGGATCGGCGTAGGCCTCG
Source organism: Verrucomicrobiota bacterium (assembly GCA_041177245.1). GTDB lineage: Bacteria > Verrucomicrobiota > Verrucomicrobiia > Chthoniobacterales > JACTMZ01 > JACTMZ01. The sequence goes on from JBEDBL010000215.1 coordinate 3,094, forward strand.
CGCGCCACTTCGGCGAGTCCGACGACACATTTTCCGGTCACGCTGTGGTAGTAGAAGACGCGGTCGCCTTTTTTCATCGCGCGAAGATTGTTGCGCGCCTGGAAATTGCGCACGCCGGTCCAAGCTGTGCGCCCGTCGCGGACGAATTGTTCCCACGCGTAGGAATCCGGCTCCTGTTTGACCATCCAGTAATTCATGGGGTTCGCTTTGTTTTGCTGCCGGCGCATCCGGCGATGAAGTTCCTGATATTATCCACCGTGCCCATGTTGATGCGGCCGATGGCCTCGACGCTGTTGAATCCCACATGCGGGGTGAAAAAAACATTGGGATGGGCAAGCAATTGGCGATTGCGCATGAGTCCACGCAGCTCGCGCAACCTTTCCTCGCGGCGCTCGGGATCGCCGCCCGGCGTGGCCACAGCCTGTATGCGCTGCACGATCTGCGCACCGAGAAGTTTGGCCGAGTCCGCGTTGAAGGCTTTCTCGTCTTCGAGGACATCGAGCCCCACCCCGCCGACCTGCCCGCTTTCCAGGCCGGAGATCAGCGCGTCGATGTCGACCAGCGCGCCGCGGGCGGTGTTGATAAGGATGAAACCCGGCTTGCATTTGGCGATGCGGCGCGCGTTGAGCATGTGCCGCGTCTGGGCGTTGAGCGGAACATGCAGCGTGATGATGTCCGAAACTTTGAGCAGGTGCTCGAGGGTCACGTAATCAAATTCGAGGGCGCGCGCCATTTGCGGGACCGGATTCATGTCGCAGGCCACGGATTTCATGGCGAAACCGCGGGCGATGCGGATGACCTGCAGGCCCACTCGTCCCGTTCCGATCACACCGAGCGTCTTCCCGTGCAACTCGATACCCCGCAGGCGCTCCGAGGAGCCCTTGCCATGGCCCGATTGGAGGCAGTGGCGGAGCTTGCGAACCACCCCAAGGATGAGCGCGAAAGTGTGCTCGGCCACTGTCGCCGCGCCGTAATCGGGAACGCTGGCCAGCGCGATTCCACGCTTTTTGGCCGAAGCGAAGTCGAGGTGATCGGTCGAGGAAGATCGTGAGGCCACCATCCTGACTTTAGGATGCGCACGGAAAAACGTTGCGCCCACACGCGAATTGACGAACACGGAAACAATTTCCGCATCGGCCGGCACCTCCTGCAGAGAATCGACGAAACTCACTTCGTGATCGGGGAGGCTGTCGACGAAAAAAGGCTGCTCGTCGCCCTCGGTCTCGACAAAAACGATTTTCATGGGAGCCGGACCGCGAAATGCCTTTGCCCCCGCGGCGCGGTAGGAGTGTAATCAGCGGTTTGCATGAGACGAGGTCTATTT
>JBEDBL010000216.1:0-4403 GCA_041177245.1 Verrucomicrobiota bacterium
GTCGAAAAGCTTCCCGCAATCCCGCTGCGATCGACGCGTTGTCTACCGCGCGCCCGTTGACGAAGAAGAATTGCCGGCCGCGGTCGGCACGGGTCACCCCCGGCCGGGAAACCAGGCCGGAAACGCGGATGCCGGCCTGTTCGAGCGGCGCGATCTCGAGCATCTGCGCACGGTCCTCGGCGCCGAACAGATCACCGACCCGTGCGGCGAGCGAGGCGGCGGCGGGCAGGCGATGGACCTCGCGGCCGTCGCGCAAGTAGGTCAGCGCGACATGCGGGAAACCCAGAGCGACAATCTCCACCGCGCGGTCGAGGTGGGACGACTCGGTAGCCGGACTGCGCAGGAATTTCCGCCGCGCGGGCACGTTGTAAAAAAGCGTTTTCACCTCGATGGTCGTGCCCTGCGGACAACCCGCGTCGCGCACGGCGACAAGTTTCCCGCCGCGCACCACGGCTTCGGTTCCGGCTTCGGATTGCGCAATCCGCGTGCGGAGGGTGAATTCGGAAACACTCGCGATGCTCGGCAGAGCTTCTCCGCGAAAGCCCATGGTCTGCACCGAATCGAGATCGGCCGCGGTCGCGATTTTGCTGGTGGCGTGACGCTCGAGCGCCATGAGCGCGTCCTCGCGGTCCATGCCGGCGCCGTTGTCGGTCACGCGCAGCAGCGCCGTCCCCGCCCCCCTCGCCTCGACTTCGATGCTCGAAGCGCCGGCATCGAGGCTGTTTTCGAGGAGCTCCTTGATCACCGAGGCCGGCCGCTCGACCACCTCGCCGGCCGCCACTTGGCTGGCCACCACCTCGGACAGGACGCGGATCTTACCCACGGAATGGTTCCCCCGTTTGACTTTGCCACGCCTGCTGGTTTAGAGACACGCGGTAGTTTCTACATGCGCCGACGCAACGACTCAATTCCACCGGAACTCCTGCATGCTTAAAGATCTGCAGGCCAAGAGACGCCGCCCGGCCGCGGGGGCCGACAATTTGTTCGGCTGGACGATTTTTATCGTGCTGCTCGCGCTATTCGCCGCCTTCTGCTGGATCGGAAGTTTTTATGTCTTCGGCCACCCGGAAAAGGGCGGCAGTTACTCGTTGCTCAGAAAATTGGGAAAGATCGACGCGCCCAAGCGATTCGAGCTGACCTCGGCGCCGCGCGGCAAATTCCTCGGGGCGAACGAACTTCACACCCGCTTCGATCCGATGGCCAAAGGCGCGCTGCAGGCCGAGAGCGATCATCTGCTCCGCAATTACCTTCGGAACTACGACCAGATGAAGGAACGGGTTGTCTATGTGGTCGGCGATTACAAAGTCATGGGCGTCTTCCGGCTCGACGGGAAAAATTTTTTCCAGACCGGCGTCGTCGCCCTGGCTGAATCGGTGGAAAATCCTTCGGTGCTGCTCGAACTGGTTTTCCCCTCCGCGCCGGTCAACACGCAGGACCTCGAGCGCATGCTCCAGACCGGCCTCGACCTCAAGCTGGTCAAGACGCTCGATCTGACCGCCGTCATCGGCGCGCGCAAACTGCCTGATGGACGCCTCAGCCTGACCGCCGTGCCCCTTCTCTACGGCAATTACACGTCGAGCAACGCCAACGGAACCTTCGGCCTCGAGCCGCCGACAGAACTCAATGTGGGCTCGGGCTTGCCCATCCTCAACCAGGCGGCCGTCGACGCGGCGGATAAAAATTTCCGCAGCTACGCGCAGCGGGCAGGTCTTGTCCGCAAGGAAACACCTGCCGTCTTGATGCGCGTGCAGCGGACGGAAGCGGCGCAGGCGTCTGCATCCGCGGACAAAGAAAACGACGCGAGCGTTCCGGTGCCCCGCGCGATTCCGGTGAACGGGGACAATATTCCGGTGGCCAAAGCGATCCCCGTCAACGAGGAGAACATCACGGCGCCCAAAGCGATCCCGGTCACCGCGGAGGACCGGGCGACACCAACCGACACACCCTCGGCCGCACTGCAGACCACGGAAGCGGCCGCACCCGCCACCATCGCGGCCACGGCCGCCGTGCCGGCCAAACAATGGACGCTGCATCAGCCCGCACAGATGCCGCGCGGGCACTTGGTCGATATGAACGCCGCAAGCGGAATGGCCAACCGCGCCAATAGCGAGCGGACTTACCTGCAGGGTGACTTCAAAGTGAGTGCGGCAGGAGATGGCCGCGCCGTTTTGCGCAGCACCGGGGGCGGCCGCGGTGCGCGCGTCATTGTCGATTTTCCCGACGGCGCCGCCGTGCCGGCCGAGGGTGAATCTTTCAGCCGCGACAACAACCGGCCCTTCGAGATTACCAGCGTGGAGCAAGACGCCGACGGGCAGGTGAACATTTATGTCCGCGAAGTCACCCGGCCTTGAGGCCGAGTTGCGTGCACGCATCGCGGAATCGGGGCCGATCGGCTTCGACCGTTTCATGGACGCTGCGCTTTATGATCCGCGCCACGGCTACTACGCATCGGGCGTATCGCGCACCGGGCGCCGCGGGGACTTTTTCACCAGTGTCAGCGTGGGTCCTGTCTTCGGGAAGCTCCTCGCCGTCCAATTCATGGAAATGCGCGGGCACCTCGGCGATCCCGCGGACTTCACCCTTGTCGAGCAGGGCGCGAACGACGGTCAACTCATGGCCGACATCCTTGCCGCATGGCACGGCCCACTCCCGCGCGTCATCATCGTCGAACCGTTCGAAACGTTGCGCGCCGCGCAGGAAAAAATGCTCGCGCCTTGGTCGGAGCGCGTGACGCATGTTACGAGCGAGAACGACCTTCCGAGCTTCACCGGCGTTTTCTTCGCCAACGAACTGCTCGACGCTTTCCCGGTCAGGCTTCTCGTGCGGGAAGACGGCCGGTGGCTCGAACGGCACGTCGCTGCCGACGGCGGCCGTTTCGTTTTCACCGATCTGCCGCGGGATGGCGAACCGCCTCCGCGCATTCCCATCCCCGACGGAGTGACGCGATTCGTCGCCGAGATTTGCCCGTCGCTAGAACCGTGGATGAAAACAGTCGCCGCCAAAATGCAGCGCGGATGGATGCTGCTCGTCGACTACGGTTATCCGGCTGCCGTGCGGTATCATCCGGCCAGAGCGGCGGGGACATTGGCCGCCTACCGCAATCACCAACGCGTCGATGATCCCCTCGCCGACCCCGGCCAGCAGGACCTCACCGCGCATGTCGACTTCACCGTCGTGGCGCGCGCCGCGGAAGACTCGGGATTGCGCGTGGCCGGTTTCACGGACCAGCACCACGCGATGACCTCGCTCGCCTCAAGTGTATTTCCGCCGATGCCGGAGGAAAAACTTTCACCGGACGCCGCCCGCGAGATGCGCGCGTTGCGCCAACTCCTCCACCCCGAGAGCATGGGCACGTCTTTCAAATTTCTCGCGCTGGCAAAAAACATATCCGCCCCCCTCGCAGCCTTCCAATTCGCCCGCGACCCGCAGGCCGAACTTTTCGCATGAATCTCCCCACGTCCGGACAACGCGAAAGCGTGAGCCATCCGCCATCCGGATGCCGTCCCGTCATGTATCAACGGTGGGAGCAATTGCTGTTCCTTCACTGGGCCGTCGACCGCGACATCATCCAGGGCACCTTGCCGCCACGACTGCACGCCGACACCTTCGATGGCGCCGGTTGGCTCGGCATTGTGCCGTTCGCCATGCGCGGCGTCCGGCCGGCGGGATTGCCCGCCATCGGCCCGGTTTCCAATTTCCTCGAACTCAACGTCCGCACCTACGTCCACGATGAAAGTGGTGTTCCCGGCGTCTGGTTCTACTCCCTCGATTGCAACCAGCCCCTTGCTGTTCTCATCGCGCAAACAATCTTCCGCCTGCCTTACCGACACGCCGCCATGGGCGCCGAATTCGCGGAAACCATCACGTACGAGTCCACCCGGCGCGGAACCGACGCCACCGCACGCTACGTCTGGCAGCCATCCGGCGAGGCCCGCACAGCGGCAGCCGGCAGTCTCGAATTTTTCCTCCTCGAGCGCTATCACCTCTACGCGGCGCGCGGCAATAAGCTCCTCCGCGGCACCGTGGCCCATTCGCCTTACGAGTTCCGCGAGGCCGGATTACGTGAACTCTCCACCGTTCCGGCGACTCTCGACGGTTTTCCCGATTTGAACCCGCAACCCCGGCACGTCTGCCACGCCGATGATGTCGACGTGCGCATCCTCGCTTTGGAAAAAGTTTCATGAATTTGCACGGCATCCATCACGTCACCGCGATCACGGCCAATGCCGCACGGAACCACGATTTCTACACCCACGTGCTCGGCATGCGCTTGGTCAAAAAGACGGTTAATCAGGACGACGTCTCGGCCTACCATCTTTTTTACGCCGATGGCGCGGGGACGCCGGGCACCGATCTGACTTTTTTCGACTGGCCCACAGCGAGGGAAACCCGAGGGACGAATA
>JBEDBL010000217.1:0-4371 GCA_041177245.1 Verrucomicrobiota bacterium
AGGTAGGGGTGTGCCCAGTCGCCGAAGACGCCGAGGCGGCGGAACTGTTCGCGCTGAAGATCGATGTATTTGCGCGCGTAGGCCTCGGAGCGCTGGCGGATTTCGACCGGCGTGAGTCCGGCCTTTTCCTTCACCACTTTGAATTCGATGGGCAAACCGTGGCAGTCCCATCCGGGCACGAAAGGCGCGCGGAATCCGGCCATGGTCTTCGATTTGACTACGAGGTCCTTGAGGATTTTGTTCAGCGCCGTGCCCATGTGCACATCGCCATTGGCGAAGGGCGGTCCGTCGTGCAGGACGAAGGCCGGCGCGTCCTTGCGCGCTTCCTGGATGCGTTCGTAGATGGAGTCCTTTTCCCACGCGGCCAGCTGCTGCGGTTCGCGCGCGGTCAGCCCCGCTTTCATCGGAAAATCGGTGCGGGGGAGATTAAGCGTCTTCTTGTAGTCTTGGCCCATGGGAACCGCGCAGACTAGCGCTCCGGCGCCGCGAGGGCAAAAGTAGAAATTGACGCCGTGCCGCGGGGCGCGACATTGGGCCGATGTCGGATGTTCTGGAAACGAAGGCGGATATCTTCCTCCCGGGTGGCGGGGATTGGCGGGAGGCCCTCCGCTCGGCCACGCATCTCGGCATCGGAGCGCACGCGGACGACCTCGAATTCATGGCCTTCCATGGCATCGAAGAATGCCGGCGGGGCGGGGGAAAATTCGCCGGTGTGGTCCTGACCGATGGCGCGGGAAGCATCGGAGGCGGAAGCGATTTGCGCGAGAAGCGGCGCACCGAGCAGCGCGAGGCGGCCAAAATCGGCGGCTACGCCGTGGTCATCCAACTCGGGCTTTCCAGCGCGCAGCTGAAGGATGCCAAAGACAAGACCGCGCAGGCCCTGCTCGAGGAAATCTTAAGGTATGCGCGGCCGAAGACCGTCTATGCGCATAATCCGGCGGACCGCCACGACACGCACGTGGCCGCATGCCTGCGTACCATCGACGTGCTGCGCGCCCTCCCTGCCGATGGCCGTCCGCAAAGAGTTTACGGATGCGAATTATGGCGGGGTCTCGATTGGTTGACCGGGGATGATCGCATTCGCCTCGATTGCGGCGCTGATGAAAATTTTGCCTCCGCGCTCAACGCCGTTTTCCGTAGCCAGATCGGGGGCGGGAAACGCTACGATCTCGCGGTCCTCGGACGCCGCCGCGCGAACGCGACTTTCGATGATCCGCACCGCGCCGACGATTCGGAGATGGCGACACTGGCCATGGACCTGACTCCCTTGGTTCTCGACCCCGCGTTGTCGGTGGAGGAGTTCACTGCGGGCATGGTCGACCGTCTGCGCGCCGACGTTTGCAACCGTTTGGCGCGCATGGGTCATGACTGAAGAGACGGCCTCTCCCAGAAAAACCGTCGTCCGTCGTCCTTGGTTCCTGACGTTCGCGGCTCTCCTTTGTCTCGCCGCGGCGGCGGCGGCCTTCGCATGGCGCACCGGTCCGTCCGCCTTGCTGCGATTTGCGGTGCGAAGCGCGGACCCGGCCCTGCGGCTCAGGGTTTCTTCCACGACCTTGCGAGGCGGCGAAGTGCGGCTGAAGAATGTCGAGTTGCGGTGGCGGGGGCGCGCGGAACCCATTTTCAAGGCGGAGGAAGTTTCGGTCGGGCTCGGCCGCGAATGGCGACGCGGACGATTTGGCTCGCTGACGCTGGTGCGTCCCGCCCTGTCGCTGGACAAAAAGGCACTCGACCATTTTTCCGCGCGGTCCGGGGGCGGTGCCGCGTGGTCCTGGGAGATCGCCGAGGTGACAATCCGGGGCGGCCACATCTGGCTACAGCAATTCGGCGATCCCGCGCTCGATGTATCGGCCAACATCGACGCGGTGTTGCATCGCGTGGGACCTGCGGCGCCGGACCAGGAGCACAAGCTCGACCTCAGCGGTGTTTACGTCGCGGTGCACGGAACCGGCGCGCCCGTTCCGCTCTTCGGCGCGGGGCAGGCCGAGGCGCGCGCCAGCATCGCTGGCCTGGTCGGACGTCGCCTGCGCAGCCTGCGCGTTGATCGCGGGTGGTTGCTGGCCGGTCATGGACTGCAATCTTTGGTCGCAGGCGCCCCGTCCACGCAAGCGCCCTCGGCCCCCGCCGGTGCAAGCGGGGCTTTCGTCCTCCAGACCCTCGACCTTGTCGACCTGCAAGTGCACACGGGGGAAGCAATGGGGCGCCTTCCCGAAATCTCCCTGAGGGTCAACACGGCGCTCCGGGACGTGGCCTTGGGTCAAGCGGCGGAAGAGTTGGCGAAGAGAGTCCATCAGGTCGAGTTTGCCGACATCGAAATTCTTTCCCCTTACGATCCGCTGCAGCGGGCCGTGGCGATCCGCACGGTGTTCGCCAAATTCTCCCTCGGCGGCTTGGCCGAACGCAAAATCGACGAGCTTATCCTCCTGAGCCCTACCATCTACCTCGGCGAGGCGCTTTTCGAATATATGGCCGGCGCGGACAACGCCCGCAATCCGCCGGAACCGGTCGAGGCGACGGTAGGTTGGCGCGTGGATCTTCTCAAGGTCAACTTCGGCAAACTCATCATCGCCGTCGGCGGGCGCAAGCAAATCGGACTTCCCCTCGCTTTCCAGACAACGGCCCGCAATGTCTCGCTATCTTCCCTCGCGGGATTGAACGCCTCGCTGGTCATGAGCATTCCCCCGGACGATTACAATTTTCCGGGCTACGATCTTACATTCCGCAATGTGCGCGGGGATGTTCGGCTCAATTTCCCTCCGAAAGAAGAAAACAACAATCTGGTCAATGTGGTGCGCTTCGACCGCGCGCGCTGGCGCAACTTCACCGCGCGCGACTTGTGGGTTTCGGTGACTTTCGATCTCCAAGGAATCAACGGCCTCTTCGGCGGCGAGGCCTACGGCGGCTATGTTTCGGGGGGATTCAGTTTTTTCCTGCAGCCCGAGGCGCCGTGGACCGGCTGGATCACGGGCGAAGATCTTGACGTCGATGCATTGACGCAGGCCGCCGCCCCCCAGCACTTCGTCATGAGCGGTAATGCCGACACAAGGGTCGAAGTCAACGGCTCCGGACCCTCGATCGAACGCGTGGTCGGGAACGTGCGGACATCCGGCGGCGGCCGGATGGTGGTGAACAAACTCAACGACCTGCTCGACGCCATCCCAAAGGAATGGACCGCGATAAAACGGGAATCAACGAGGGTCAGCCTTGAGACCCTGCGCGACTTCGACTACACGCAAGCAGGGGCGGATTTCTGGTTCACCAGAGACGAAGGTCTGCTCAACGTGAAAATGAAAGGTCCTGCCGGCTCCAGAAATCTAGAAGTTGTCCTGCACGGCGACGGCCCCGGCGGCGCATGGTCGCGACTCGGGGGGGCGCCATGAAAAATTCCGCGGTTTTTTTCGTGTTGTTCCCGCTTGTCGCCGGCTGCCGTCCGCTGGACCTCAATCTTTCCACGCCCGATCCCATCGTGGTCGATGTCAACATGCGGGTGGACGTTTACGAGCGCGGAGGCGGGAGTTCGGCAACGGCGAGGGTGCAGGGCACGCCCGGCGGCGGTGTTCCGGCTGCCGATGCGCGGCGGCGCGCCCGCATGGGCGACATCCAGACATTCAAAAATTCCAGACTGGTCGGCGAGGGGCGCGACGGATTGCTTGCCGTTCTCGAGCAACCGGAGGGTTCCTACGGCAAATTCGTGGCCAAGACCGTGGCGGAGGAGAACGCGGACCGCATGGTCATGATGCGCCAGCTGGCCACGGAGCGCAGCCTGAGCCTCGAAGAGATGCAGAAGCAGCAGGGAGAGCTGTGGCGCAACCGTTCTTTCAGCGGTGAATGGATCGAGAAAGTTGGGGACGGCGGAAACTGGGCTTGGGTGCAAAAGCAGTAACCTGCGATTTCGCAGCGCCTACTCGCCGGCCGGTGATGCCGTCGGTGCCGGACCGAGACGCAGCCTCAGCTTCTCGGCCCAAGAAGGCCAGTCGGCATGGGTCGGGTATTTTTTGATCAAAGCGAGCATCTCGTTCGCCGCCAAGTTGGGTTGGCCCTGGGAGATTCTGTCGACCGCACGGCCGAAAAGCAGGCGCGGTTTGACCAAGGTTTCAAACTTCTCCCGCTCGAAATCCGAGCCGCTCGCACCGGCTAAAGCGCCTTGGAACTCGATCAGAAGGTCCCACGTCGATGAGAGGCGAGTGTCCGCGGTCTTGCGCTTTTGTTCGGCAGCTTGCAACTCGCGGATGAGTGTCGTCGGATCGGCTGCTGGAAGATCTTGGGGCGTTGCGGCCCGGGACGAGGGGATCGCGCAAAAGGCGGCGGCGAGAAGCAGACCTGTGGTCCGGCCGGTCATTTAGCTCAGGTCGCGGCCGGACCACAGGTCTGCTT
>JBEDBL010000218.1:0-4315 GCA_041177245.1 Verrucomicrobiota bacterium
GTGCAGAATCCCCCGCGCCGCCGCACCGGTCGGCGTTTCGCCGGAAACGCGTTGCATGGCTTCCGCGCTCCAGTAAGTGCGCAGGTCCGCGAAAATTTGCGCGGTATTCGTGAGCAGATGACCAAAAAGCATGCTGGCGCCGTTGAGCGCATCATTCTCCGTGGCCACGATGTAAGGCGCGCGCGGGCCGTTCCAATCGAATGACGTGCTGAGGATCGCCTCGAGGAAATCGCCGTTGGGCATGTGGTCGGTCCACTGACGCTGTCCTTGGAATCCGGAGGCGATCGCATGATGCCCCTGCGCCTCTTCGCCGAAGCCCGCCTTGGCCAACCGCGGATTGCCGGTCATGAGATCGCGCGCGATGAGCGCCATCTTCACGGAGGTTTCCCATTCCGCATCGAGTTGCTTGCGGGAACGCTTGGTTTTCGGGCTGTTCCAGTCCTTGCCTTCCTTGCAGTTCGCCTTGACCCACTTCAGCGCCTTGGTGAATTCCGCTTTGTCGTAAATCCCGCGCTCGATGCGGCGGATGAATTCGGTCATGTCGATCGATTCGACGCGCATGCCGAGCCAATGCTCGAAAAACGCGGGATCGACGATCGATCCGGCGATCCCCATCGAGGTGCCGCCCATGGCGAGGTAGGCGCGACCGCGCATCGTGGCGACGGCCAGTCCGGCACGGACAAAGCGCAGGATTTTTTCCTCCACGTCGGCTGGAATTTTTTTGTCCCCAGCATCCTGCACGTCCTGACCGTAAATCCCGAAGGCCGGTAGACCCTTTTGAGTGTGACCGGCCAACACCGCGGCGAGATAGACCGCGCCGGGACGCTCCGTGCCGTTGAAACCCCACACGGCCTTGGGCGTGAGCGGATCGGCGTCCATCGTCTCGGATCCGTAACACCAACAAGGAGTGACGGTGAGCGAAATGCCGACGTTCTCCTTGCGGAATTTTTCCGCGCAAGCCGCGGCCTCGGCCACTCCGCCGATGCAGCCGTCGGCAATCACGCATTTGACCGGCTCGCCGGTTGGATAACGCAACTTGGACGAGATGAGTTTCGCCGTCGCCTTGGCCATGTTCATCGTCTGGGCTTCGAGCGATTCGCGCACGCCGCCGAGACGGCCGTCAATCGTCGGACGGATACCGACTTTGGGGAGATTGGAGAGAACAGGGTTAGGCATGGATTGGGTGTCGGGGTTCAAGAAGTTTTGCCGATCTGCGCGCGGCGGTAGTCTTCATCCGGCCGCTTGTCGATGCGCTCGCTGACCGCGGAAGGCAGGAATTTCGGCGTGCCCACGGCGAGAGCGCCGGCAAGGACGCGCGCCCATTTGTCGAGCATGAGGAGAATGTTGAGCACTTCTTTGTCGCTCGCACCGAGGGCCACGGGTCCGTGGTTCTCGAGCAAAATGACTTTCGGTGTCGTCCCGTGCACGGCGCGGAATTCACGCAGGGAGCGCCGCACCTCGCGGGCCAATTCGAGACCGGGGTCGATGTAGGGAACGGTGGCGACATGCCGCCCGCAGACTACGATGGCGTCGGGAAAAATATGGCCGAGAAAAGGCTTGGATCCGTGTTCGGAGCAAAGGATGGCCATCACCGATTCGGCGTGGCAGTGGCCGATCCATTTCGCGCCGCCCTCGGACAGACAGACGGCGTGCATGAATGTCTCGACCGAGGGAAGCTTCGGCGATTGGTCGGCGCGGGAATTTTCCAAGACCGCACGCACACCCGCATCGTCGAGGGATTCATCGTCCAACGCGGCGAGCACCGGCGCCATCTTCACCCTGCTTACTCCTGATTCGTCCAAATTGGAAAGACTGCAGCCGGAGGATTTGACCAGAAAGGTCCCCTCGCCGGCATCGGCGCTCGTGTTTCCCTCGCCGAGAATGGCCAGACGCCTGTCCTCGCGCCCGATCTCGCGGGAGAGAGAAATGAGTTTTTGCAGGATTTCGTTCATCGGCAGCCGGAAGATCAGACAAGCAGGCAGCCCTGCACACCAGGACCATGCACGCCTTGAATGAGAATACCCTCAACGTCCGCGGTTTTCGAGGGTCCCGTGACCCAGATGATGTTCGGGTCGTCCGGCATGGCCGCGAGGGCGTCTGCCATGGAGCGATGGATCTCGTCCTTGCGCACCACGGCGATGTGGGTCCACGGCGCGAGCGCGGCCAGACGGTCCGGCGTGGACTCATCGGTCAGGATGATCGTTCCGCTTTCCGCGATGGCGCCCGCGGCGGGCGTGAGGGAAGCGTCAATCTCGTCGACTTGGTCGCGTGAGTAATTGCGGACCACCTCGAGAAACCCCACGAACTTTGCCGCGAACTCACCCGAAGAATCGGGAATGAAAATTTTGCGCGTTTGCTGCTCGAAGAGCCAAGAGAGACAATCGCTCACGGAGGAGAAACATTTTGTCCCCACCGCAGTGGCGCGCTTCACAAAGAGTGCGACGTTATCGGCTTCATCTGCGAGCCACTGCGCGTCGGCCACACCGTGCGGAACTTCGGGCCGCGGAGCGCGCTCCGGCAGCGGGGCCAAGGCGTTCCTGATTCCGGAAAAAATCTGTTCGCGAGCGTTCAATTCGATGCAGCCCCGTTAACTTCCGTGTTTCCGTTCTTTCCGTTGCGCGATTTCATCCAGGTACGAAATTTCCCTCCGCGCCACTTCGGTAGCGTGCGCTTCTTGAGCCACGAACCGAGATATGGCACCGGCAGGCGATCTAGCGGAAGGTAATCTTTGGCCGCACCGAAAGTCATGGCCGCGCGCCAGATAAGCGGATGCGTGCCAAGCAACGCAAAACCCTCCATCGGCGGAGTGCCGGGAGACGGGACATGCTCCTCGTGCGCGCGATGGCGCAGACGGAGAAGCAGGTCGGGAATGGGTATGTCGACCGGACAAACTTCGTTGCACGCACCGCAAAGGCTAGAGGCTTTGGGCAGATCGGCCAGTTCCTTGAATTTGTCGCCCGCGAGCAAGGGCGAGAGCACCGCGCCGACCGGACCCGGATAAACACTGCGGTAAGCGTGGCCGGAGGCTTGGCGGTAAACGGGGCAAACATTGAGACACGCACCGCAGCGGATGCAGCGCAAAATTTCTTTGCAGTCCGAGGCGAGCACCTGCGTGCGGCGGTTGTCCACGAAAACGACGTGCATTTGCTCCGGACCCGACGGCCGATCCTTGCGGCGCGGACCGTTGATGAATTCGGTGTAGACCGTGAGTTGCTGGCCCGTGGCCGAACGCCCGAGAAGATTGAGCAGCACGGCGAGATCGGCGTCGGACGGGACGACTTTTTCGATGCCGACGATGGCTATATGGATTTTCGACGGAGCGAGGCAGAAGCGCGAGTTGCCCTCGTTGGTCACGAGCACGAGGCGGCCCGTGTCGGCGGTCACGAAGTTGGCCCCGGTGATACCCGCACCCGCTTCGAGGTATTTCGCGCGCATGAATTTGCGCGCACGGCGGGTGATTGTCTCGGGATCGTCGTTGTAGTCGCCCAATCCCTCGCGCTCGAAGCTGCGCGCGATGTCGCCGCGGGTTTTGTGAATGATGGGACGAACGATGTGGCTCGGATGGTCGCCGTCGATCTGGACGATGTATTCGCCGAGATCGCTCTCGACCGATTCGATGCCGTGCTTGGCGAGGTAGTCGTTGAGGTGAATCTCCTCGGTGACCATGCTTTTGGATTTCACCACTTTGGTGATCCCGGCCGATTGCAGAATGCCGGTGACCGTGCGGCACGCCTCCTCGGGAGTCACGGCGTAGTGCACTTCGGCGCCGCGCGCGGCGAGACTTTCCTCGGCCTGCTCGAGGTAAGTGTCGAGGTGCTCGAGCGCGTGCTGGCGGATGGCGCCCGCCAGTTTGCGCAAAGAATCGGCATCGGCGTAATCGTCGCCGAGCAACTGGTAGCGCTTGGCCGTGGTTGTCGCCGTGCTCTGGTGCACGGCCTGCTGCACGGTGGACGGAAGTTCCGCCGCGTAGGTGTCAATGAGTTGCTTGGCCATGACGGTGGTGCAGCGCATCGCGCAGGACCTGGGCGAAGTGCAGTGTTTTGACGGGTTGGCCCTCGCGCTCGGCAAGTCCGGCTAGGTGCATGATGCAACTCATGTCGCCGGAGACGATATATTCCGGATGCGCGGCACGGATATTCTCGAGTTTGAGTTCGCCCATGGCGGTGGAGACATTGGGAAAGCTGACGGAAAACGTGCCGCCGAACCCACAGCATTGTTCGCCTTCACCGAACGGAACGATCTCGAGGCCCCTGATGGATTGCAAAAGTTGCAGGACCGCGGGACCGCTGGCCGTGCCGCGCATCCGGAATATATC
>JBEDBL010000219.1:0-4309 GCA_041177245.1 Verrucomicrobiota bacterium
CCATGGTGGCGATCGGGCCGGAAAATTTCCGCGCCATGCTCGGGGGCTTCCATGAGATGGACGAACACTTCCGCACCGCGCCCTTCGGGCAAAATCTGCCGGTCATCATGGGCCTGCTCGGTGTCTGGTATGGCGATTTCTTCAACGCCCAGACGGCGGCGGTCCTGCCCTACGAGCAGTATCTCAAGCGATTCCCCGCCTACCTCCAGCAACTGACCATGGAGAGCAACGGAAAGAGTATCACACTCGGCGGCAAGCGTGTGGAATACAGCACGGGTGCGATTTATTGGGGTGAACCGGGCACGAATGGCCAACACTCTTTCTACCAACTGATCCATCAAGGCACGCACTTCATCCCCTGCGATTTCATCGGATTCGCCAAGACCCTCAATCCGATCGGAGCGCATCACGACATTCTCATCGCCAACATGTTCGCGCAGGCCGAAGCACTCGCCTTCGGGAAGACGGCGGAGGAAGTCCGCGCGGAGGGGACCCGCGAGGATCTCGTGCCACATCGCGTGTTCGAGGGCAACCGCCCGTCGAATACCATCCTCGCGAAAATCGTCGATCCCGCGACGCTCGGAAAACTCGTGGCGCTCTACGAGCACATCGTATTCACGCAGGGCGTGATCTGGGACATCAACCCCTTCGACCAGTGGGGCGTGGAGTTGGGCAAAGTCCTGGCCCAGCGGATCGTCCCCGAGTTGGAGGGTGATGCTCCAACCAGGCACGATGGCTCTACCGACGCGCTGATCGCGCTCTACCGCAGGATGAAGTAAGCGCCTCGCGGGCTACTCCTCGTGGAAGCGCTTGGCCACGAGTTGCTCGATCTCTTCGAGAAATTTTTCGGCGTCCGCCCCCTCGGCCGAAACTCTCAATTTCGAGCCGTGTCCCGCGGCCAGCATCATGAGACCCATGATGCTCTTGCCGTTGACCTCCTCGCCGTCCTTCTCGACCCAGACCTCGGATTTGAAGCGGTTCGAGGTTTTGACGAACATGGCCGCCGGCCGGGCGTGCAGGCCGTAGCGGTTGAGGATGACGACTTCGCGCGTGATGCGCTTTTCACCGTCGGGCGATTTTTTGGCGAGGATTCCCATGGGTCAAAGCTTGGAGTCCATCATCCTAATGAGTCGTTGGTTGAATTCCAGCGCGCTGTTAGTCCCTTGGGACTTCAGTTTCTGGTCGAGGGCGGCCACTTCGACGAGGCGCCCGATATCGCGCCCGCTCCGCACTGGGATGATCACGTGGGGGATGTCGATGCCGAGGATGGTGTATTTGTTCTGCTGCAAGCCGTGGCGGTCGACCTCCTCCATTTCGAGGTAGTCCCGGAGGGTGACCACAAGGTCCAGGGTCTTCTCCAGGCGGGTGCTGCGCACGCCGAAAAGGGAGGCGACGCTGATGATGCCGATGCCTCGGACCTCCATGTGGAAGCGGGTCAGTTCGGCCGAAGTGCCGATCAATTGCCGTCCCTCGACAGAGCGGAATCTGGTAATATCGTCGCTGACGAGGCTGTAACCCAGGCCGAGCAGGCTGAGCACGCACTCGCTTTTTCCGATGCCGCTGTCGCCGCGGACAAGCACGCCGATCCCCATAATGTCGACCATGCTGCCGTGCTCGCTCTTGCGCGGGGCAAAGTCCGTCTCGAGGGCGATGGTCGCGGCGTTGATGAACTTCATGGTGATCATCGGCGTGCGGAAGACCGGGACACCCGCTTTCTCGCCGAAGCGCGCGATCAGCGCCGGTGCGTCGGAGCGGCGTTTCGGGGATCGTTTTTTCTTCGTGGTTTGCCGCGCGATGACGAGGCACGGGAAGTTGGTTGAGAAAAAGCGGGAGAGACACCCTTCCCGGGCGTCGGCGGGAAGGTTTTCCAGATAGCTCAGTTCCGCGCTCCCGATGATCTGCACGCGTTTGCCGGCGAAGTAGCTGTAATGTCCGGAGAGGGCTAGCCCGGGGCGGTTGATGGTCGGTTCACGGATGAGGCGGGCGAGACCGCCCTCTCCGGCGACGAGTTCCATCTCGAGATTCGCCGCGTGCCGGCGGTAAAAATCTCCGACGCTTACCGAGGTGACTTTGGGTGTCGCGGGCACGGTCGACTCGTCACATGGTGAAGCTCTCACCGAGGTAGAGCTTGCGGCTTACCGGGTCATTGAGCAGGAAGTCCTTGCTGCCTTCGCTTTCCACGCGGCCCTCGAAGATGAGGTAGGCGCGGTCGACGATCGAGAGCGTCTCGCGGACGTTGTGATCGGTGATCAGGATGGCCAAGCCCGATTCGCGCAGGTTGGTCACGATCTGCTGCACATCGAACACGGCGATCGGGTCGACGCCGCTGAACGGCTCGTCCAGCATGAGCAGCGAGGGGCTGGTGACGAGCGAACGCGCGATGGTCAGTCGCCGCTTTTCACCGCCGCTGAGCGTGATTGCCTGGTTCTTTGCGATGTGCTCGATGCCGAACTGGTTGAGCAACTCCTCGCAACGCGCTTTGCGTTCCGCCCGCGAGAGCTTCGTGGTCTCCAGAATAGCCATGATGTTCTGCTCCACGGTCAGCTTGCGGAAAATGGATTCCTCCTGAGGCAGGTAACCCATGCCGGCGCGCGCGCGCTTGAACATCGGCATGCGCGTCACATCCTCGCCGTCGAAGAAAACCCGCCCGGAGTTCGGACGGACCAAGCCCACGATCATGTAGAAGCTGGTGGTTTTGCCGGCGCCGTTGGGTCCGAGCAGGCCGACGATCTCTCCGCGTTTAACGTTGATATCGACGCCGTTCACCACGGCCCGCCCTCCGTAGATCTTGACGAGTTGGTCGGTCTGGAGAAGAGGTCCGTCGGCGCGGTCGGTCTTCGCGCCGCGCTCCGCGGCGAGTGTTGCTGGAGCGCTCACTGCAGTTTGCCCGCCCCTGCGGTGTCGGTGATGACCGTCTTGCTCGCGCCCTCCGTCGTGGCACGGCCGTCGCTGTAGAGCAACATGCGTGTTTCCGGGGTGGTTGAGATGTGCCGGTTGATTCCCTGTTGGATTTCCGGCCACCCGATGAGGGTAACAAGTCCGGTGGACGGCACATACACGGCCTCGCGGCCACGGCCGATGGCACCCTTCTCCGACGGGTTTGTCGTCTGCTGCACGATGACGACGTTGCCGGTGGCAATCGCGCGATCGATGCCGGATCGTTCCTTATTGAGGAAGACAGTCAGGTTGTCGGCGCGCAGCAAAAAAGCCGGATCTTTAACCCTGACGTCGCCGATGAAAACAGCGCGATTCTCCTTCTCGTTGAACGTGGCTTCTTTCTGCGCGGTGATTTCGGTCGTGCTGCCTTTGGGGCGATTTTTGGACAGCGCCCCAAAACCAAGCGGATCAGCCGACCGTGGTGAACTCGCGTCGCCAGTGCGCATCTCCTGGGACATTGCTGGTTGAAGCGGCGCCAACGCCAGCAGCATGAGGGCAACTAAGTGTCTCATGGGGTCGGTTTCTCCTGCGTTTGGGTGATGGTCATGAAAATTGGGCCTGTCAGCCGACTGTTGCGTGTCTTGGCGTCGAACTCAAGCTGGCGGCCGATAATCTCGAATTGTTCTCCTTTGATCTTGGCGCGGTCAATACTCTTGAGTCGGTTGGTTTCCCGGTCGAAAACCGCGTCATTCAGAACGACTTCTAGCGAAGGCTTTTCCGGGGAGTCTTCGAACACTTCAATGCGCAACCCTTTGAAGTTGAAGAGTGTTTCGCTGGTGCGCTCCGCCGAGTCCGCGTTGAAGCGCAGGCTGAGCTTGTCTGGCTTGTTTTTGTCATAGTGCGGCAAGCGCATGCCTTTGAGGACTTGGCCGATAGAGACCGGGATTTCGACTTCAGCCGACACGCCCTGCTGCTCCTCCTCTTCCTCGGCGGTGGCCGAGGCCACGGCAAGAAGGCCGATTGCGAAAAGATTCAGAAAAAGTTTAGAGCGCATCGTGTATACCCAGCAATCTCTTCAGAACCGGGCTCAATTGGGCAAGAGGAATCTGGTTGGGACCGTCGGAAGGGGCTTTGGCCGGATTCTCGTGCGTTTCGAGGAAGATGCCGTCAGCCCCCGCCGCGACGGCGGCCGCGGCCAGCACCGGCGCGAGGGTGCCGTCTCCGGTCGTCCTGTCGCCGCCGCCTCCCGGGCGCTGGACGGAATGGGTCGCGTCGAAGACAACGTGGAAGCCCTGCTCCTTGATCCACGGGATCGAGCGCATGTCGGCCACCAAGTTGTTGTATCCGAAGGTGGTGCCGCGCTCGGTGAAGAAAAACTTTCGGCAACCGGTCCGGCGCAACTTCTCCGCGATGGGCGCAATTTCCCAAGGGG
>JBEDBL010000220.1:0-4239 GCA_041177245.1 Verrucomicrobiota bacterium
GATAATTCACGGCATCACAGGACGTGTAAAGTTCATAGGCCCGGAGGGCCCCGAAAGGAAGTCGGGCGAAGCGTATTTCTCCCCGGTCAGCTTTCGGACCCGTTCCTCGAGGCCGGGGTGGGGAGTCCAAGGCTCGACAGAGCCCGCCAAAGTCCGTGCTAGGATCGCACCGAACCCGGATCCCAAAGGCTCCCCCGCCTGCACCGACCCTTGATGCAGGAGGCCGTTTCGGGTGCGGCGCTGGGCACCACCGGCGATTTTCGCTCCGCCCGAGACAAGATCGTGTTCGACCGCACCGGCAAAGCATGCGCGGTGTGACTCTGGACCGCTGATGGCCAAATCGGTCTCGACGCCGGTTTCCCGCAATGCCTCGGAAAGCGCACGATGGATCCGGCGGTAGCTTTCTGCCGGGCGCACGGTGGCGAGTTTCTCGCTCCGGGGCACGCATAGCGAAAAAGTGAAATCCCCCGAGTGGGTGACGATCCCGCCCCCTGTCCAGCGACGGCAAACAGGCAGGCCGGCTCCGGCAATCTCGACCGAATCCATTGGCGTGAAATATCCCGCGCTGAGCCACGGGCGTCGCCATCGGAAAACGCGCAGGATCGGCGTGTCAGCGAGGCTGAGGAGAACCTCGTCGCAGGCCATTTGCTCCGGTCCGTCACGCGCGGTCGGGTCCACCCATGACGCCAAGCCGGAAAGCGGCTTTTCTTCCACCTGATTCATTGCCTCGGAGCCTAATCGCGTCGGATCCGCCGGCAGAGCGTGTCGCGCTAGTCGGCGAGCAGCGTGCCGCCGCCGGTTGCCAAATAGGCTTTCTGTTCCTGCCTGCTGACCCAACCGTTGCCATCGGTATCGGCCGCCATGAAAAACTTTTTCACGATGCCCAGCCTGCGTCCCACCGTCGTATATTCCTCGTAGGTGACCTGCCCGTCGCGGTTGAGGTCTCTTTGGCGCATGAGATTCGGGGCAGCGCCGTCCAGATCGTCCGCGGTTATGACCTTGTCTTTGTTTTTGTCGAACCGGTTGAACATCCGCTTGAACCCGTAGGATTCGACTTCGTCCACGGTCAGTCGGCCGTTTCTGTCGGTGTCGATGACTCCGAAGACGTCGGAGTCGCGCGTTGTCTGGCAGGCGGCCAAAAGTATCGCCAATAGACCCATGGCGATAAGCCTACCTGTGCCTGATGTTCGTCTGGAGAGCATGACCGGCATTTCGTGTCGGGCAGAGCGCGCGGGCAAGACAATTCCTTGCGCCGGAGCGCATCGTTTCCTCGAGGGCGCTCTTTCCTTCCCGTGGACCGGTTGTTTATAGTGTCTCCTATGGCAAAACCTTCGCTTGGACGCGGACTCGGCGCGCTCATCTCGCCTTCCAAAGCTGCTGCTGCCGCGGTGGCCGCGGCCGAGGCGGCGGGCGAGCGCGTGCAAAGCGTCGCGCTGGCCCGCGTTGTGCCTAGTCCTTTGCAACCGCGTTCGAATTTCGTTCCCGAACAGCTTGCCGAGCTAGTCGATTCCATCCGCGAGAACGGCATCATCCAGCCGCTCATCGTCCGCGAAGTCAACGGACTCCTCGAACTCATCGCCGGCGAGCGGCGCTGGCGTGCCGCGGGTCAGGCCGGCCTCAAGGAAGTGCCCGTGATCGTGCGCGAGGCGAGCGATCTGGAAGTGCTCGAATTGGCGCTGGTGGAAAACCTGCAACGCTCCGACCTCGATCCGATTGAGGAGGCGCAGGCATACGCGCGCCTCGCCAACGAATTCAAACTCAAGCAGGACGACATCGCGAAAAAAGTCGGCAAGAGCCGCGCCGCCGTTGCCAACACCATGCGCTTGCTCGACCTTGATGCAGAAGTCCAGGGTCATCTCGTGCAGGGACGGCTGACCGTTGGACATGCCAAGGCGCTCCTCGGTTTGCGCAATGCCGAAGAGCAACGCCTTGTCGCCACGCAGGTGTTGCGGCGGAATCTGTCGGTCCGAGCCACGGAGGAGGCAGTCAACGACCACCTCAATCAAGGCGGCAAGCCCCGCAAAAAACGCGGCGGCGGCGCTCGCGAGGTTTCGCCCGCCGTCCGCCATTTGGAGAACCGCCTGCAGCAGCATCTTTCCACCCGCGTCGAGATCCATCACGGCGAGGAGAAAGGCCGCATCCTTGTCGAATACTATGGGAACGACGACTTGCAGCGGCTCCTCACGCAGCTAGGTTTGCCGCAAGAGTAAGATCATGCCCGCTTCCGCCGCCTCGCCGCTCCGGCGCCTCGTCAATTTCATCGACAGCGATTATTTCGAGGGCGACCCGGAGGTTATCCGCAACCAACCCGAGCGCATGGAGTGGAGCCGCCTCATTCCCTTCGCCATCCTCCACCTTGGGTGTCTTGGCGTGATTGGGACGGGATGGAGTTGGGTCGCTGTGGCCACCGCGGCATTCCTTTATTTCGTGCGGATGTTCCTCATCACCGGGTTTTACCACCGCTATTTCAGCCACAAGACATTCCATATTTCGCGCGCGGGTCAGTTCATCGCCGCCTTTCTTGGCCTTACTTGCACGCAACGCGGCCCGCTCTGGTGGGCGTGGGTGCATCGGCACCACCACAAACATTCCGACGAGGAGGGCGACTTTCATTCGCCCGGCGTGCAGGGATTTCTCTGGTCGCACATCGGCTGGATCACCAGCAGCTGCAATTTCCCGACCGACTACTCGAGGATCAAAGACCTCGCGAAATATCCCGAGTTGGTTTTTCTCAACCGCTTCGATCTCATCGGGCCGGTTTTCCTCGCCATTGTCATGCTCGGTTGGGGCTGGCTCCTGCAGGCACTCCTTCCGGCGCTCGGCACTTCGCCGATGCAGATGCTGATCTGGGGATTTTTCATCAGCACGACGTTCCTTTTCCACGGCACCTCGTGCATCAACTCGCTGGCCCATGTGCTCGGGCGCAAGCGTTACGACACCCACGACGACAGCCGCAACAGTATGATCCTTGCTTTCATCACGTTGGGCGAGGGATGGCACAACAACCACCACCGCTACCAGGCGGCGGCGCGGCAGGGCTTCTACTGGTGGGAGTTCGATCCGACTTACTACACGCTCAAGCTCCTTTCCTGGCTGGGTGTCATCAGCAACCTGCGTCCGGTGCCTGAATCGGCCTACCGCGAGGAGGAGCAGACCGGCGGACGGGCGGCGGCGTGACCCGCGAGCGCTTGGCCGTCGTCGGCGGCGGGATTGCCGGACTCGGAGCGGCGTGGTTGCTGCGTAAGCGCTACGACGTGACGGTTTTCGAACGCGAGCACCATATCGGCGGCCATTCCAACACGGTTGAGGTCGATGAAAACGGACGGCGCGTGCCGATAGATACCGGCTTCATGGTCTTCAACAAGGTGACCTACCCGCATCTCGTGCGCCTGTTCGACGAGTTACGCGTTCCGGCCAAGCCGACCGAAATGAGTTTCAGTGTGCGGCACGAAGGGGTGGACGTGGAATACAATGGCATGGGGCTGAACCGAGTCTTCGCGCAGCGCGCGAATCTTGTCCGTCCGCGCTTCCTCAAGCTTCTCGCGCAAATCATGCGTTTTTTCCGCGTGGCTAATGCATCGCTTCGGGATGATTCGCTCGAGTCGATGTCGTTGGACGAATTTGTCCACCGTCACCGCCTCGGGGACGATTTCCTGAGACTCTACTTGGTCCCGATGAGCGCGTCGATTTGGAGCATCACACCCGGCGGTGCGCTGGATTTTCCCGCGGCCACGCTGGTTCGTTTTTTCCACAACCACGGATTTCTCGGCGTTACTACGCATCACCCGTGGTTCACGGTCGACGGTGGTTCTCGCGAATACGTGAAACGCATGCTGGCCGATCTGCCGCGGACGCACGCTTTGTCGCCGGTGGGTTCGGTGGAGACCGGCACCGATCAAGCGACGGTCCGCACCAAGGATGGTGCTGCACACACTTTCGACCGCGTCATCCTTGCGGCGCATGCCGATGAATCGCTGGCCCTCTTGCAGAGTCCTACGTCATTGCAGGACAAATTGCTTGCTGCGTTCCGCTACCAAGCCAACGAAACTGTGCTGCACACCGACACGACGGTGATGCCGAAGCGCAGGCTGGCTTGGGCGGCTTGGAATTACCGCATGGAGCCGAGCGCCGAGGGCGAGCGACCCTCGACGCACTACTACATGAATCGATTGCAAGGTGTGTCCGATCGCGCGGATTATTTTGTCAGTCTCAACTACGCCGACCGCATCGATCCGGCCA
>JBEDBL010000221.1:0-4194 GCA_041177245.1 Verrucomicrobiota bacterium
CGACCACGCGAACGGCCAGGATCTGGCGGTCGGGCCCGAGGTGAAAAAGATCGAGCAGAAGATCGCCTCCCTGCGCAAAGAAATCTACGAGAACCTGACCGCGTGGCAGCGCGTGCAGATCGCGAGGCACACGGCGCGTCCTTTCGCCCTCGATTATCTCGGGCTGTGCTTCACCGACTTCCACGAATTGCACGGCGACCGCCTCTTCGGCGACGACGCGTCGATGCCTTGCGGGTTGGCCAAGATCGACGGGCGACCCGTCGCGGTGGTGAGCAACCAGAAGGGCCGCGACACCAAAGAAAACATTCTGCGCAATTTCGGCAGCGCGCACCCCGAGGGATACCGCAAGGCGCTGCGCGTCATGCGACTCGCGGCAAAATTCAAACTTCCCATCGTCGCCTTGGTCGACACGCCCGGGGCTTTTCCCGGCATCGGCGCCGAGGAGCGGCACATCGCCGAATCCATCGCGGTGAACTTGCGCGAAATGATGCTGCTCGGAACCCCGATCGTCGCCGTGATCATCGGCGAAGGAGGGTCGGGCGGAGCGCTTGGCATCGGCGTGGCCGACCGGGTTCTCATAATGGAAAACGCCTACTACTCGGTGATCAGTCCCGAGGGATGCGCGGCGATTCTGTGGAAACACCGCAGCCACGCGCCGGAGGCGGCCGAGGCCCTCAAACTCACCGCGCGCGATCTGCACGAGTTGGGTGTGGTCGACGGGATCGTGCCCGAACCACAGGGCGGCGCGCACCACGACCATGCGGCGGCGGCGGACATGCTGCGCAAGTCGATCGTGGCCGCGCTGGATGAAACAGGGAAGATCCCGTTGGCAAAACTGCTCGAGGCGCGTTACGACAAATTCCGCAAGGTCGGCGTTTTCGCCGAGGCCTAGTAAACGCTCAAGGCGCGCCTGCGCCGGTCGGTGCGCCCAGAAGACTGCCCGGCCCGAGCGCCTGCAATGCCGGTTCGCGATCAAGCGGGTGTTCGCCTGGAGTGAAGGGCAATTCGAGAATCTTGCCGGCGCGCGCGACGCGCACCCTCACAGGATCGCCGGCCGTGAGGAAGTAGGCGGCATCGACGGCGTCTTCCGGTTCGCGGATGACCATGTCGCCGACCTGCAGCAAAACATCGCCCGGACGAAAATCCTGCGCGGCCGGTCCGGTCGGATCGACCACGTCGATGGCCATGCGCGAACCTTCCACCGCCGCGGGAATTTCCTGGAGCGTCACGCCGGCCCAACCGTGCCGCGCGCCGCCGAAGCGCGCGAAATCGCTGCGGATTTTTTCGGCCGCGCGGATCGGAAGCACATAGCAACCCGATCCGTTTTCGAATCCGCTGACAAGAACACCGACGACATCGCCTTCCAGATCGAGCACCGGGCTGCCGCCCTGACCGCGCTGCACGGGAATGTTTGCGCGGATGTGCGTGGTGGCGAAAAAGCGTCCCTGTGCTTTTCGGTCCAAACCGCCGACGACACCGAAGCTCGGCGTGGCGGCGAGATCGAAGGGATATCCGACGATGACGAGGGGCGTGGCGGTTTTGATTTTTGTGCAGTCGCCCTTGACCAAGAACGGTTTGGGCTGGTCGCTGTCGGTTTTGATCAGGGCGATTCCGGTGCGTTGGTCTTTGACCAGCAGACGCGCCGGCAACTTCGTCCCCTCATGAGTGACGGTGAGAGTCGTGCCGTCGCCGACCACCGACGCGAGCGTGAAGATGGTGCCGTCCGCATCGACGAAGAATCCCGTTCCGGAAACCTTGCCGAGTTCGTCCTCCGAATCCACGCGCACGACTGCAGGACCGGTGCTCTCGAAGATGCGCCCGACGGTGGACTCGACAGCCTTGGCCAGATCGCCGCCCGCGGGAAGCTGCGACGGTTGCGCCGGTGAATCACCGGCCGCAACCGCCTGCGCCGCGCCGCAGAGCGCGGCACAAAGACTAAAAGCTGTAAGGCGACGCATAGCTCACGGGACGCGTCTCCAAGACGTAGTGCGGCGGGAGGTCGGGCCGCGACGAGACAGGCAGGCGGATGTCGCCCTGCCCCGCCGGCAACCGGGTAACCGTGGGACTATTGAGGGCAAAAGAACCGGACGGTGCAGCGACATCCTGTTGCTGGGACATGATCACGGCCGAAAAGATAACGGCGGCCGCGCCCACGGCGGCGTAAGCCATGCGGGGCACGCGAAAATCCGGGAACGCGCTCATCACGCGTTCGAAAACGACCTGAAGCGTAGGGCGCGAGATGAGGTCCGCCCTCTGGCGGTGGTGAAATTCGTCGATGAAACGCTCGAAATAATCCGAGCTTGGCATTTCGTAGCGCTTGAGGCGCAACAACTTGTGGACATCTTGGTTCATATTATGCGGTCAGGAACTCCTGCAGGTAGTTTTGCAGCTGGCGGTGGGCGTAGAAGAGGCGGGAACGAACGGTTCCCTCGGAGATACCGAGAATTTTACCGATTTCGGCATGAGGCATGCCTTGGATATCGAACATAGTGACCACAGCTCTGTGCTCATTCGACAACTTCATCATGGCCTCGTTCAATCTTTGCTGAAGTTCTTTGAGATTTACTTCTCGTCTCGCGTCGGGGCTCGAGGTCAGTTCGATGAACTCCGGATCGTGCTGCACCCCGTTGTCGATGTCGTCGAGGCTCATCTGGTAGTTGCGCGACCGCTTCTTGAGGAAGTTGATCGTCATGTTGGTCGCGATGGTGTGCAGCCAGGTGTAGAAACTGGATTTGCCCTTGAAGCCTTTGATCGAACGGTAGGCCTTGGAGAAAATGTCCTGCAGCAAGTCGTTGGTGTCCTCGTGGTTGGAGGTCATGTTGTAGACCAACCCGTAGAGGCGCGGGCTGTATTTCCGCACCAGGAGGTCGAACGCGCGCGGGTCGCCGTTCTGGGTGCGGGCCACGAGATCCTCGTCGTTGATCTCGGGTTCTTGGTCGGTTTCGGCCATGAGGACCGCAAACCCTAACAGAGCCGGGGTGCGGGGGAAAGCAGGACGGAATCAGCGGCCGGGGAGGCCTTGGCGCAGGACGTCTTGTAGCAGACCGGCCAGATCAGCCGCGGCCGCCCGTCCGGTCTGCATCACTTCCGCGTGCGAAAGCGGTTCGGAGGAAACACCCGCAGCCCAGTTTGTCAGGCAGGAGAAAGCGGCCACGCGCATCCCGAGCGCGCGGGCCTGGATCGCCTCGAACACGGTCGACATGCCGACGGCGTCGGCTCCGAGCGTGCGGAGCATGCGCACCTCGGCCGGCGTCTCGTATTGCGGGCCGGGCACGCAGGCATACACGCCCTCGTGCAAAGCCATCCTGCTTTGCTGCGCCGCCGCGAGGAAGACCGCGCGCAGGCGCGCATCGTAAACCTCCGACATGTCGAAAAAATTGGGGCCGCCGGAGAGCGGCGAAGCGGCGGTGAGATTGAGGTGGTCGCGCAGCATCATCCATTGCCCGGGCGCGAAATCCCGATTCAAGGTGCCGGCAGCGTTGGTGAGAACGAGTGTCTCCGCACCGAGCAAAGCCATGAGGCGCACATGCGCGGCGATCTGCCGCGGCGTGTGTCCCTCGTAGTAATGCACCCGCCCGAGCGCGAGCAAAACGGGGATACCGCCGATTTTTGCGCCGACAAATTTTCCCGCGTGCCCCGGCACCTTCGACTCGGGCAATCCCGTCACGGAGGAATAGGGAACTTCGAAAAGTTTATCCGCCGAATCGGCGAAGCTGCCGAGACCCGAACCGAGGACCATCGCGACCGCGGGACGGAAAGAGGCGAGGTCCGCAGGCAACGCCCCGAATTCGTTGTCCGTGGAGGGCGGCGCGGACATCGCTGGCGCCTTAGATCGCCTTGATGAGCAGCGACGAATTGTGTCCGCCGAAGCCGAAGGAGTTGCTGATGGCTATCTTCAATTTTTTCTCGCGGGCCGTGTTCGGCACGTAGTCGAGGTCGCACTCGGGATCGGGGTTCTCCAGGTTGATCGTCGGGGGCATGATGCCGTCGCGCATGGTCATGACGCAGGCGGCCATTTCCACCGCGCCGGCCGCGCCGAGCAAGTGACCGGTCATCGATTTTGTCGAACTGACGGCCAATCCTTTTTTGGCGTGCTCGCCGAAAGCGCGTTTGACCGCCTTCGTCTCGCACACATCGCCCACCGGCGTCGATGTGCCGTGCGCGTTGATGTAGTCGACCTCGTCCGGATTCACC
>JBEDBL010000222.1:0-4191 GCA_041177245.1 Verrucomicrobiota bacterium
GGAAAGCTGACGGAAAACGTGCCGCCGAACCCACAGCATTGTTCGCCTTCACCGAACGGAACGATCTCGAGGCCCCTGATGGATTGCAAAAGTTGCAGGACCGCGGGACCGCTGGCCGTGCCGCGCGTGTGGCAGGCGCGGTGGAACGCGATCTTTGCGCGGAATTCGCCGGGCCATTCCTTGATGCCGAGACCGTTGACGAGATAGTCGCCCAGCTCCCATGTGCGGCCGCCGACGCGCTCGACGGCGGAGCGGTCCTTCTCGCCCTCGAACTCGAGCGAGGCGCCATGGAACATCATGGCCGCGCACGAACCAGACGGAACGACAACCGGGAGATCGCCGGCGAAGACCTTGGCCGTGTGACGCATGACCGAGCGCGCGGCAGGCCACTGTCCGCAGTTGAAAGCCGGTTGCCCGCAGCAGGTTTGTCCCTCGGGAAACTCCACCTCGCAACCCGCGTGCTCGAGAACTTCCACGGTCGCCTTGGCCACGTCATCGTAGAAAGCATCGCACAGGCAGGTGGCCATGAGTTGGACACGCTTGCCGTTCGGTCGCGCGGCGAGGTTGATCATAATCCGTAAACCAGTTTTTCGAAGCGGGCCGCCTTGGCATCCCACGCGATCGTGTCACGCGGCAGAAATTCGCCGATCTCGAAGGACGCACGAATGAGTTCGCGTCCCTCGGACAAGGAACCGAGGTCGCCGCAGGCGATCATTTGGGCAACGACATTGCCGAGCGCCGTGGCCTCGGCCGGCCCGGCCAACACGCGCAGGCCGCTGGCGTCGGCGGTCATCTGGTTGAGCAGGGCGTTGCGCGAACCGCCCCCGACCACGTGCAGTGTATCGGGAAAATCCGGCATCCACGCACGCATCCGGCGGAGGAGAACGCGGTATTTCAGAGCGAGACTCTCGAAGATAACACGGGTCATGCCGGCGCGGCCCGCAGGCACGGCTTGGCCGGTTTTCTGCATCCAAGCGGCCAGTGCGGACGGCATATCGCAGGGGCGCGAAAACTCCGGTGCATCGGGATCGACGAAAGAATCCGTCGTCGTTCCCGCGGCTTTGTTGACGATCGACTCGTATTCTAGTTTCTCGCCGTCGCGCTCCCAGTTGCGCTTGCACTCCTGCAGGAGCCACATACCCGCAACGTTCTTGAGAAAACGCGTCGTTCCGAAAAGCCCCTGCTCGTTGGAAAATTTCGCCTCGCACGTCGCCTCGCTGACCAACGGGACATCGAGTTCGCGTCCAAGGAGCGACCATGTTCCGGAACTGAGGAAGAGCGGATTTTTTTCCGCCGCCGGAACGCCGGCCACGGCCGAGGCCGTATCGTGGCTGCCGCAGAGGACGACTTTGATTTTCGATGCGGCGCCGTCTTCCCCGCGCAGTGCGCCGGCGATCGTGCACGGCTCGTTGACCGGCGCGAGGACGGTGCGCGGAATGCCGAGTTTGTCCGCGAGTTCGAAATCCCATTCGGCGGCGCCCGCCTTGAGCAAACCGGAAGTGCTGGCGATGGTGCGTTCGACACACGCTTCGCCGCCCAGCCAATACGTGAGCAAATCGGGCACGAAAGCGATGCGCGCCGCGGCGGCCAACGCACCCGGACTTTGCCGCTCCTCGGCGAAAAGTTGATAGATCGTGTTGAAGAACATCGGTTGGATGCCGGTGCGCGCGTACAGATCATCCGGTGGAACAATGGCGGAAACCGCGTCGATCATCCCGTCGGTGCGCGCATCACGATACATATATGGAAGGCCGAGCAGGCGCCCGCGCGCGTCAAGCAGGCCGTAATCCACGCCCCAGGTGTCGACCGAGACGGAGACAACTTCATCGCCGTGCTGCGCCACAGCCTTGGCGATGCCTTTACGGATATCGGCGTAAATGCGCGCTAGGTCCCAGTGCCAGCCGTCGGGAAACTGCAGCCCGCCCGTGGGAAAACGCGCCATTTCTTCGAGCGCCAGTTTGCGCCCGTCGTGGACGCCGGCCATGACACGACCGCTATCCGCACCGAGATCGACCGCGAGATAAACTTTCCTGCTCATAAATTGTGATTTTCCGCGCGTTCGATGCGCAGACCCTGAGAGGTAAGGGCGGACACCACGTGCTGCGGTGGCTCCTTTTCGGCGATCCAGACATCGATGTCGGCGCCGGAGGCGAAAAAGTAGCTCGAAGTGACACCGCACTTCGACTTGTCGGCGAGCAGATAGACCTGCGCGGCGCGTTCCACCACGGCGTGCTTGAGTTGCGCCTGACCTTCCGTGGCATCGCTAAACCCGCGCTGTGGATCGATACCGCGGCAAGAGAGGAACGCCGCATCGAGGTGGTAGATTTCCAGCGCTTTCTCCGCGGCCCAACCCGTGCAAGACAGCGAACTCGGATGCACCGTGCCTCCGACCAGCACGCAGGAAACGTCCCGCTTTTCCCCGAGAGCCAGCGCGTTCTCGATGCTGTTCGTTATCACGGTCAGCGGAATCTCCGGCATGACGCGGACCAGTTCGAGCACCGTCGTGCTCGCGTCGAAATAAACCGTCTGGCCGGGACGCAGACGCGCTGCCGCGGCCCGGGCGATGGCCTGCTTCTCGGCGGCATGTTGCATGGCGCGCTCTCGCGCCGTGAATTCGAGCCGGTCCGCTTCGAGGCGAATGGCACCGCCATGGGTGCGGCGGAGCATGCCCTCGGACTCGAGTTTCTCGAAATCCCGGCGGATGGTTTCCTCGGCCACGCCGGCACGCTCGGCGGTTTCCGACGTGCGGAGGCTGCCGCGGTCGGCAAGTTCATCCAACAGCCAGCGGTGGCGATCAATGGCGAGCATGGGCAGGAATTGGGAAAATGTGAGTTTTCGGCCGCCCGACGTCAACTAAAGAAGGTTTTTCCTTGCCAAATTCGGCAAGATACGGGCATTTTCCCACATTTCATGGCATCTCCCCACACCACCAAACACGTAACGCGGCATTGGGATGAAGCGGAGGCGGCAAAGGCTTCCGGACTGGACGAACTCGTCTACCGGTCAAATTGCCTCGGCCGCGACCAACGCATCACCAATACCGGCGGCGGCAACACGTCTTCGAAGATTTCCGAGAAGGACCCGGTGACCGGCGAGCACGTCGAAGTGCTCTGGGTCAAAGGATCCGGCGGCGACTTGCGCACCTCGAAGCGCGAAAACTTTTCCTCGCTGTATCAGGATGCGCTGGTCGGACTCCAGAAAGTCTACGCCGCGCGCGCCGACAAGGGCATCAAGTCGCAGGCGGAAGACGACATGGTCGGCATGTATGCCCACTGTACCTTCAATCTCAACCCGCGCCCGTCCTCGATCGACACACCGCTGCACAGCTTCATCCCCCACCCTCACGTCGATCACACGCACCCCAACGCCGTCATCGCGGTGGCCGCCTGCGCGAAGAGCAAAGAAGCGACACGCGAAATCTTCGGCAACGAGGTTGTCCATCTGCCTTGGATGCGCCCCGGATTCGAACTCGGACTCGCCATGCAGAAAGCCTGCGCCGACCACCCCGAAGCCGTCGGCTTCGTCATGGGCCAGCATGGACTGATCAACTGGGGAAAAACCGGGCGCGAATGTTACGAGCGCTCGCTGGAGCTGATCGACCGCGCCGCCGCGACCATCGAGGAACGCATAGCGCACAACGGAGGCGAGGAAAAAATCTTCGGTGGACCGCGCCACGCGGCCCTGCCACCCGAAACGCGCGCCAGAGTCTGGTGCCGGGTCCTTCCTTGGCTGCGCGGCCAAGTGAGCAAATCCCGCCGCTTTGTCGGCACCGTGCAGGACGACGACAAAATCCTCCGCTTTGTCGATTCGCAGGACGCCCCGCGCCTGGCCGAGTTGGGAACAAGCTGCCCCGACCACTTCCTGCGCACGAAGATCAAGCCCCTTTACGTCGCGCTCGACGTGGTGCCGGCGCAACTCGATGACGCGCAACTCGAAGCCTTCGTCGGACAGCTGAAAGACAAACTCGCCGCAGGTCTCGAGTCCTACCGCCGCGACTACGCGAAATATTACGACACCTGCAAGCAACCGGGGTCCCCCGCCATGCGCGATGCGAACCCGACGGTCATTCTCATCCCCGGCCTCGGCATGGTGGCTTTCGGCAAGGACAAATCCGAATCGCGCGTCACGGCCGAGTTCTACAACTGCGCCGTCGAAGTGATGCGAGGGGCCGAAGCGCTCGGAGGATACATC
>JBEDBL010000223.1:0-4191 GCA_041177245.1 Verrucomicrobiota bacterium
CTTTTGCAGCTCCGCGGTCCCACGAGGATCGCGGAGCTTTTTTATTCCGCCCCGACCGCAACCCGCGCCACCGGAACGGTGATCGATTGGGGATGCGTGTATTTGCCGTCTTTGCGGAAGTCGACCGCGCTTACGGGAACCCCGTCCACGGTGAGCGACGCGATCTTGTCTTTCGACCAGGCGTTCTCGGGGTTGAATACCGTCAACTCATAGAGCCCGCTGTCACGCGCCGACAATTTTTCCATTGTCAGCGCGGCATTGGTCCCACCGGGTATCGCCTTGCCGTCGCACTTCCATTGCCATCCCGGCTCGATGCCCTCGGAGGTGACTGGCCCCGCAAGTTCCATCCGGCTCCCCTCCTTCATCCCGATGGTCGGGACGGATGACGTCTTCTTCGGCCTCGCGGTCCGGCGCTGCCACTCCTGCACGAAAAAATCGGCGATCCACTGCGCAGCCTGCGGTTTTGCATCCCGATCCGCCGTCGCTGTTTCCTTGAGACTGTGTTCGTAGCCGTTGAGCAAATGCAACCGGGAGGATACCCCCGCCTCGGCCAGCTTGCTGTGAAGATCGACACTTCCGCCCGCTGGCAGAAGCGAGTCGTACGTGCCGTGGATAAAGAGACAGGGTAAATCCCCTCCATCGACCGTGAAACATCGGTATTCTGGCTCGGGTCCTCCCCAAAGGATGGCCGCGGCAATCAAACCGTCGCGCTCGTAGTTCGCCGACTTTTCTGAAATCACGGAGGAAGGAGGATCTGTGGTGGAAAATTTGTCCGTGACGGGCAGTCCCCCGGTGTCGCCGTTTTCGCGGCAGGCGAGGGCGCAGGAAACGCGGCCGCCGGCCGAGCCGCCGAGGAGGAAAATATTCGCAGGGTCGTAGCCGTATTCCGGGCCGTGAGTTCGGATCCATGACAAAGCCGTGAGTGCATCGGCCGCGGCATCTTTCATGGCGGGCAATTCGTCGGCTGCAGTCGGCATGTCCTTTCCATCACGCTGGCGGTAGTCGACGGAAACGGCGACAAAACCGCGTCGCGCCAGCTCGTTGGCGAAATGGACGATATATTTCTGCGTGCGCACGCCGCTGGTCCGGAATCCGCCGCCATGGATCAGGAGCGCAACGGGTCGATCGGTCGCGAGGTCCCCTTGCGGAAGATAAATATCGGCGAACAACTCCTGCGGCTTGCCCTTGTAATCGACGACATCGGCAAATTTCACCGCGCTGTTCGTAACCACGTTTTCGAAGCGATGCTTGAGAAAAACGGAAAAGTCGCTGTCCGCCGCGACCGCGCAGTTGATGAAGGCCGCAAGCGCTGCGCCGAAACCCGTCCATGACCGGAAACTGCCCTGCATGTTTGCTTGAGCTTCTTACGGGATTTGCACCTTGAGGCGGAGGAAACCCCCGGTTCCGTTCGTCAGGGTGATCGAAGAGCGGCGTGTTTCGAATGTGGTGCTCCCGATATTCGTGGTTCCAAGCTTTGTGGTGACGACATTGCTCGTTCCCCATGTATCTCCGAGACGGATGACCGCTTCAGGACGATAGACAAGCGACGCATCATTGGTCCGCGCCAGGTAGGTGATCGACAGGTCTTGTCCAACGCGCGAGACCTGCGGCAAACGATCGAGATCGACACGGTTGGTGGCGCCGCCCAGCGCATATTCGAGCAATGCGACAACGCCGTCGGCATCGCTGTCGCTGTCCGCGGCAGCCCCGCCGAATTCGGATGCGAACGATGAGCCGACAGTTGCCACGGAGAAACTTTGCTGCACGGAATTCGCGGCAAGGTAGTTCTCGTTGCCACCCTGCAGGGCGGTGATAAGGGTGCTGCCCGGACCGTGGATGGTGAGAATGCCGTTGGCGATGCTGGCCACGGTTTCATCCAGCGAGTTGAAGGAAACCGGGAGACCCGAAGTTGCGGTGGCACTCAGGGCAAAAGGCGCGTCGCCGACATTCTTCGAGGGAACCGGCCCGAAAGAAATGGTCTGCGACGCCTTGTTCACCAGCAACCCGACGCTGTTAGTGGCGGCGCTGTAGTTCGCCGTATCCTCGGGCCAGAAGACGATTTGCTGCTCCTGCACGCCCGCGTTCGGCGCGAGGGCGGGGCTGACGAAGGAAAAAACACCGGGAACGCTGCCGGCCCCGCCGGACAACGAGGAGCGCGAGAGGGTATCGCCAAAAGTGATCGACGAAGGCACCGGCGGCTCGACGATCGCCGCGGGCCGCGGCGTGACGGAAAGCGTGGCCAGCGCACTGGTGTTCGTTCCGGCAAGGTTGAAGACACGAACGCTGTAGGTTCCGGCATCCGCAGCGCGGGCCGGACTGAAGGTCAGCGACGTTCCCGTCTCGCCATCGATCGGCGTGCCGTCCTTGAGCCATTGGAAAGAAGGCACAGGCTCTCCAGACGCCACGACCTCGAAACCTGCCGCGGTTCCGGAGACATTGGTCACGGAAACCGGATTGGAAATGATGGATGGCGCAGCGGCGGCGGCGAAATTGGTCACGACAAGATCGTCGATCGACATGGATAGCGGGTAGCCGGTCGTCGTGCTGATCTCCCACCGCAGCCAGAGCGAATCGCCCGGCGCAACGGCGAGATTGCTCACATCGTTGGTCAGTCGCCGGCTGTTGTTCGTCGTTGTCCCGTCGATCCCGCGGATACTGCTGGTGCGATAAACAAACTGCGAATTCGTCGCGAAGTTTGTCCATCCCGGACTGCGCAAACTGGCCACATTCACTGCGGATGATGCCGTGACTTTCGTCCCGCTCTGGTTGGTCGTGGTGGAGGAGAACTGTCCCAGCTTGTAAATGACCCTGCAGCCTTGGATGGCTGTCCCTGTGTTGTTGCGGATGCGCACACCGAAGAAAACGCGGTTGTTGGTCCATGCCAACCCGCCGAGCGTGCGGTTGGCATCCGAACTGCTCGCACCGACGCTGGCCAGACCGGTCCTCGTACGCGTGGGCGTGGAGTCGAAGTCGTTGTTGCCGGAATTGCCGGTGCGGTAACCCTCGAATGGCGACCGGTTGTCGTCCGTCGTCGCATACCATCCGGATTTGTTGGTGAAACCGGAACTGTTCACCCACCCATCGCCATTGGTCCAACCGTAGTAATTTGTCTTGGTGATGTCGTAGCTTCCCGACTTGCCGAGCGAGTTGAAATTTTCGGTGATTCCATCCGAGAGGGACGAAATCGCGAGAACGCCCGTGGCCGCCGCGGCCACCGACACCTGCGCGGTGCTCGAAGCGGAGCCTGCGCTGTTCTGGGCCGTGACATTGTAGGATCCGCCGGACGAGGAGGAAGCGATGAAGGAATAGGAAGACTCCGTTGCGCCGGAAATGACAACACCATCCTTGCTCCAGACGTAGGAAGGAGGCGGAAATCCGCTGAAAGTTGCAGTCAGGGTCACGGGGTCGCCGACGGATGCATTGACGGGGAAGAGCGGGGAAACGAGCGCCGGCGCCGAGTTGATGGCCACCAACGCCTCCGGCGAGGTCGTCGTGCCGAACGCGTTGGTGACATCGACGGTGTATGTTCCGGCGTCCGCCGCGGTTGCGTTCACGATGAACAGCGTGGCGGCATTTGCGCCCGGAATGATCTCTCCATTTTTTCTCCACTGGTAAGTCACCGCACCGCTCAAGTCGGCCGATGCGCTCAACGTCACAGTCTCTCCGACGTTGAGATATTTGTCGGAGGGTGCGGACAAAATCGCGGGCGGTTGCTCCGCATCGGCCCCGAACGCCACGAGTCGCGCGGCGCCACCCGATTTCTCGTGCGCGCTCACCGTGACTCCAGCCGTCTGGATGTCACCGCTCGTGCGCGTCGACAACGGCTCGGCCGAGTAGTCCCAGCGATGGTCCTGCAGAACGAGGAATGTGGCATATCCATCGGTTTGCGTTTTCACGAAGTCGGTCACGTCAAGGAGAGCGCGCGAGGGAACGGTCGAACCCGCCACCACGGCGCCGAGAACGCGGCAGGCGGCGGAAGATCCGTTGTTCGACGCCACATTGTAGGCGATCTGGCTGCCGGTCCCCACGTTCTGGCGCAGGAAGCTGGATGTCGCCCAAGTAATGTCCGCCTCGTTCCATGCATCGTTGTTGACGCCGTAGACATGCGCTTGCATCGGCGATGTTCCGGCGGTCGTCGCCACTTCGAGGTCGAGGTAGAAACGGCGCGCAGCCGAGACTTGCAACGAACTC
>JBEDBL010000224.1:0-4188 GCA_041177245.1 Verrucomicrobiota bacterium
GAGAGCGGACTGACCCCGCTCATGGTCGCCGCAACCTTGGGGCATCGCGAAATCGCCGAAATTCTCCTGCAAGCGGGCGCGAACCCGGAAGCACGCACAAAGCGCCACGGAACGAACGCGCTCTGGCTCGCCGGGTACAAAGGAAATACCGACGTTACCAAGCTGCTTCTCGGGGTGCTGCCGGGATCAGAAGCGGATCGCATGCGCATCGAGGTCGATCTCGGCGCGCAGACGGCGCAACTGTTTATCGACGATGTGGCGGAGAAACCCGTGCCGATTTCTTCCGGGCGCAAAGGCAACCCGACGCCGAAAGGGGAATTTGTGGTGACCAACAAACACGAGCAGTGGCGATCTACCATCTACGGCGCCGCCATGCCTTACTACCTGCGACTCTCTTGCCGCGCGTTCGGACTCCACGCGGGTCAACTCCCCGGTTACCCGGCCTCGCACGGCTGCATCCGCCTGAACAAAAAGGACGCACAGAACTTTTTCAATCGCGTGCCCGTCGGCACGATTGTGGTGATCAGGTAAGTTGGACCAGCGCCGTTTGGCCGCGCGCCACCTCGGCCAGAATAGGACATCCGCAACTTTCTTCGAGGATCAGCCTGTTCGTGCGCGCGGCCTCGTCGGCTGTGCCTTCCATATTGTTGAGAATGATCCCGGCGGGCGACAAACCGCGGCGGCGGACACCTTCCAGCGTGAGCAATGCGTGATTCAGCGCGCCGAGTTTGTTGCGCACCACCACGATCACCGGCCATCCCAAATCCGCGGCAAAGTCGGCGATGAAATAATCCTTGCCGATCGGGACAAGCCATCCGCCCGCGCCTTCGCAAAACACTTGCTCATGGCGGTCAGCAAGACTGCGTATCACGGCGAGCGCACGAGGTGCATCCGCCGCCGGCTCGCCGAGAATCTCGCAGGCCCGGGGTGCGGCGGGGGTTCGCATCCAGACGGGATTGATGGCATCGGCGGACTCGAAGCCACCGGAGGCCGCTGCGAGAATTTCCGCATCGTCACGCGGACCGCTGCAAAACGGTTTGGCTCCGATCGCATCCACGCCGGCCGCCCGCGCGGCCTCGACCAATAGCGCGGTCACGTAGGTCTTGCCGCAATCGGTGTCCGTGCCCGTGACAAAATAATTCATCGCACGCCTCCCACACCCCCGTGCAATTGATGTGCCGCCGCACTCAATACATGCAGCGCCGCCGTTTCGCTGCGCAACACGTGTTTGCCGAGATCGGCACGAATCCGCATTGCCCAGCCAGGCGCATTTCATCCTCCGTCCAATCGCCCTCAGGCCCGATGGCGAAAGTCACGGCAACGGGTTGTCCGGCGAGCGCTTCGCCGAGCGCCCGTCCGCCTTTATGCAGTGCCGGGATCGCTTTGACACCGTCAGGCGCGGAACGAAAGGCGGAAGCCGTGTCGGACACCGGAAAAATTTCCGGCAAGACCAAATGACCGCATTGCTTGGCCGCTTCGATGGCGATTTGCTCCCATTTGCCGCGCCGCTTCTCCGCGTCCTTGCCCTCCAATTTCACCACGCTGCGCGCAGCCGCGACCGGTCGGATGGACGCCGCGCCGAGTTCTGTCGCTTTTTGCACCAGCCAGTCGAAGCGCTCGTTTTTGATCAGGGCGACGATGAGGTGGATCTCCGGCCGCGTCCGCTCCTCGCGCCATTGGTGAACGATACGGAATGCCACATGCTTTTTGCGAACATCCTGCAACTCGACCTCGGCAGCACGCCCTGTCCCATCGAAAACAACCGCCTTGTCGCCGTCGCCCAGGCGCAACACCTGCGAGGCATGACGCGCCTCGGATTCCGGCAACTCTGCCGACTCCCAATCCGCTGCGGGAACGAAAAACCGCGCCATGGTCACGCCACCACTTTGAACCGTCGCAAGGTCTCATCCCGCTCGGTCGAATGGTCGACCATGGGCAGCGGATAACCAGTCGCGATCGGCTTACCGTCTGCCGGCGCATCGAGGAATTTCACCGCCGGCACATCACGCAACTCGGGTACCCATTGCTTGATGTATTTTCCCTCGGCATCGTAGCGCTTGGTCTGGCTCCATGGGTTCTGAATGCGAAAATACGGCGCCGCGTCCGCTCCCGTGCCGGCGCTCCACTGCCACCCGCCATTGTTGCTCGCGATTTCGCCGTCGATCAGCGTCTGCATGAAATATTGTTCACCCAACCGCCAATCGAGATGGAGGTCTTTGGTCAGGAACATGGCCGCGATCATGCGCGAGCGATTGTGCATATAGCCCGTCTCGTTCAATTGCCGCATCGCCGCGTCAACGATGGGAAAACCCGTCCTTCCCTCGCACCACGTTCGGTATTTGCTTTGGTCCCGATCCCATTCCATACCGCGGTATTTCGGGCTGAACTCGTGCTCCAGCACCTCGGGATAATGCCAAAGGATCTGGAAATAAAATTCCCGCCAGATCAACTCCGCGATGTATTTCCAAACGCTGTTGCGCCCGTCGGCATCAGCCGCTTCGGCAGCTTCCTTCGATCGATGGTAAACCTCGCGGATGGAAAGCAGTCCGTGGCGCAGATCCTGCGACAACCGCGA
Organism: Verrucomicrobiota bacterium; assembly: GCA_041177245.1. Classification (GTDB taxonomy): domain Bacteria; phylum Verrucomicrobiota; class Verrucomicrobiia; order Chthoniobacterales; family JACTMZ01; genus JACTMZ01. The sequence goes on from JBEDBL010000224.1 coordinate 2,576, forward strand.
CGTCCCGTCCTTGCCCATCAGATCGCGCGTCGCACCGTATTTGTGGATCGGCCCGGAAAGAAACTTTTTCAGCCGCGCCCGCGCCGCTTTTTCCCCGGCTTCCACGCCGCCAGCAAATTCCGCCAATCCCCAATGCGCCGGGGTCGGCAAAGCGGCGCTTTTGATCCCCGCTGGTGTTTTGAGTTTCTTCAGTGCCGGTCCGGCCTGCGGCTTGTCCAGCTTGGCCCATGCTTTCGAGTAGGGCGTGAACACACGGAAGTTCCCGCCTTCCCCGGTCTTCACCTCGTCGCGCTCGTGAATCGCGGCATCTTTGCAAATTCTCAATTCACGCCCATCGGCGGCCAGCCCTTGGGCGAGGCGCTTTTCCGTTTCGCTGCCGAACGGATCGGGGTCGCGGTTGGTGAAGACAGCTTCCGCCTTCGTCTCGCGTGCCAGTTTGACCAACGCCTCCTCCGCATCGCCCTCGCAAACCACCAGTCCGCTGCCAATGGCCCGCAAATTCCCGTCCAACGCGGCCAAAGATCCGCAGAGGAACGTCTGCCGCGCCGCCCCGGTCCAACAGTGCTTCTTTTTCCAATCGCTCACCACATACACCGGCACCACCTCCTCCGCTTCCTTGGCTGCGGCGGCCAGTGCCGTGTTGTCTGTGATCCGTAAATCCCGCCGAAACCAGTGAATTGCCCGCTTCATCGCCTCGACAATGAACTTCCGCACCCCGAGAATCCAGCGCGTTGAGCACGCCCGATACGCTTCTCATCATTGCCGGGAACGGACGCTATCCATTCCAACTCGCCGAGGCCGCGCGCCGAAAGGGCGTCAAACGTCTTTGCGCTGCCGCGTTCGAGAATGAGACCGATCCCGCCCTCGCCGGGTTGGTCGATGACCTGCGCTGGTTGCGGGTCGGACAGCTGGGCAAACTTGCCGCCTATGCCAAGGAAGCCGGCGCCTCGAGAGCCATCATGGCCGGCCAAATCGCGCCGAAAAACCTCTTCGACCTCCGGCCCGATTTCGCCGCGCTGCTCGTGCTGGCCAAGCTGAAAGAACGCAATGCCGAGACGCTCTTCGGCGCGGTGGCGGACTACTTGGGCAAAGCTGGCGTCGAAGTCCTTCCGGCCACCACCTTCCTCGAGGAATTCCTCGCGCCGGAGGGACACTTTGCCGGACCGCGCCCGCGCGGGCGCGTGACGAACGACATTCAATTCGGCCTGCGCATCGCCAAAGAAGTGAGCCGCCTCGATATCGGACAGACCGTGGTCGTCCGCAACGGCACGGTCCTTGCCGTGGAAGGTTTCGAGGGCACCAACGAAGCGATCAAACGCGGCGCGTCCCTCGGACGCGGCCAGGCCGTCGCGGTGAAAGTTTCCAAGCCGGCTCAGGATTTCCGCTTCGATGTTCCAGTCATCGGCCCCCTCACCCTCGAAGCCGGTGCCTCGGCAGGCCTCTCCGCACTCGCCGTCGAAGCCGGACGCACCCTGCTCGTGGAACCCGACCGCCTCCGCGCCTTGGCCAGTGAGCACAATATTTCCATCCTCGGAGTAAAACCATGAGCACAAAACTTCGCGCCGGTGTCGTCGGGGTCGGCAGCATGGGTTGGAACCACGCACGCATCTACG
>JBEDBL010000225.1:0-4168 GCA_041177245.1 Verrucomicrobiota bacterium
CGGAAAATCTGGCCGACCTTTACCGTCTTGTCGGGGAGGCTTACCGCGAGCGGCCGGCTTTGGCTTGGAAGGAATCCGGCGAATTCCGATCGATGTCCTTCGGCGAGCTTTACGATTCCGGCGTCGCGCTGGGAACGGCCTTGATCGAATTGGGGCTGCAGGCGAGGGAACATGTGGCTTTGCTGGCGGATAACCGCCGGGAGTGGTTGCTCTGCGATTTCGCCGTCCTTATGGCCGGTGCTGCAGATGTGCCGCGCGCGGCGGATGTCACCACTCAGGAAATTTCCTTCATCGTGGCGCACAGCGACTCGGTCATGGTCATCGCCGAGAATCCCGCCGTGTTAGCCAAGGTGCTCGAGGTGCGTTCCTCGCTGCCCAAGGTGAGGCAGATCATCCTCATGCAAGGCGAAGCGCCGACCGGCGCGGGTGTCCTGCTCCTCGCTGATCTCATCGAGCGCGGCCGCCAACTGCGCGCTGCGGGCGACCGTGCCATCGAGGAAAGAATCGCGCAGATCAAGGGAGGCGACATTTTTACACTCATCTACACCTCGGGCACGACCGGGACTCCGAAAGGGGTGATGCTCACCCACGACAACATGATGTCGCAGGTGCGCTATCTGCCGTTCCATATCGATCCGGGTGACCGCGTTCTGTCCATTTTGCCGATCTGGCACAGTTACGAGCGGATTTTCGAAATGGTGACGGTCGCGCGTGGCGCCTGCACGTATTATACAAGCATCCGTTCCCTGGCCGATGATCTGCGCAAGGTGAAGCCGACGTGGATGGCCTCGGCGCCGCGCTTGTGGGAGGGGCTGTACAACAAGATCCTGCAAAATGTCGCGGCGCAACCGCCACTCAAGCGCGGACTTTTCCGCGCGGCTTACCATTGCTCGCGTGCGTTCCAAAGCGCGCATTTTTTCCTCACGCACCGCCGACTCGATCTCAAGCACCGTTCGTGGTTCGAATCCGCCGCGCTCGCGGCGAGAAGTCTGGTGATGATGGCGATCTACTTCATTCCCTGCAAAATTCTCGACGGGTTGGTGCTCAAAAAACTCCGGGGAGTGGTCGGAGGCGAGTTCAAAGGCACCGTATCGGGCGGAGGCGCCCTGCCGCCGCACGTGGACGAATTTTTCAACTACATCGGTATTCCCGTGCTGGAGGGGTACGGCATGACGGAAACCTCGCCCGTGCTGGCGGTGAGGACGTGGGACAAACTGGTCATCGGCACGGTCGGGCCATTCTGGCCGCACACCGAGATCCGGATCGTCGATCCCTCCGACGGGAAGGTGATCTACCCGTCGGGAACTGCCGGGAAAGAAGGGCGGGGGATCAAAGGCGAGATCCATGCCCGCGGCCCCCAGGTCATGAAGGGCTACTACAAGAATCCGGAGGCGACGGACAAAGTGCTCAAGGACGAATGGATGAACACCGGCGACCTCGGCATGGTGACGTTCAACGATTGCCTTAAAATTCTCGGACGCTCCAAGGAAACGATCGTCCTGCTCAACGGAGAAAACGTCGAACCCGTGCCGATAGAGGCGCAGTTGCTCGAATCCCGATTCATCGAGCAGTGCATGGTTGTGGGGCAGGACGAGAAGCATCTCGGTGCACTTGTTGTACCCTCACTCGAGGCGCTGAAGGGGCAGGGGCTCGCCTTCGCGTCCTTGGCCGAGGCCGAGGCGGACGGCCGCGTGACGGAACTCATCAATACCGAGATCAAACGTCTGGTCTCACGCGAGACCGGCTTCAAGCCCTTCGAGTTCGTGCTCGGGTGGCGTTTCGTGCCGAAACCCTTCGAGGTGGGAGACGAACTGACGGCGACGTTCAAACACCGCCGCCACGTGATCACGGACAAATACGCGGCCCTGATCGACGCGATCTTCGAGGGTTCGCGCGGCGGCCGCCGGCACTGAAGCCTACGATTTGGGCAGGTGTTCGCCGCAGAATTCCTCGCCCGCAGCAGTGACGCGGAATTCCAAGTCCGGGTCGCTGGCTTCGGTTCTTCCGCACGACGCACAACAGTGGAGGGTCGCTTCGCTTTCGACGCGGAATTTGCGCAACCTTTGCGCGTCCCGTTGTCCGGTCCAGCGGGACCGGACAACGCCCGGTCCGAAAAAAAGAAGATAATTGGCCAACGAAGCGGCCATGGCCATTTTGGCGGGAAGCGGAAGCACGAGGAATTGCAGGCCGAAGATGCCCGCCATGACCCACGCGATGTATTTGATTTTCACCCGCACGATGAAAAAGAGGAACACCTCGTAGTCCGGCGCGAGCGTCGCGAAAGCGAAGAAAAGCGAGAGATTCAAAAAGGTGTTCGACGGTCCGCCGCCGAAAAAGAACGCGGCCGCGGTGCAGCCAGCCATGCCGAGGAGGTAGAAAACATTCAGCCGCAAGGGGCCCCAGATGTCCTCGAGCATGGACGAGAGAAACCAGAGGAAAAGCAATGCGAACAAAATCCAAAAAACACTGCGCGTTTCGGGAATGAAAATGTAGGAGACAAGGCGCCAGAATTCGCCCCGCATAATTTTCGCGGGATCGAGGGCAAGGACGTCCGCGTACGCCGGATTCGCCGTGATGAGAATGAAGGTGAGGGCATTTAGCAGGACAACGGCTTTGAGCAGGCCGGGCGTTGCCAGCCACGGCATCCAGCGGGCCAGCAAGGTCCAGAATTTTCCGCCGTCGGAAGAGTTCATGAACCGGACGAGGGCTTGGCTTGCCAGGGCCAGCGTCCGTTGATTTCCAATTCGAGCGAGAAACTCAGGAAAGTCCGGATGATCACGATGGCGCCCAGCACCGCCATGTTCTGCATGGTTGGCGCGACAGCGACGGTCTTGATGATATCGCCCGCGACCAGCAATTCTAGCCCGAGCAGGATGGCGCGGCCGAGATTCTGGCGGTAGGCCATGTAGCGGCCGAGGCCCGGCGGAGGTGCGCCGATGAAGGCGCGGCCGGTGGCGGCGAGAATGCCGACAACAATGACAGCAACTCCCGCAGCGTCCACGAGCATGCCGACCTGCTCGACATTTTGCTGGAAGGTGTTCATGCCACTGAAGGTTGAACCGGACAGCGCATCATCACAAGCGCGCAAGAAACTTTCGCTCCGCGCTGGCCTCGTAGGGTGCGGGAGGCCATCTTGGTGAATCATGGGTGTCGAGACCGAGCGCAAATTCCTCGTGCAGAGCGAGGCATGGCGCGCCGCAGCACGCCAGAGTCTCGGATTGCGGCAGGGTTATCTGGCGATCGACGGCGGGACAACGGTGCGGGTGCGGACCGATGGGAAGGAGGCGCGTGTCACGATCAAGGGTGCGACTCTCGGATTATCGCGGCCGGAGTTCGAATACGTTGTGCCACTTCGCGACGGCGAGGAGTTGCTGGCCTTGTGCCGGGGCCGGTTGGTGGAAAAAGTCCGGCACCGGGTGCCGGTCGGTGCGCACATTTGGGAGATCGATGAATTCCAAGGGGCAAACCAGGGACTATTGATCGCGGAATTGGAGTTGTCCGACCCCGACGAGCCATTCGCGAGGCCCGAGTGGCTTGGAGCCGAGGTTTCAGAGGATCCTCGCTACCTCAACGCGAACCTCAGCATCCGGCCATATGGGCAATGGTCGGAGTAATCGAGCCTAGCTCAAGGATAGGGCTCTTACACTGATCGCCACTATACATGACATATATTGTATGCACTTATGGGCATAGCGGTGGCAGGGCTCTTGGCCCTTATTTTCTCCCTGCATACCGTGCTGCCACATAATCCTGCACAGCATCCTGCCATGAGCGCATCGGTCGGCCGGCCAAGGTCTCGATCCGGTGGCATGACATGCTCGTGTGCACTGGTCGGCGTGCGACCATGGCCGCGATATCAGCCAAGCGCAAAGGCTCGATCTTGGTTCCTGCCGGCAAGAGCCCGGCGCGCTCGGCTGAGGCGATCGCTTCTGCAGCCCAGTCAAGCCAAGTGCAGACGCCCGAGTTGCAGGCGTGATAAATGCCGCCGGGCGCCCCGGTTTCAAGGAGCGCACAAAGTGCCTGCCCGATATCCGCGGTATAAGATGGCGAAGACCATTTGTCCGCGACGGCTCTCACCGTTTCGCCCCGCATGGCGGTTTGCAGCGCCTTGTCGACAAAGCTGTCGCGATCAGGTCCGAAGACCCACGAGACCCTGACCGCTGCGTGC
>JBEDBL010000226.1:0-4162 GCA_041177245.1 Verrucomicrobiota bacterium
CAGCGTGCTGGCCCCGAGCCGGAACATATCCGGCGTGAGCCAATCGTCGCCGAGAGTTTCGTTGACCATGACGAGATATTGCAGAGCCTGCTTGGCCGTGCGGATTCCGCCGGCCGGTTTCATGCCGATGCGCACTCCGGTGGCAAAGAAAAACTCACGGATGGCGTCGAGCATGACCAGCGTGACCGGCAGCGTGGCCGCGGGACTCACTTTGCCGGTCGAGGTCTTGATAAAATCTCCGCCCGCCTGCATGGCGATCATGCTCGCGGCGCGGACATTGTCGTAGGTCACGAGTTCCCCGGTCTCGAGGATGACTTTCAGATGCACTTCTCCGCAGAGCTGTTTCACCGCGGCGATTTCGTCATGCACTTTGGCGCATTCCCCGCGCAGGAACGCGGCGCGGTCGATGACCATGTCGATCTCATCGGCCCCGGCATTGAGCGCGACGCGCGTGTCCTCGAGTTTGGTTTTGAGCGAAGACTGCCCGCTCGGAAAGTAGGTGGCTACAGCCGCGACTTTGACGCTGGAACCGCGCAGGAAGGCTTTGGCTGCAGGAACAAGATTAGGATAGACGCAAACAGCGGCCACCGACCCCACCCCGTAGCGCTCCGGCGCGGGATGCATGGCTTTGTGGCAGAGAGTCATGACCTTGCCCGGCGTGTCGCGCCCCTCGAGCGTGGTGAGATCGAGCATGGAGAAGGCCAAACGCAAACCCTGCAGCTTGGACTCGTTCTTGATGCTGCGCTTGGTAAAGGTAGCCGCGCGTTCCTCGACCATAATCTGGTCGACGCGCCCGAACGAGGGCGATTGCCTGGTCATGGGGAACAGGGCGCTCACGAGAACCGCAAAATATCCCGCACGGCCTGCCACCACAAGAAAAGCATTCCGCGCCACGAGTAGCGCCCGTGCGCTTCGTCGGCAGCTTCGAGCAGCCCCTCGCGGATATTGTGCTGCATCTGCGTCTCCATATCGCGCTCAACTGCTGCACGAACCGAATCCGCATCGACCGGTTGCGGCGCGCCCGCATCCAACCCGCACCGCCGGAGGAACCCGTCATGACCGGTGACCAGATCGGCAAACGATGCTTCGCCCGGCATGCGATGAAGATGAAGCGTGGGAGGCGTCTTGAGACTCGAGGAAACCGGACAATTCCATGTGGTAAACACCGTGCCGCCCGAACCGCGGGAGGTCACGCTGGCGAAATGGAAACCCAACTGGTTTTGCTCCACGTACGTGATGGCTGCTTCCTCGCTCTTTTGGGCATTGGCAAACAGGCGCAGAAACTGACGGTAACCGTCCATGTCCCACCCAAGGTCGGCCACGTGTTCGTATCCGGCCGACTCGATATCCTCCGTCATGTGCTGCAGATCCGGGAACATCTCTCGGGACGGTGGTGTGGTTTGCGTCAGCCGCTTGCGCAGCGGCAGGCGCAGTTTGCGGATGCGCAGAAGGATTTCCAACCACGGAAAAAGCAGCAATCCGAGGATGCAGGCCACACCGGCCCAGATACTTCCGGTGGACAAATACCCCGCGGCAAAAACCGTGGCGGCAAAGCTGAGCAACCCCAACCTGCGCAGCAAGGAATGGGAGAAGCTGAAAAACGCCCCGGTAAGGACAACCAGGCCGGCGAAAAAGAGAAGCTGGTTCAAGGCTGAATGGCGTTGGCTTCGAGAAACCGCGAGAGCTGGTCGGTGTCGAAATCCGCCAGCACCTTTCCGTCGACCTCCATGGTCGGAGTAAGGGACTGACCGGAAATCTCGCGCATGCGCGCGTAGAAAGCTGGGTCCTCCAAAACCTCCCGCACCTCGTAGCGGTAACCATGGGAATCGAGCCAGGCGAGTGCATCGACGCACCAGGAGCAATGACTTTTGACGTAGATGATCATGAACGGACAAGAATCTTCGCCCAACGACCTGGGCGCGGCAAGTGTGCCTTTGTTGACGCGCGATCGCCCTGTCGGATAGAGCCGAGCTTGAAACGATGCCACCCCGCGGCATAATGCGGGGGTTCTTGAACGGCGCGCTCGTCTAGAGGCCTAGGACACAGCCCTCTCAAGGCTGGTACACGGGTTCGAATCCCGTGCGCGCTGCCATTTGCTTTTTCGGGCAAAAACCCCGTAAACCGGCATGAATAGCGGCTTCGCGGGCATTTGATGGGCGACAGTGAGTTGCCATGAGTTGCGGTAAATTTGTGGCAAAAGCTTTGGCCTTTTTCTTGCCCTCCCCTCGCCCTCTGGCGATAGATGCCGCCACGCCAACGATAAACGTGAATGCGGTCATTGACAGGCCAGCGCCCCCTATGCTCCGGCTGCGGCGGCCCAGTCCTCCTCTCAGGCATGTCGACCATGCACCCGCACCGGACGAGCAAAACACCTTAGAGGTCGGTGTATTTCACATTTGAGCCCTTGGCTTTATCGACGGGGTATTTCGCCGCGTTCTTGGACAACTTTTCCACGATGGCTTGACCCAAGTCGATGCCGAGATTGTCGGCCAATTCCAAGAGATAGACGGCGACGTCCGCCAACTCCTCGCTCAAACGCTCGCGCTTTTCCGAAGCCACCAGATCAATCCCATCACCTCGCTTCCATAGGAAGAGCTCCTGCAGCTCGGCGGCCTCGATGGCAAGAGCTGTGGCCATGTCCTTGTGGTTATGGAACTGCATCCAGTCGCGTTCATCGCGGAATTTCCGGATGATTTCCTGAAGTTCGCGGATCGTGTCGGCCATGGGGTTGAAACGGGTTTGTCTCAGATCGCCGGCGCTGGTTGACTACTCGTTGTACGCGCTCTCGCCAGGCTCGCTGACATCGAGTCCGGCATGTTCAGCTTCATCGTCCACGCGCAAGCCGATGAGAGCCCTGACCGCCTGGAGCAAGAGGAAGCTGGCCGCGGCGGGCGAAAAACATAGACGCGACGAAGTGCAAGTCTCATGACGATTCGGAGGGTTGCCTGCTTTTTGCAGAACAATCGCCCGTCCAGATAATGGTCCGCGCGTTGCCGGGGAAGAAAAAAACCTGCCGATTCCGGCAATCGATCATGGAGCCCTTTCGGTGAGGGGCCCCATTTTGCAAATGGACTGCTCTTGCGAGCCTGCCGCCCGTTGTGCGAGAAAGAACGTCGCGCGGGCAAAGCGGCCGCAGCGAATCCACACCATGCCCAACCGGATCGATCAAAAGTTCGCCGATTTGCACGCGGCCGGAAAATCCGGATTCATCGCCTACATCACGGCGGGAGACCCGTCGCTCGCTGCGACTGAGCAACTCGTCCCGGCCCTCGAGGCCGCTGGCGTGGACATCCTCGAACTCGGAGTCCCCTTCTCCGATCCGTTGGCCGATGGCGTGGTCAACCAGATGGCCGCGCAGCGGGCGCTCGATGCGGGAGCCACCATCGCGAAGCTGTTTGAATCGATCCGGCGCATCCGGGCCAAGTCGGAACTCCCGCTCGTTCTCTTCACCTACTTGAACCCGCTCTATGTGCACGGCTTCGACAAATTCCACGAGGAAGCGGCGGCGGCCGGCATCGACGGAATACTCATCCTCGATCTGCCGCCCGAGGAAATCGACGCGAACCGCGAACTGACGGACAAGCACCGCATGAAGTCGATCCGGCTCATCGCACCGACGACCCCGCCGGCCCGCATGGAACGCATCTGCAAATCGGCGGACGGATTCATCTACTATGTCTCGCGCGAAGGTGTGACCGGCGAGCAGACAAAGCTCTCGGACTCGATCGGGGCGCAAGTCGCGGAGATCAAAAAGCACACCGATCTGCCCGTCGCGGTGGGGTTCGGCATCTCCACCCCGGACCAAGCGGCAGAAGTCGCGCGCAGCGCGGATGCCGTCGTGGTCGGAAGCGCCATCGTGCGGCGTATCGCCGAGCACGGCAGGGATGCAGATCTGGCCGGCAAAGTTGCCTCCTTCGTGGCGCCTCTGGCCGGGGCGGCGCATTCGGCGAAAAGATGAGCCGCGGCTTGTCAACAGGACCACGAACGTGTTCAACAACCCGCCGCCAGCCATGATGTACGAATTCACCCTCCGCACGGTCGGCTTGGCCGTCGGCATCGGCCTGCTTGTTACGCATCTCGTTGCTCTGGCCATACCCGATCGCGTTTGTGCATGGCTCAAGGTTTTCCCGCGGTCGCGCCCGGCCGGACTGTTCCTTTGTTC
>JBEDBL010000227.1:0-4127 GCA_041177245.1 Verrucomicrobiota bacterium
CGCGCGGAAGGTCGGTAGCTCTCGCAGTAATCAGGATGGCACAGGAACGATCCGCCTTTGATCACGCGGCGCTCGGCACCGGGCACGCTGGGCGGCGAGGGGTCGCCGAACACGGGGCGCTCGCCGGCCGCGCTCGCCGGTCCTTGGGGATCGCAGCATGCTTTTTGGTCACCGGCGCGGTCGACAAAAGTATCGGAACGATACAGGTCGCTGCACCAGTTCCAGACATTGCCGGCCATATCGAAGAGCCCGTAGCCGTTGGCGGGAAACGAACCGACCGGTGACGTGCCGGTGAATCCGTCTTTGCCGTCGTTGTGGTAGGGAAACTCGCCCGTCCAGCGGTTGACCATGAAATGGCCATCCGGATTTTCCTCCTCGCCCCAAGCATAGCGCGCGCCCTCGAGTCCCCCGCGCGCGGCAAACTCCCATTCCGCCTCGGTGGGCAGACGCTTCCCGGCCCATTTCGCGTAGGCGTTCGCGTCCTCCCATGCGACCTGCACGACAGGATGATCCTCGCGTCCTTCGATCGAGCTGCCGGGGCCTTCGGGATGGCGCCATGACGCGCCGTGTGTCCATTGCCACCAGCTCGCCATGTCGCGCAGATCGACCGGCCCCGCCGTTGCGCGGAAGACGAGCGAACCCGGTTGCAGCACTTCATCCGGCGGCTTCGGCGTTCCCGGCGGAACCTGCCTCTTGAGTTCCTCCCAAATCACCGGGCGCTCGGCCACGGTGAGGTAGCCGGTGGCCTCGACGAACCTCGCGAAGTCCGCGTTGGTCACCGGTTTGGCATCGAGATAAAACGGCGCGACCTCCACGCGGTGGGCGGGTTTTTCGTTGCCGTAAGCATACCCGGCATCCGAGCCCATGCGAAAATGGCCGCCGTGAACGAGCACCATGCCCGCGGGTGGACCCGACAGCGGGACAGCGGCCGGTTTGCATCCGGCCAAAGCGAAAAGGGCGACGAGCGGCAATAGTCTCATGATCCGGCCGCAAACTCGGGGCGGCCGGCGCGTATTCTCTGCGAAAAATCGCCGCCGTTGAAAGCTTCCTTCGCCACCGTGTTGATCAAAGCTCGCCTTTTCATCTCATCGAAAGGCAACCCGCCCGTGCGGAGGAATCCGTCCTCGTAGAGCATTTCGTCGCCCTTGCCGTTGATGAGCAGTCGCCAGTCCAGCGGCAGCTTGGGTCCGTGGTTGTTCATGCCGCGGATCGCCGTGGTGCAATTGCTCGTCACCGCATTGTACCAGCGAGGGCGTGCACCGAGCGTGTTGATCGTTTCGAGATAATCGAGCAGTCGCGCGCGCGCGCGCTCCGGCGTGGCCGTGGTCGCGTAGAGATAAATGTCCTCCCCGCGGTTGACGCGCCCGCCGAGAAAGTCACGCTCGTCGCCGGCCAGCACTATCAATTCGTATCGGCGGAAGAATCCGCCCAGCGCGGAATATTTTTCGCCCTTCTCGCGGCGCGTCTCGATGGAAAAAGCCAGCGGCGGCGCGTTCTTGAAGCGGAAGATGACGATCGGGTGCGCGAGCCAGGGCGAGCCCCAGTAGTTCACCGCGAGATCCATGCCCTCGATGTCGGAGAGATTGTAACTGCGCGTTTCCCAGCGCGGCACCGCGTCCCCGCCGGTCGGATAGTCGAAATTGTAAACGTTGTTGATCGTGAACTTGTCGCCCTCGATCACGGCCTTCGGGAGTCTCGAGTATTCCAAAGACCACGCGCGGTCGTGCGAGGGCGCGAGCGTCAGCCACCACGCGAGCACCGAGGCGAAACCCGCGAACGGCACGAACCACGCGCGCCCGCTGCGGCGCAGGACCCAGGCGGCCGCCAACATCGCGGCGAGAAATCCGCACGCCGCGGCCGGTGCGGCATCGAACCACAGCGCGCCGAAGGCCCAGACCGCCAGCAAGGCGCCGGCAAGAAACCGGACAACTTTGGCCGGCAGGCGCAGGAATGCGGGGAATGACATTGATGCCGTTCGGCGGCCGTGCGGCCGCTCAGAACTTGAAGATGAGACCCCCGAAAACACCCGGCATGTTCACGTTGTAGAGAAAGTTATCCTTGTCGTAGTCGATATACATGTAGCGGTAGCCGGCCTCGAAAGCCACGTTGCGCGAGAAATTCACACCCAGCGTCGCCTGCGTGTTCCAGGTGATCTGCGAACCTGCGCCGAACCCGCCCGCATCGGCCTGCGCCGCGGCGAAGAACCAGCGCGAAAAATTCACCTGCCCGCGCAAACCCACGATCGGGTCGATCCACCAGCGGTTCTGCTCCACGCTCGTCGGCAATTCCTTCTCGATGCGGTCGGAAAGTTTCTTGATGCCGAGTTGCTTGGCCTGCTGCAGCACGGACGCCGGCACGTTCTTCAGGCCGGGATATTTCGCGAGGAGACGCGGTCCGAACTTCACCATGGCGCGGTCGATGACCCGCTGGCTCAGCGCCTCGATCCCCGCGCGGTTGAGTTCCGCCGAGACCGACGCGCCGAGGTAGTTGTAGCGTCCGCCCGCATACAGATCGACGAAGTAGCGGCGGTCTTCGATCACGCGGTAGGCAAGGGCGACGGTGACCATGCTCTCCTGCGACGTGACCGAGATGTCCTTGTAGATCGCATCCTTCGGATCCACACCCATGGTGAACTGCGCGAAAAATCCGTCGCCGAGCAATCCCCATCGTCCCTTGCGCACTTCGCCGCGCGCGAAAAATCCCCAGTCGAGTTTCTTCAGGATGTCGATCGGGCTCTGGTTCACGGTGGACACCGGAAACTCTTTGATTCCGATGTTTCCGTAGAGGCCGGGCGACCATCCGTAGGGCTCGAGCATGAACGCCCACGCGTTCGCCTCCTTGCCCGGCACGAGTTCGAACGGCGCTACCGGGCGGATGACGTGGTCCTTCAGCCAACCACCTCCCGGTTGCACCTGCACCGGTTTATCGAGGCTCCTCGCTTCGGTTTCGGCTGCATTTGCGGGTGCGCTGGCCAGCAAGATGCCGGCGCATGAGAGCAGCAAAATGGGCCGCAACAAGGGTAGGGAGGGGATGGTTCGCATGGGAAAATTCGGGAGATCGCGGGGCGAAAACATGGGGTTCCTCCGCACCGCGTGACTATGCATAAACCGCATAATCAATGCATCTCCTTCTTCGCGATCATGCGCCGCGCATCTCTTGACCTCAGAGTGCCCGGATGTTGGATGGTAGATTGTTCTCCGCGCCGACCAAAATCTTATCCTGCCTTTTATCCGCGTCTATCCGCGTCCATCCGTGGCCCTCTGTTTTCTTCTGCTGGCCCTAGTCGTCCGCACCCATGCAGCGCCCACCGCTCCAGAGACCGCAATTTCACCCCCATGAGGGCACTGAAAACCGTTTGCGCCGAGGCTCAAAATAACTATCCTTCTCCGTTGTCATCGTCTTGGGTGCGCCGGCCGCGGACCTCTTATTGTGGCGACGCCGTATACCGTTTCGGTGTTGGTGTTGGTCGCGGCCGGGAAAATACGTGCCCGCTACACAACCATCCATCACCCGTATTGCCGCGCGTTCGTGCCGGCTCGCCCGTTACTTTTTTGCCCTGCTCTCGCTCATCGCGTTGATGTCACCGCTTGCTCCGAGAGCTTACGCGGTCACCAACACGTGGACAGGCCAAGGTGCCTCGACCAACGGCAACTGGTCCGCTGCGACGAACTGGGGCGGCACTGCTCCGGACGGCGTCGACAACATCATCTTCGCCGGCACCACGGGCTTGACCAACACGAACAACCTCGCGGTTAACGGCATCGCCAACGTCAACATCAACCTCCTCTTCGCGACCAACGCCGGGGCATTCGTTCTCAATGGCACCAATGCCACCGCCTCGGCCTTGATTCTCACCGGCCCCGGAGTGCTGACCAATCTTTCGACCAACATCCAGACGATCAACTTCGGCCTGACCTTTCAGACGGACACGGCGAACATCGACACGGCCTCCAACAGCGTCATCCTCAACGGGATCATCGCCGGAACGAACATCACCAAGTCCGGCGCGGCCACCCTCTTCCTCAACGGCGCCAACACCTTCACTGGAATCGTCACGAACAACGCCGGGGCCATCCGCGTGGGCAACGACAGCGGCCTGGGCACGACCAACAGCGGCACGGTGATCG
>JBEDBL010000228.1:0-4100 GCA_041177245.1 Verrucomicrobiota bacterium
TTCTTCGTTCAGATCGTGAACAATGAGAACCAGGGGGATTTTAAGTTGTTTGGCCGTGCGTTCCGCCAAGCACATAAAGGGCGTGCCTTGCATGACGGTCACGATCACTTCGGGGCGAAAATCACCGAGAAGCCGAAGAATCTTTCTGTGCGGTGGCAAAGGAACAAAGCCGACCGCCTGGAGAGAACGTTTGTGCACGTTGAAGCGAGATGTCTCCAACCGCCGCAACGGCATTCTTAACTCCCGATACGGACAATCGAGCAACTCTGCGTTTGGATGCGGCTTGGGTCCGATGACGAACAGCCTCGCCGATGCGGAGGTGGAAGATGGAAGTTCGGATATCGACACTCGCTCCCCAGCTCCCATCTCCGATCTCCCATCTCCGGTCTCCGGCTGCTGCCCCCTCTCGCCCCTCGCCTCGAGCCCATAGCCCCGAAACAACCTATGCAGCAATATCGCTCCCGCGTTGACGGTCTGCGGAACTTCGTCTGAAAGAACAAGGACTCTGGGCAACATTTTATCGGGCTTGGGACGCCGCACTCTGCAGATCTTTCCTAACGGCGGGCCAACTCCCAATCCATATAAGTTGCTACCTCATCAGGCTCTTCCTGATGACGCAACTTCCGAACATCGAAACGTTCATTACGAAAAGAAGAAGGAAGCTTTTCGGCCTCCAATTGTGGGCAATGTGTTTCCAAAAATATGGAGCAAGTTTTTGGAAGAGCTCGCAGAAGACCCGGCAGAACGTCCATTTCCGCCCCCTCGATGTCCATCTTTAGCAAGAGACTGCGAGAGATTCGCAGCGCTTTCTTTTCCTGCAAGCAAACCATGCGAACCGCCGCTCCTTTTTCGCTAATGCAGTCAGCTACTCCAAAACCTTCAAACCGGACTTGCCTGAACTCCAAACCTACGGCCGCGTTGACACAGATACTGTTGGCTAAATACCGAGCCAATTTAAGCGGAAGAATCTGAAAATTGGCGAGGTCGGGCTCGTAAGCAAACACTTGCAGGCTTTGACTTGGTCCTGCAAATAAATCGTCGAGATTCCCCTGAAAGCCCCGCAACCAACGAGCACGTCAGCGGCTTAACCGACAAGGTAAATTCTGCCGGGCAGCAAGTCATCGATGACGGACAACTCCGTGACCTCTAGCGGATTGAAAACAAGACGCGCGGCACCCGACGGTGTTCGCACTTTAGTGATAATATCACTTGCCCCTGCTATCTTGGAAACAATTCTCCAAACTCGCGGACGCGAGCGAAAACAAAAAAGCCAGATGATCATCAGACAATCGCGCCAACTATGCCCGCGCGCGCCTAACGCGATTACTTCATGCACGTGCTTCATTATTCCAAAGCAGGGACAGAACCCTGTTCGCAGACACCGTTGGAGAGTAGTTAGACAAAGCCCATTCTCGTGCCTCGGATGCGAATGCGGGAATACGGCCGAGAATTTTCTTAATGCGCACAGCGGACCCGGAGATATCGTCCAAGCGCACAGGCAAGTAGTGCTTAAACGGCCGCGGCTGCTCGGGCATTTTTAATCCATAATGCTCGAAGTCCACTTGCATGGGCATCGTGCCGCAGGCCAATGACTCCCAGAAGCGGAAACTGTCGCCGGAAATCACCCGCAGCGGGCGCGGGTCGAATCTTTGAACGGCGTCGAAACAAATGCGCTTCAACCGAGCCTTCCCCCCGCCCACGCAATATCCCTGCGGATTCCAGGGCGCGGCAGGAATTTCGTCACCGCAAAAAGCCGAGGAAACAAGGCAGCTCTTCATTCGTTCGAAATAGACCCGGCTGTGGCGCTTGCTCGTTTGCTCCCACATGAGACGATCATACGGATCCTCGGGAGGCAAAGAGAGTTCGGCGAACGGCGGCTGATAAGTCTCTAATTCCGGAGTCAAAGCTGGATGCAATAGCGTTTTGGCTTTGAGTCGCGTCGTGTGTTCGAACGGGTGTGAAGCACCGTAGTTCACGTAGATAGCGCTTCGCCGCTCGACTGGCTCGGGCACCGAAGTGGCCATGCGCAGGGTGCGGTTGGTAAGGCCGATGGCCCAGGGACGGACGTTCTTGGGTGCGTAGGCGCGCGTGTTGTATTTCGTGCGGCAGATCAGATCACAACCCCGGAACTCGGGACACCAAGACGGAGTGGTGTATCCGTCGGAGTCATCGATAAAGACGACTTTGGTTTTGGCTGACCTTTTTCGCAGCAGCGATACGAACTTGCTCTGCTCCTCGGCCTGATTCCGCTTCGAAATCCCAAAAAGCATGAATGTTCCAATGACCAAATCGCACTCCTCCGGGATCACCTCGGGCGCTGCCTTGAACAAAAAGTCGCCACCGGGCTCTTCGCGCCAATAATCGTGTCGCGCGCTGAACGAGTATCCCAACTCTTTCAATCCCTCGGCGATCGGAATGATGTCGTTCTGATACAACTCTGCCACCGCACTGTTGAAAAAGTAGATATGCATAGCGAGCTTGGAGCGAGGAGCTAGGAGCCGGGAGCTAGAAGGCGGTATCAGTTGGCCGGCCACGACCGGCCTGTCTCGCAGACTCGGCTGTCAGTTGGCAGTCTTCAGCTGGCGGTTTTCAGAATTTCAGCTTTTCAGAATTTCAGCGTTTTCGAGGTCGCCGTCATCAGTCTCTCAAAATGTCAAAATTATTCCTCTCAAAATCCCCCTGTCGTCAGTTTTTCAAATTGTCAAAATAACCCCTGTCAAAATCTCTCTCTTCCGGCTCAGTTTTCCGGTTTCAGCTTTTCAGACATTCAGAGTTTCACTCTGCAAGCTCCTCCGCCTTTGTCGCAAGGTTCTCCGCATACCGCCGCAATTCATCCTCATTGGCGGCAATCTCCGCTACCGCCTTCCACATGCCGCGGCGCTTGGCCATTTCCATCTCCCACTCCAGCCTTCGGCGCCGCGGTCGCCGCAGCCAGCTCATGACCCAAAATCTCCAGTCATTGCGGGGCGGTGTCGTTTTGCCATGCTCAACAAATCCGTGCAACACGGTGGAGTAGCCGTTGGCCTCGGAGGTTTTCACCAAATACTGATCCGAGCAACGACCTACTGGAATCAGATGATCCAGCGCAAGACGCTTGAAAACACCTTTGCCATATCCCGCATGACAGCCTGAGTAAGAAAGATCCGAGTCTCCCCCGAATCCCGCTCTTCGTGGCGTAGGGTCCAGAAGCCGACGCATCGGATTGGCCAGCACACGCTCGCGATAACGTTCGAGGACTTGGCGGCGCGCGCAGAATCCCGCTCCCCAAGGCGTCGAATCATGGTGGTCGATCACATTGGTCCAAATGTCACACTGCAACTCTCGGGTGCAGAGAGGCCCACGCAACCACGGATCCGGGGCCTTCTCGGCCTCGTCAAACTTAAGCAGAATCTGGCCACCCCAAGTTCCGATATGCGGATACTCGACCGCGATGTCGGCCACTCGTTTCAAGTAATCCGCACGCAGCGCATTGTCTTGGTCGACAAAAACGAACACATCACCTTTTCCCAACTCAAACCCGCGCAACCGCGCGCTGACGAGACCGATCCCCTCACGCTCCAGGTCCGTCTGCACCAGCCGCGCATTCGGATGCCAACCGAGGTCTACCTCGGTATTTTCCATTTGCGATTTCGTAAGTTTGGAGTTTTCGCCGAAAGGCTCCTTATCTTTCAAAACGTCAAATTGTTCCCTGTCCGAATCGTCGCGCCCTTCCGCTCCTAGCGGCACGCGCGACGCATCATCCACCACAATCAACTCCCACCGATCCTTCGGCAGCGTCTGGTCCCGCAAAGCATCGAGCACGATGCGAAAGTGCTTCATTCCCGGATTGCAGGCAGGGATCACCACGCTAATGAAAGGCGTGGTGGTGGCGGGTGTCGGGTTACTGGTTAAGGGTAAAGACATACAGAAAGTAGCGGCTAGCTCGTTACGAGCTACGGGTAGCTGTTGCTAACGAATCCCGCGGCACAGGCTTCCCGGAATCAGAGGTCCTCTGGCTCCAGGCCTGTATGCCGAGCGATCCGCGACATCATCTTTGGACCGATCTCATCGCCGTCATAAAAGGCGAAAACGTAGTCGGCTCATCTCTCCTTGGTCAGAAC
>JBEDBL010000229.1:0-4072 GCA_041177245.1 Verrucomicrobiota bacterium
AAACGAGTCCGAGCACCACGGCGAAGGGCGTATACATGAAACCGATCGGCGCGGAGACAAGGCCGGCACCCATCAATGCGGCATTGAGTAATCCATCCTGCGAAAGAATGGAGATCCACGCATAGGTTCGGATGAGGAAACTCGTCCAAAACGGGATCATGACCAGCATAATGAGGAGCCCGCGCGCGCGCTCGCCCGAGCGGCCGATGAAGTAGGCGACGGGATAGCCGAGCACGAGGCAGATGAGCGTGGTGAGGAAGGCATACCACACCGAGATCCCGAGGATCTTCAGCCACATCCAGTCGAACGCGCGGATGTAGTTCTCGACATTGAAGTTGTAGATGACGCGGCCGAGAGAGTCCCTTTCGCAGAAGCTGACCACCACCAGCATCAGTGTCGGGACGACGACGAAAAGCAGCAACCACCCGAGCATCGGGGTCAGGCAAAACCAAGGGCCGAGCCCGGCCCGCCGCTGATGCGACGGACCGGAGGCCAGAACTGCTGCCGCGGCCGTTACCGCCATTTTACTTCTGCACTTTGAGCGAGGTGATGAGTTCGTCCACTTTGGAACCTTGCCCGCCGATGTCCTTGAAGAGTTGCGCCTTGGTGATGTCGAGCCCGGGCGGATAGCTAGCCGGGTTGTTGCGCTCGGCTTCGGAGAGCAGTTTGCGCGCTTCGGCGTTCGGACTGTAGTAGGGGAATTCGTCCAGAATCATTTTGCTGATTTCGGGACGGAGGATGAAGTTGATGAACTGTTCGGCGATGTCCTTGTTGCGAGCCGTCTTCGGGATGGCCAGGCTGTCGATGAACATGTGGAAGCCTTCCGCGGGAAGGACCCATTGGAATTTCGGGTTTTGGTTGAAAAGGATGGCGCCTTCGCCGCTCCATATCACGCCGAGATCGACATCGCCGTTGCTCAACGAAGTCTTCGGGCTGTCGGAGTCGTACACCTTGATCTTCGACATCCAGTCTTTGAGCATCGGTGTGACCTTGGCGAGATTTTCATCGGTCACGTCGTTGACGGGGATACCGGAATTGGCAAAGGCCCAGCTGGTGATTTCGCGTGAATCGTCGAGCGTGACGATGCGTCCGGCGTGTTCGGGAGTGAAGACGTCGTTGTAGCCGACGACGGGCGTGGTGACGGTCTCGGCGTTGTAGACGATGCCGACGAAACCGGACAGCCAAGGCACGGAGTATTTGTTGCCCGGATCAAAGGGCATGTTGCGGAATTCCGGCGCGAGATTTTTCAGGTTCGGAATCTTTGCCTGGTCGAGCGGTTGCAGCAGGTCTTCTTTGACCATCGCCTCGACCGCATATTCGCTCGGCTGGATGAGGTCGTAGTCGCCGCCTCCGGCCAGCAGTTTGGCCAGCATCTCCTCGTTGGAGGAATAGGTCTCCATCGCGACCTTGATACCGGTCTCCTGGGTGAACTTGTCGATGACCGCTTGCGGGACGTATTCCGTCCAGCAGAAGAGGTTGAGGGTGTCGTCTTTCTTTCCGCAGCCCGCGAGCAGGATCGCTGCGGCGCAGGCGGCGTATATGAGTATGGCGGTTGGTTTTTTCATAGGGATTTTTTTCGGGTGAAAATCTGGCTGCAAATGACGAGGGCCGCGGTCGCGGCGATGAAGAGCGCGCTGAGGGCATTGAGCTGCGGATTAAGTCCGACTCGCACCATGCCGTAGACTTTCAGCGGCAGGGTCTGCGAATCCGAACCGCTGACGAAAATGCTCACGATGTATTCGTCGAAGGAAAGCGTGAAGGCCATGAGGGCGCCAGCGATGATGGCGGGCATCAAGTAGGGAACGATGACGAGCCAGAAGGCCTTGATCGGTGTTGCTCCGAGGTCGAGCGCCGCTTCCTCCAGTGCGGGATCGATCCCCTGCAGGCGCGCCTGAACGCCGACCAGCACGAAGGGGAAGCAGAACGTCGTGTGCGCGATGATCATCGTGGTGTAACCGAGCGGCATACCGAGATTCACGAAAAGCACCAGGAGGCTCACGCCCATGAGCACCTCGGGCATGACCATCGGGATGAAAATGAGCAGGCCGAGCATCCGCTGGGCGGGGAATTTGTAGCGGTAGAGCAACCATGCCGCCGTGGTGCCGAGGAACACGGAAAGCAGCGTTGTCGCCGCGGCCACGATGAGGCTGTTTTGGAACGCGCGCAGAAGGACTTCGTTCTGGAAAAGCAGCCCGTACCATTTCGTGGTGAAGCCGGCCCAATAGAGGTTCACCTTCGAGTCGTTGAACGAATAAACCAGAAGCAGGACAATCGGCATGTAGAGAAACGCGAAAACCGCCGCGGTCCACGAACCGAAGAAAAAGCGCTGCAAGGCCGGCCCTTGAGGGAGCCACCATCGCCGTTCGGGAGGAACCGGCGCGAATGCGCTGCTCGAATTCACACGCTTTCAATGCGTCCGGCGGCGGACGCTGGCCAGCACAAAATCGCGGGGCGAAGACCTACGGCGCGGCCAACCGCTCGCAGGCCGCCACGGTGTTGCGCATGAGCATGGCGATGGTCATCGGCCCGACGCCGCCGGGCACCGGGGTGATGGCGCGGCATTTCGGCGCGACCGCATCGAAATCCACATCGCCGACCAGACGGTAGCCGCGCGGCGAAGCGGGATCGTCGACGCGATTGATGCCGACATCGATGACCACAGCCCCCGCTTTCACATGCTCCGCCCCGATGAAATGCGGCCGCCCGATTGCGGCGATGACGATGTCCGCCTCGCGCGTCACCGAGGCCAGATCCTTGGTGCGCGAGTGGGCCACGGTCACGGTGGCGTCGGTGACTTTGGACATGAGCAGCATCGCCATGGGCTTGCCCACGATCAGGCTGCGGCCGACGACCACGGCTCGGGCGCCCGCGGTTTCAATGCCGTGGGCGCGCAACAACTCGAGACATCCGAGCGGCGTGCAGGGCACGAGAGCCGATGGGTCTTCCATGACCAACTTGGCCACATTGACCGGATGGAATCCGTCCACGTCCTTGCGCGGGTCGATGGCTTTGACCACAGCGGCCTCGTCGATCTGAGGCGGCGGTGGTGACTGGACAAGGATGCCGTGGATCGCGGGGTCGGCGTTCAAGTCTGCCACAACCGACAACAAGCGGTCCTGTGTCGTGTCCGTCGGGAGGTCGATTTTGCGCGAGTGCATGCCCAGTTCGCGGCAGGTTTTGTCCTTGGCGCGCACGTAGGCTTCCGAGGCCGGGTTGTCTCCGACGAGCACCACGGCCAAGCCCGGCGTGATGCCGCGAGCGCCGAGCGCCGTGATGCGCTGCGCGGTCTCGGCGAGACAACGCGCGGCGGTCCGTTTTCCGTCGATGATCAGCCGCATGGTCTCGATCTTATTCCGCGCCGTCGCGCAACAACGACTCGATTCTGCGGCGCTCGGCTTCGAATTCGCCTTCAGTAAGGTGTCCGGGAATTTGCTGGGGCTCGGCGATCGTGACATCCAAAGCGGAGAAAGGTTTCGGGATGCAAAATCCGTCCCATGTGCGCAGTTGCCAGCAAGAGCCGAAGCGCGCGTGCACGGGAATGATCGGAATTTCCGCCCGCTGCGCGAGGTAGATCATGCCGGGGCCCAATTCGTAGCGCGGTCCCCGCGGTCCGTCCGGCGTGATGGCGATGTCGTAGCCCTGCTCGACCCGGTCGATCAGTTCACGCATGGCGGTGGCGCCGCGGCGAGAGCTCGAGCCGCGCACCGAGCCCATGCCCAGACGCGAGGCGAGTTCGCCCAGCCACATGCCGTCTTTGCTTGCGCTGGTGAGCACCAACACGCCCCTACGCCCGCGCGGGTAGACGCGAAGGAAGGCTGCTGTGATGGCAAGAATGCGGTTGTGCCAGAATGCGTAGATGACAGGGCGATCGTTTCCGGCGCTGAGAAATCCGGCGGGGTCGTGGACGCGGATGCGCAGGGTTCGGAACAGCGCGCGGAGCAGACCGGCGCCCGCACCCGCAGCCAGGCGCTGCATCGTGTCCGGACTCACGGGTGCTTTTCCCACCTCCCCAGAGTCGCAAACGGCGCGGTCCGCGCCAAGCGCCCAGTCCGGCGTTGATTTTGTGCCCCCT
>JBEDBL010000230.1:0-4061 GCA_041177245.1 Verrucomicrobiota bacterium
CCATCCTTGCCGTCCACGACAAAAAGCACCACGTCGGCGCCTTCGAGCGCGTCATCCGCCGCGCGATGGGTTGCCTCGGCAAAATCCGGATCCGGCGAGGCACCGATACCTCCCGTGTCGACGATCCCGAAGGGAACGGTCCCGAGATTGCACACCGACTCGATGCGGTCGCGGGTTACGCCGGGTTGGTCGTGCACGATGGAGATGCGGCGCCCGGCGAGGCGGTTGAAGAGGGCTGACTTCCCGACATTGGGACGCCCCACGAGGACGGCTTTTTTCATTCTGCTTTGGCCGCTCCCCCCATGGCGTCCATTCCTCGCCAAATGTAGCCGATGCCGCTCACCAAGGTGAAAAATCCGGCGGCCCAGACAACCCACTGCTGCGATGGAATTTGCAGCAAGACCCACGCAACCGCGGCCATCTGCAGCGAGGTGGCGATTTTGCCGAGAATGCTTGGCCGCACCTCGACATCTCCGGTGATGAATTTGAGCAGGCCGCAACCGACGAGGATGACCACATCGCGGGCGATGACGATCACCGGGAACCAAAGAGGGAGACTCACCGGCCACCGGCAAAGGCTCAAGGTGATCACGGCTGTGAGAAGCAGTCCCTTGTCGGCGATCGGATCGAGGACCACGCCCAAAGCGCTGCGCTGGTTGAAACGCCGCGCGATCCAACCGTCGATCCCGTCGCTCGCCGCGGCGGTGACAAAAGCGGCCACCGCGCTCCAGCGCAGCCACTCCTGCGAAGCACCATCGCGCACGCTGACCGCGTAATAAACCGCGAACACGACGAAGACGGGAATGAGCAGGATGCGCACCAGCGTGATTTGGTTGGCCACCGTCATGAGGCTTGAGGGTGCCGCTCCGGCGCACCTCGCGCAACAGATTCTTCCTGCTTTTTCGGCGGGTGCCGGCAATAGTTCCTTAGTGCAATGACCGCCCCCCTGCTCCATTGCCGCGAACTGCAATGCATGCGCCCGCTTTGGCGTGAAGGCGCATCGCACGTGCGCGGGGTGAGCGCGGAATTCGGGGCCGGATGCTTCCACGCGATAAGCGGATCCGAGGGATGCGGCAAAAACCTGCTGCTTCATCTGCTCGGACTCCTCGAAAAGCCGGATGCCGGTGAGGTCTGGGTCGGCGGCACGAATACGACGGATCTGCCCGCCGCCGAACTCGACAGCCTTCGGTTGCGCACATTCGGATTTCTTTTTCCCGCCTGCGCCCTGTTGCCGTCGTTGAGCGTGCTCGAGAACATCGCGTTCCCCGTGCTCAAGGCCGGCAGAGCAACGGAGGCCGAGCAGGCCGAACAAACCCTGGCCGCGCTGCGATTCTGCGATTTGGAAGACGATGCGGAGGCACCGGTGTGCAATCTTCCGCCGGAACGCCAAGCGGTAGCCGCATTCGCCCGGGCCATCATCCATCGTCCCGCACTGCTGCTCGCCGAATCCCCTGGGGCCGAGGAAATCCTCGTGCCACTTGCCCGGCGCGCGGTGGACGAAATTGGCCTGACGGTTATCTGGGGCGCGCGGCACGACGGTCCGGCCATGAATGCGGCCGAGCGGACGCTGCGCATGGCCGAAGGACGCATCGAAGCCGCGTGAATCCGCTCCTGCCGCCTCCCCGACTCGATGCCGATGCGATCGTGCGCGGGAGCAAATCGAGTTTCCTTCCCGCATTCCACTTGCTCCGCCCCGAGCGGCGGCGCGATCTGGTGACGTTTTACGCGTTCTGCAAGACGGTCGACGACATCGCCGATGCGGGAAAGCATGCGTCAGGCCAACGCTACGAGTCACTTGAAGCATGGCGCTCGGGTTTCCGCGATCCGCAGCTGCGCGGGCTCCCTGCGGATCTGGCGGAACTCATCCGCCGGCGCGGCATGCCATGCGGATTGTTTCTCGAACTGCTCGACGGAACCGCGACCGATCTCACGGAAAACGTCCGCATGGCCACGAGGGCCGACCTCGATCTCTACTGCCACCGCGTGGCGGGAACGGTGGGACAACTCTGCCTGCCGATTTTCGGCGCGGACGCCGAGCGCTGCGCGGATTACGCGGAAACACTCGGACGCGCTTTGCAATACACCAACATTCTCCGCGACACGGCGGCAGACGCCCGGCGCGGCCGGATTTACTTCCCGCTCGACGAACTGGCCGCGGCGGGAATCGACGAAAAAGAATTTCCCGCCGGATCGGGCGCCTACCTCGCGCGCTTCGCGGACCAAACCGAACTCGTCTTTGCCTCGGCAGAGGCGAAGTTGCCAATCAGGGATCGCACCGCACTCAAGCCCGCGCGCATCATGGCCTCCATTTATCGGCGGCTCTTGCGCAAAATGCGAAACGACGGACTGCGCGTCACGGACAAGCCCTATCGTCTATCGCTGGCCGAAAAAATCTGGACAATCACACGAGCCCTCGCAACATCTGGAAGGCGAGCGCCCTCGCAAGCTGCTCGTTCGCCCTCGGCGGCCGGGGACGACCGCCCTCCACAGAAAACTCAGTAGCCCGCTTTTTTCAGCATGGTCGAGACGCCCTTGGTGTTGGCGGCCAGATTTTCCATACGAAAGAAAGCGTGGCCCGATGGCCCCGAACCGACGGTGCGGGAGAGCGCGACTTGGCGTACGATTTCCTGTGCGGGCCAGCCCTGCTCGCTCATACGGTAAGCCGCGATGCCGGGATAAACGGGCACGTGGCGCGGGTTGACCGAAGGACTGCGCCACCACTTGAGCAACTCGGTGAACGACTGCGGGGATTTGTCCTTCCAGTAAAGCTGCGGGGCGATGTAGTCGACCCATCCGCTGCGCATCCACTTGAGCGGATCGGCGTAGATCTCGTTGAACTGGTCAAGTCCAGCTTCGACCGTCGCGGGTTGGCCCTTGGTGTAAATGCCGAACGGGCTGACCCCAAAAACCGCGCCGGGTCGCGCCTGTTTGACCGCTTGGGAAGACCGCGCGATGAGGCTGTTCACGTTGTCGCGGCGCCAATCGCCGATAGAGAGCGTTCCCCCGCCCGCGCGGTATTGGTCGTAAGTTTTGCCATCGGGCAGACGACCGACCGAAGGATAAGGATAAAAATAATCGTCGAAGTGGATGCCGGCGACGTTGTAGCGCCGGGCCACATCGGTCACCACTTTGACCACATGGTCCTGAACCTCCTTCGAACCGGGATCCATGCAAACAACAGAACCCACGCGGTAAGCGTAGCGACTGAAGCGGCGTGCCATGTGGTTGGAAGCCATCGACGCCCCGGCTTTCACCGACGCGCGATACGGATTGAACCACGCGTGCACGCGAATACCCCTCTTGCCGGCCTCGCCGATGCAAAACGCGAGTGGATCGTAACCGGGATCCTTGCCTTGCGTGCCGGTGAGGAACCGACTCCACGGCTCAAGCGACGAACGGTAGAGCGCGTCACCCTCCGGACGCACCTGGAAAAAGACGTCGGTCAGCCCGAGCGATTTGGCCGAGTCGAGCAGGCGGACAAGTTCAGCTTTTTGCTGCGAGGCGGGCAGCCCCTGCTGCGAAGGCCAATCGAGATTGTGCACCGCCGAGATCCAAGCGCCGCGGAATTCCGCCTGCGCAGCCAGAGCGAGCGCAAGGAGGAAGAAAGAACTAAGCCACGATTTCGGTGCCGACGCCTTCATTGGTGAAAATTTCCAACAACAAAGCATGCGGAAGCCGTCCGTCAATCATATGCGTCTTGCCGACACCGCGCCGCAGCGCCTCGACCGCTCCCTGCACCTTCGGAATCATGCCGCCCTCGAGGACCTTTTGGCGGACGAGACCGTCGACCTGATCCGTGCTCACCGTGGCAATGAGAGAACCCGGATCTTCGCGGTCGCGCATGATGCCGGGCACATCGCTGAGAAAAATCAGTTTCGCTGCACACAATGCGCCTGCGATGGCCGCCGCCGCCTCGTCGGCATTGATGTTGTAGGTCCGGCCGTCCGCACCCCGCGCCAGAGGAGAAACGACCGGAAGCATCTCGTCACGCAGGGCCTTCTCCAATTCCGCCGTCTCGACGCCGGTGACACGTCCGACGAAGCCCAGGTCCTCCTCGAGAC
>JBEDBL010000231.1:0-4036 GCA_041177245.1 Verrucomicrobiota bacterium
AAACGGGTCAGCGAGCGAAAGTTCATAACCCGGTTCAGCCCGCCTTCGAGCGGATGCGGCCGACCACGTCCGAGGTGAGATTGTGGATTTCCGCCACGGCTTCCGGCCGGATGTCGCCGTCGTCTTTCTTGATCAACGGGTCGATGCGATCCAGCGTGCGGCGGATATCGCCGACGATTTCCTTGCCGCGCAGGCGGGGACTCATTTCCGAGAGTTGGCGGGAGAAATATTCCACGAGGAGCGGCTGGTGCAGGAGTTCGGCCCGCGGGGCGGAATACTTCGCATCGACGATGGAGGTGAGCGCCTCGGTTCCGCGCAGCCACCCGCCGAGGCTGACCAGTTGCGCCAGTTGCCCGTCGTTCAACTCCGCCATGGCTTGGTTCACGTCCTGCAGCGCCCCGTCGAATTCGCGGCGCACCGCATCCCACTCCCGAGCGTCGGCTTTCTGTATGATGCTGTTGCTGCGGGCCACCACGGATTTGCGCACGTTGATGGCCTCGGCCAGGGTGAGGACATTGCGGCCGATATCTTTCACCCGCTCGCTGTCCTCCGCCTCGACCGCGATGAATCCGTCGGCGATGACCGTCCCGAGCAGCAGCGCGTCCTGCGCGCGATCCGCCGTGGCGGGGTAGGTTTTGCTCGGCCCGAGTTCCGCCCGCCAGTTCGGGTTGCCCAGTTTTTCAAGGACGGCGAAGACCTCGCTCGGAACGGGAACGACGACTTCGTCGACGGTCTCGGCCGGAAATTCGCTGAGGTTGATCTGCTGTGGGGGCGGATTTGCCGGTGCCGTGGCAGCCGCCAGCGCGGTGCCGAGGAGGACGAGGAGTGCTCTCGTATTCAAGATAGGTCAAATTTCACTTGGGGCGGTGCCGAGATAAAGCATAAAAAGCAGGACGTGGAACAAGTCCCCAGCGCCGCGCGCGTCCAAGAAATCGTCCGAGACATGTCCACCCGCCGTGTTCTCGTGGCGGGTGATTTGATGTTGGACGAATTCATCTGGGGCAAAGTGTCGCGTATTTCCCCCGAGGCGCCGGTGCCCGTGGTCGCCGTGGACCGCGAGACTTGCTACCCCGGGGGCGCCTCCAACGTGGCCCGCAACATCCGCGAGTTCACCCCGGAGACATCGGTGCTCGGACTGATCGGTGACGATCCGGCCGGGACGCGGTTGCGCGATTTGCTTTCTTCCGGAGGAATCGGGGCCGGTGGTTTGGTGACGCGGCGCGGTCCGACCACCGTGAAAACGCGTATCATCGCCCGCACCCAGCAGGTGGTGCGTGTCGACCGGGAACTGGTCGAAGCGCCCGATTCCGTGCAACGCAAAGCCCTCCTTTCCGCCCTCGATGCCGCGCTTCCCCGAATCGACGGCATCATTCTGGAAGATTACGGTAAAGGATTTTTCGACGAGGAACTGGCCGGCGAAATCATCGCCCGCGCGCGGGCCGCAGGCCGCATCGTCGCCGTCGATCCCAATCCCGGCAATCCGCTACATTGGCACGGCGCCACGGTGGTCAAACCGAACCGCCACGAGGCTTTTGCCGCCGCGGGCATCCCTTGGAGCGATCCCGCCTCGCATCCTTCGGAGGACAAACAGCTTCTCAAGGTCGGCGAATTGCTCCTCGGGAAATGGGATTGCGAACAGTTGCTCATCACTTTGAGCGAGCTCGGCATGATGCTTTTCACCAAGGACGGACAACACCACCACACGCCGACGCGCGCGCGCGAGGTTTTCGACGTGTCCGGTGCGGGCGACACGGCCATTGCCCTTTACACGCTCGCTCTGTGCGCCGGCGCCACGCCGGTCGAGGCTTCCGAGATCGCCAACCACGCCAGCGGCGTTGTCGTCGGAAAACTCGGCACCGCCACGCTGACCCCGGCCGAACTTCTCTCCAGCTTCGAAAACCATGCCGGCTGAGCGTCCCGCCGTGTTCTTCGATCGCGACGGCACCCTGATCGAGGAGGTGCATTTTTGCGATCACCCTTCGCGCGTCCGCGCCGTGACCGGCGCGCCCGAAGCCCTGATCAAACTTTCCGACGCCGGATACGCGCTTGTCATCGTGACCAACCAGAGCGGCATCGGCCGCGGCTATTTCACGCACGAAGATTACCGGCGCGTGCACGAGGAAGTGATCTGGCAGCTCAAACCCGCGGAAATCCTCGCCACCTACTACGACGAGAGCACGCCGGACAAACCCAGCGTGCGCCGCAAACCGTCGCCCGCCATGATCGAGGAAGCCGCGCGCGAGCACGGGATCGACCTCTCGCGCTCCTGGATGGTCGGCGACAAAACCTCCGACATCGAATGCGGGAAGAATGCCGGCTTGCGCACGATCCTCGTTGAGACCGGAAACGGCCACGCGCACCTCGACTGCGGGGCCGACGCTGTGGTTCCCGACATCGGTTTCGCCGTGGATTTCATTCTGCAGGAGGCCGGATGTCCGAAGTAGCGGCCATTATTCCCGCTCGGTGGGCCTCGACGCGCTTCCCCGGAAAACCGCTGGTGAAGCTCCGCGGCAAACCGCTCGTGCAGCATGTGTGGGAACGCGCCGGCCGCGCCAAACTTGTCGATCGCGTCATCGTCGCGACTGACGACATGCGGATCGCCGAGGCAGCCTTCGAGTTCGGCGCCGAGGTCGCCCTCACTTCGCACAAACATCCGACCGGCACCGACCGTTTGGCTGAGGTGGCGAAAAACCTCAAATCCGCCGCGATTGTCCTCAATGTGCAGGGCGACGAACCGGACATCGCGCCGTCGACCATCGACCGCTTGGCGCGCGCGTTGCAGGATGACCCCGCATTGGGCATGGTCACCGCGGCAAACCCGATCACCACCGCTGGGGATATTCGCAATCCGAACGTGGTCAAAGTTGTCACCGACCTCGCCGGCCGCGCGCTTTATTTTTCGCGCAGCGTGATCCCCCACGATCGCGACGCAAGCGACGGCGTCAAATATCTGCGTCATCAGGGGATTTACGGCTACCGGCGCAGGGTGCTCCTCGATTTTGTCGGATGGAAACCCACCGCGCTCGAGCAGGCCGAAAAGCTCGAGCAATTACGCGCTCTGGAACACGGGATTGCCATCGGTGTTATTGTCGTCCGGCGCGGTTCGGTCGGGGTCGATGTTCCGGGCGATTTGGCCAAAGCGGCGCGCGCCCTCCGCAAATAAATGAAAACGATTTTTGTCACGGGCGGCGTGGTCAGTTCGCTCGGCAAGGGGCTTGCCGCAGCGTCGCTGGGCACGCTCCTCGAGAGTCGCGGTCTCAGTGTGACCATGGGCAAGCTCGACCCGTATCTCAACGTCGATCCCGGCACGATGAGCCCCTACCAGCATGGTGAAGTCTACGTCCTCGACGACGGCGCGGAGACCGACCTCGATCTCGGGCACTACGAGCGCTTCACCGGTTGCGTCCTCGGACGCCGCAACAACCTGACCAGCGGACAAGTCTACGAAAACGTCCTCGCACGCGAGCGCCGCGGCGATTACCTCGGCAAAACCGTGCAGGTTATCCCGCACGTCACGGACGAAATAAAATCCCGCATCCGCGAGTTGGCGACGAAAAGCGGCGCGGATGTCGCCATCATCGAGATCGGCGGCACGACGGGCGACATCGAGGGGTTGCCTTTTCTCGAAGCCATCCGCCAATACCTGCTCGAGGCGGGCGAGGGGAACGCGATCCTCATCCATGTCACCCTCGTGCCTTTCATCAAGGCGGCGGGCGAACTGAAGACCAAGCCGACGCAGCAAAGCGTGGCCAAACTGCGCGAGATCGGTTTGCAGCCGAAGGTTGTCATCGCGCGCACCGAGTATCCGCTCGACGACGATGTGCGCGAGAAGTTGTCGCTCTTCTCCAACGTGCCCAAACGCGCCGTGGTCGAGGCGCGTGACGTAGAGAACAGCATCTACGAATTGCCGCTCATGCTGCAGAAAGAAGGACTCGACACCGTTGTCTGCGAGGCGCTCCATCTCGAGACACCGCCTGCCCGCATGGACGACTGGGCCAAATTCGTCGAACGCGTGGTGCGCCCGCGCAAACGTGTC
>JBEDBL010000232.1:0-4034 GCA_041177245.1 Verrucomicrobiota bacterium
GCCGTTGCTTGCGGTTGTTTCTTCGGTGAAAGCCGCCCCGTTCTTATACCATTGGAGGAGCGGAGTCGGACGCCCGGAGACCGTGGCTTTGAACAGCGCCGGCGATCCGGACGCGACAAACTGGTTGGCCGGGACCGCAAGGATTTCCGGCGCCTGATCCAAACCGATGGCACCGCTGGTCAACGAGACGAGGCGCACGTTGTCGATCGCCGAGATCGAGTTCGATCCCCCAGCTTTGGCCACATTCCAGCCGATGCGGATTTCCATCCCCGGCGCGATCTCGAGTCCCGAGATGGCGTTCGACAAATTCGCCGCTACCGGAACTGTTTTGTTGGTCAAAGCAGCGATGAGTTTCCATCCGTTGATCAGCGAGGCATTGGTGTTGGCGAAGCTCGGCGGATATGAGGCTGCGTTGGTAGGATCGAGAGTGGTATCGGTCGGGGTCACCAGGTAGCTCACCGAGACCACATTGCTCCAGTTGCCGCCGTTGGTGGAGTAGCGGCCCGCGTTGATCAGGTCCCAGACGAGACTCATGCCGGTGAGGTTCGAGACGCTCTGGTTGGCCACGCGAAGGACGAAGAAGCCCGGGCCGGCGCTCGTCGAGGGCGCGTAACCGAGCGAATTGGTGATGCTGTAAAAATTGCCGGTGGACGGAATGACACCGTTGGAAGCACCGCGCACTTCCGTCGGCGGAATATAGTTGGTGGTCACGACACCGCCGTTGGTGATGTATTGCTGCTTGTAGGCGCTCCAACCGGGCAACGTTGATTCCTGCACCCAGTTGCTGAACGTCACATTCGTGCCCGGCATGTTGGAAAACGTCTGCGAATAGCCCGTGGCGAAGGAGAATTGGTTGGCCAACTCGGGCGAATCGACAAGCGCCGCTGCCTGCGAGGGAATCACGGTGAGCGTGGCCGCCGTGCTCGTCGAAGCATTGGTCACACCGCCAGTCACGTTGCGGCATATCACATCGTAGCTGCCGGCATCGTTCGTCGTGACACCGGCGATGAAAAGGGTGTCGTTGGTGGCGCTAGCGATGTTGCTGCTTCCTTTCCTCCACTGGTAGGTGATCGGTTGTGTGCCGGACGCGCCAACTGAGAAGGTCGCCGTTTGGCCGACCGAAACCGTCTGGTTGGCGGGCGGAGAATCGATGGAAACCGGTGTTTCCACGAGTGTGCCTGTTGCTGTGAGCAACGCGGCCGCGCTGCTGATCGATCCGGCGGAATTGCTCACCACGACATCGTAGTAGCCCGCCGTGTCGGTCGATGCGGAGGTCACGGTGTAGGCGGTGCCCGTCGCCCCGGGGATGTTCGTGCCGTTCTTGCGCCACTGGTAGGCCGGCGCCGGGGTCCCCGTCGCCTCGACCGAGAAGGTGGCCGGACTGCCCGCGGTCACTACGCGACTGACCGGCTCGGCAAGGATGGCGGGGCGCTCCGCGGTTTCGACCAGATATTTCTCGAAAAACCCGATCGCTTCGGGCCGCTGGTCGAGCGGACTGGGGAAGTTCGCGTTGATGCGCGAGGTTTCATAGAGGTAGTAGGAGTGCTCGCCGCCGGGAGTGTACAAGTAGCGCTCCAAGCGCGCGCGTTGGCTTCGCTGCATCATGTAGGGCGCTTCCGTCTGGTTGGGCCAAACGTCGTCATCCGACGTGCCGTGCACAAAAAGCATGGGAGCGGCATCCTTGTTGGGATAGCGCACCGGCGAAGCGCGCCGGTAAAGCGTGCGGTTGTTCCACCCCGTGTAATCCAAGAATTGGTTCATCTGGTGGTAATTCGGCAGATCGCAGGCGCCGTAGAAGACCGCCGAACACTGCACTGCGGTGGTGTAATTGTCGTAGGAATTGCCGCGGACCGGCGGCTCTACTCTCAAACTTTCCGTCGTCACTCCCTCATCGTCAGCCGGCCCCGTCATGGCCAGCATCGAACCCAGGTTGCAACCCCAGGAGAAACCGCAAACGCCGATTTTGTTCTTGTCGATGTTGTACGTGCCGGCATCGCCCTTTTGTTTCAGCCAGCGCACCGCCTGCTTCGCGTCCCACAGGTTATACGGCCAGCACTGCACGGTGGAGGAGGACATCGCGTAGTTGGGGACGATGACAAACCAGCCGCGCGCCGCGAATTCCTGCGCCGCCTGGATTTCGCGGTTGTCGACCTTGTCGCCATTGTTGCCACCGCCGCCGTGGAGGATGACCATGGCGGGAACTTTGTTGGTCCCTGCGGCCAAGCTGGACGGATAATAAAGGTCGGCCAAGGTTCCACCCGCCGCAGCTTCCAACTGGGAAATGCCGGAACTGTAAGACGCAAAGCTGACATCACTGTTCGTCGTGATGGTCTGCCGCGAGTAGGTGTTCACCTTGGCGGGAAGGCTGGTCACGCTCCCGGCCGAAGAGGTGACGACGCAATCGTAGGACCCGCGCTGCGCGCTGGTCACATCGATCAAGTCATGCACCGGATTGGTCGCGCCGGCGATATTTGTCCCGTCCTTGCGCCACTGGTATGACAAAGTCGCCGCACCTTTGGCCTCCACGGAGACCTTGGCATCGCGCAGCAAACCGGTGGCCACCGAAAGATTGCGCGGATGGGAGATGATGATGGGATAGCCCGGCCGGCTGACCGTGAAGTCGCTCAAGATCACATTGTCGATCGCGGTCGTGGTGACCGGATCGGTGCTCGGATTTTTCTCGTCCTCTTTGGCGATGTGCCAAGCCAGCCAGATCTCCTCGCCGGGATTGAGGTTCAAATCGCGCAGGTAAAATTCGTAGTTGTTGGTGCGGTTGGAAGAGGTTGGAGCGATTTCCTTGACCACGCATTTCCAGGCGCTCAGGTCGCCCACATTGTTGCCATACTCGGTGCGCATGGCTTCGTCATAGGAACCGTTGTAGGTGTTGAGATATTTATGCGTCTCGATGAAGCGCGAGGAAATGGTTCCCTGCCCCGCCGCGAAAACCCGGTAAGCGAAAGCAACGGCATCCTTGTTGTTCGTCGAGGTCGCCACCGTGTCGTAGACAACCTTCATCCCGGTGAGGGCGCTGCCCGTGGAATTCTTGATCCGCAGAACGACATTGACCGACTGGCTGGAGAAAAGTTCCGTGCTACCCGCGTTGTAGGCACTCGGCGTGCCGCCCAAGGCGCGGTCCGCGGAATTGGTGTTGGCGAGACTGTTAAGCGTCGCACTGCCACCGACCGCGCCGGCCGCTACGGCCGAGACGCTGGTGACCGAAGTCGCCACCATGTTGCCGGTGGAGACTTGTCCGCGCGTCAAATTGGCATACCAACCCGGCACCGTGGCATTGTTGCTCCAGGCAACCGATCCGCTCGAAGGGAGCGCGTTGAAGTTTTGCAGGTATGTCTCGCCGAGCGCCACCTGATTGGTTCCGGCGCTGCCGGCCACGATGGCAATCTGGGCGCGGGCGCCGGCCACCAACAAGACGAACAAAAAGATAACCACCGCTGGAAAGCGGACAACAAGGAGGCCTGATGGCCGAGGGGGAAAAGCCATAAGAAGTTTGTCAGGTAAAATTTATCCATGTTCAGAGCACGTGCCCGCAAAATAGCGCACACACGTGTGCGTCGATGAGCGGCAACTTGTCCGAGGACCCGAGGCTCGGCGTCAAAAAAGTGACATCTGCTTCCAGCCAATGAGGTGCACCGATCACAGGCAAGATGCCCGTGCCACTTCTCCGCAAAGCCGCTGCTGCGCGCGGCCGGCCTATCGGTCCCGCGCGGGTGCGCGGAGACCGAGGATGGCTTTGGCGTCCTTGAACAAGCGGCGGCGCGAGGGCCAGAGCATCATACCGAGCAACCCGGCTGCCGCGAGGTAAGTCGAGGGCTCGGGAATGGCGGTGATGGTGAACGTGCTGCTGCCGGAGTCCCAAGCGTAGCTTCCGATACCGCCATTGTTGAAGGTGAAGAAGGACGAGTTGGTGATCGAACCGCTCAGATCGGTCTTGAACACCAGCGTGCTTCCGAAGTCGAAGTTGTTGATCGTGAGCAGCGCGCTGGGCGAATACGTGCCGAAGCTGATGCTGTTGGCAT
>JBEDBL010000233.1:0-4015 GCA_041177245.1 Verrucomicrobiota bacterium
CGCCGCCAACTCGGGATCGCGCATCGCCCTCAGGCCCTCGCGCAGATCGGCGCCGTCCAAGGTGACGAAAATGATCGGCCCGATCCGCGGCAGGTTAGTGGGACCGGTCGCCTGAGCCTGCTGCCAGGGCTTGAGGTATCCGCTGAACGCGATGCGGATGGTCCGCATGGGAAGGGGATCGGCGTATTCCGAGAGATCGATCGAGACCAACTCCCTGCCGCGCCGCGAGGGAGGAACTTCCACCGCGGTCATCTCGACCGGGATGACCATCTCGGGAGCGGAGAGTTCCATCGCCGTGCGAGCGGCGAACTCCATGAGAAGCCCGAGGCCCGCGAAGGCGCTGGTGATGAGTGGCGCGTCCAGGCCGTCTCGTCGGCGCAGCAACAAAGAATCGTGCAGGAGTGTCGCGCGCCCGAGAGTCGCCAAGCGCGCGAAGACGCGCGATGAACGGTCGATGCCCCAGACGAAGTGATGTCCGCGTCCGCTCAGCGCTTCACCGCCATTTCCAACGGCTCCTGCAGCGCAAAAGCGCGTTCCGGATCGAGATAAGGATCCGCCGGGAAATCGAAGTTCACATACTCGATGTCGAGATGGGCGATGAGCGAATCGCGGTCCGCCAGCGAGCGGCAGATATCCAGTCCGCGCTCGAGCTGCGCGAAAAGTTCCGATGGAACAAGCGGTGTCCGTTCCGCCGCACCGGTGCCGTCGGCCGTGATGTATTCGCAGCTGAAGTCTCCCTCGCCGTCGGACCCGAGGAATTCGAGCATGCGCGCGCGCACGGCGGGTTTCCGGTAATAGTCGCGCAATGTTTCGAGAATTTCGGCCATGTCCAAAGGAAACATCATGCGCCTTGCGCATGGAATAGGGTGATGGGCCCAACCGCCTTCGGCGGAGAAGACGAAGAAGCGGCCACGGATGAATGCGGCTCAACGCGGATTAAAGAAGATCATTTTGCGCCGGCACACCGGCGCAAAAAGTATTCCGCCAGAAAAGAAACAGGGCCGACTGTTGTCAAACAGTCGGGGCTTATCCTGGCTTTTAAACGTGTGAATCGCTGCCCCGTTTTTTCTCCGAAACAAAAAAGCCCCGGGTTTCCCCGGGGCTTTGTGTTTATCTCCGCCCTTGTCTTTACGGAGTCTTGGTCAGGTAGAGCAATGCCCAGCCCGATGGTATGCAACCGTCGGGGGTCACCGTGTCCCACGACAGGTTGAGGTTGTCGCACAGCGTCGAGAGTGACGCGTAGGTGTAACCGCTCGGCAGCGCTCCTCCACCCAGTGCGGTTTCCGCGGCGGCGAGGATCTGGCGCACGGTGTAACTGTTGAGTCCGTCGCCCGGGTTGACGTAAATCAGGTTGCCGAGCCCGGTGGGTGTCGCCCCTCCGTCGCTCAACGCGATGTTGAGTTTCAGCGCAAGGACTTGTCCGCCGAAGACACCCGAGGACGAGTTTTCCGGATCGCTCAGATCGATCGTGAGTTTGTTCGGTGTTCCGGTAGCCGGGAGGTAGGCCTGCACCGCGGGCGCCGTGGCGAACTTCATCGAGTAGCCTCCGCTACCGGGGATGCCTACTTCCACGCCTTTCGGGAAAAGGTTCGCGAACTGGCTGTTTAGTAGCAGATACGGCGCTCCTTTGCCGCCCAGTCCCCCTTGGCTGAAGCTGCAATAGTCTCCCGATTCGAATCCACCACCCGGCGGATCCTCGATATCAGTAGCCGCGGTGGCCGAGAGGCTGAGCGGTTCGCAACAGGCGAAGGTGTAATAAACCGGTTTCTGCGTGGGCAAGCCGGTGATCGGATCGGTCACCGTCTCGTAGCCGGTGAGCAGCGAAACTTCCGATCCCTCGGCCGTGAGTGTCGCCGTGTTCGCCAGCGTTCCGCCGCTCGGGCCTCCGTTCACGCCGGCGGCCACCACCGTGAAACTGGTTGTCTGGCTTACCGGTTCGGAGGGCAGACCTTCGGTCGTCACGTTGGCGTAAGATACCGTCCCCGTCGCGGTCAAACCGGTGTCGCCGAGGGTCACTTGTCCGTGGCATTGCTCCAGTTCGGGAACGCTCTCCGTCACGCGCGTCGGAACGCTGCGCACGTAGGCCTCGTCGGAATCAACCGAGCCGTTGCCGCTGATGTCGATGTTCGTCGCGCTGGCGCCGCTGCCGCCGCGCGAGCCGGCGTTGCCGAAGGACATGATCACCTCCGAGCGGAGTTGTGTTCCCGCCGCGATGTTCATGAGCGATGCGTCGAACTTAGCTTTGAAGACGATATTCACCGTTTGCCCCGGTGCGATGGTCTTCTGCGGAGTGATGGCCCACACATCGTTTGCGTCTACATCGAGCAATTGCAGCGGTCCGGCCAGGGCATTTTCGACAAAAGTGCCGCGCGCGCCCGACACGGTGTAAGCGCCGCCGCTGTAAGCCGGGATTTCCTGCGAGGCTTTGGCCGCGATGTTGGCGAAGGTGGCCGCACTTCCCTGCGTTGCATCAGCCACGCTGGCCGAAATCGATGCCCAAACCCACTTGGGCTTGGCTTGCGTGCCGATGTTTTTGCTCTGCTGCAGGTTGACCACCACGTTGCCGATGGTTGCACCGGACGATCCGGTGTTCTTCACCGTCATGTAGCCACTCACCAGCAATTGGTTGCCTGAGGTCTCGCCTTTGGTTCCGGTCACCGTCCAGGTCACCGTGTTGTCACCTTTCGGCCCGGTGACACTGTCCACGGTTTTGGTCAATGACCACGAGGTGATGTTCCCGTAGCACAGCGCGAGGTCGGCGTTGTCGAGCGTGAGGCTTGCCTGCTGCGCCTGCGCGTGGAGTTGTGAGAAGAGCAACGCGACCGAGAAGGTCGTTGTGCCAAGTATAGTTCGGATTGTGTGTCTCATAGGTTTTGCTTTCGCCCCAAGCAAAGCGCCTCGCAGCACCGCGAACCACGGGGTCAATTCCCTCGGGCAAAGGCCCCACACGGCCGTCCGACTCCTTGTTCTGCAGCCCAGACCCCGAATCCCGTGTGGACAACGAGGAAGTAATTGAGAGACATTGATCATATCAGAGCAGCTTTGGCCAAGTGCGGCACCTTATTTTGAACGTCCGCCGGGCAGCGCGGTCGAAAACACCGATGAAAACAATGTTTCTGGCACTTGTCATGGGCGCGACGCTTTTGAGTGGTTGCGCCACTTGCAACAAAACGCCTTCCTCTTGCGCCACCAAATGCTGCAAGGACAAGTGCTGCGCCACGCAATGCGTCGGCGAAAAATGTCCCTGCGGCAAATGCGGTGCAACGGCATGCCAGACGAAGTGCAAAACTTCCTGAGCTGATTTTTTGGTAAGGGGGTAAGGGCGTCCGCGCTTGGGGTCGCGGGCGCCCTTCTTCTTTTTCGCGGTTCGCGCCGGAGTGGGCGTTCGCCCCATGGTTCGCATGGATGACCTGCGGTATTTGTCGCAGTGTTATGAAAAAAATCTGGCTGCTGTCATTGTCCGTGGCGCTCTTGGCGGGTTGCGCTGTCTCGGATCGTTCTCCTGTTTCCGCCGATGTCCGTCCCGGAGCGGTCTGCACCGGATGCGGCACGACCTGGGTCATGTCCAACGGCTCACCGGGCAAACCCGGAATGTATGCCATGCAGCGCAAATACCGGCATAGCGATTGCCCGTTCTGCGCGCAGACAGCTATGCGTTATATGTCCAGCAACCGGATCGAGGGCAAGTGCCCCGAATGCGGAAAGACGCTGCAACCTTGCATGTTCGAGGTGTGCGGGGCATCGGTGAAAAAGGCGTCCTGAGCCAACCCGTATCGCGATTTCCGGAAATTCAAACGTGAGAACCTGCATCATGAAAAAACTTTTGCTCCTCACTCTCCTTGCGGGTGCGACCGCATCATCCATCCGGGCCGAAGCACAAACGCCGTCAGCGTCCCCGACCATGGACAACCTGAACGCCGCTTACACGGGCGAGGCGCAGGCATCGGCTTTTTACACCGGGAGCGCGCGGCAAGCGCAGCGCGACGGTTTTCCGGATGTGGCCAAGCTGTTCCGC
>JBEDBL010000234.1:0-3955 GCA_041177245.1 Verrucomicrobiota bacterium
CGCCTATGCCCGCGGCTCCCGCTCCCGCCGCACCGAAGCCCGCCGCCGCTCCTCCGCCATCCCTCTCCAAAAAAGAAACAGCCAAAGTCCAAGTGGCTCCTCCGGCGCGTCCCGCGCCGCAGGCCACGGTGAAAATCGGACCGGCCGCACCGGCCGCCGCTCCCGCACCCGCATTGAAAACCGCTGCCGCCACGGCAGAAGCCGCACCGGCCGAAGCCGACTCGCTCACAGGCCTGCTCGCCATCGCCGCCACGGTGATGGCCTTGGCCGCTTTGGGCATCCAAGTCTGGATGTTCCTCTAGAAAACCAACCCCGAAACACCACCGCGAAACATGGCCAGCGCCAACGTTCTTCAACTCGACGACAACAATTTCGACAGCGAGATCAACAAGGGAGGCACACCCGTCCTCGTAGACTTCTGGGCTCCGTGGTGCGGACCCTGCCGCATGATCGCGCCCGTGCTCGACAAAATCGCCGATGCCATGGCTGGTCAGGCCGTCGTGGCCAAGGTCAACGTGGACGAAGCTCCCGGCGTGGCCAGCCGCTTCCGCGTTTCTTCGATCCCGACGCTTCTCTTTTTCAAAAACGGCGAAGTGCGCGAGCAAGTCGTCGGCCTCCAAGGCGAAGCCGATCTGACATCAAGGCTCAAGGCCTTGATGTAGTTGAGAGCTGAAGCGAAGCGGAGACGGCCGCAGGCAACTGAGGGATGAGAGTTGAGGGAAAGGACAATTCCTCTTCCTCCGATCTCCCAATCCTCAACCTTCAACCATCAACTTCCTCAACTCCCCGCGCTCTCCCCGCGGCCCTCGCGCGGGAAACAGGGCTCCTCGCACGCGAGAAAAACCTCTACCTCGGAACGTCCTCATGGAAATACGAGGGATGGCTCGGGCAAATCTACGACGAGCAACGCTACCTCACACGCGGCAAGCTATCGACCAAACGCTTCGAGACGGAGTGTCTGGAGGAATATGCGGAAATCTTTCCGTCCGTCTGCGTCGACGCCGGCTACTACCGGTTTCCGTCAGAAAAATACCTCGCCAACCTCGGCGCGCAGGTGCCCGACGGCTTCCGGCTTTGCTACAAAGTCACCGACGAAATCACGGTTAAGAAATTTCCCAAGCTCGAGCGCTTCGGTGATCGCGCGGGCGCGGACAACGAACATTTCCTCAACGCCAAACTATTCATCGACGCTTTCCTCGGACCGCTTTCACCGCACCGCCAGAAAACCGGCGTGCTCATTTTCGAGTTTTCCGCGTTCTATCCGACACACTTCGAACGACTGCGCGACTTCATCGCCGTTCTCGACGATTTTCTCGGACAACTCCCGACCAATTGGCAATACGGCGTCGAGGTGCGCAATACGAACTTGCTCCGCGCGGAATACTTCGACGTGCTCCGCGCGCACAATGTCGCCCATGTCTTCAACAGCTGGACGAAAATGCCGCCGGTCGAGGAACAAATGGCCATGCCCGGCGCCTTCACCGCCGATTTCTTCGCCGCACGTTTCCTGCTCCGACCGGGCCGCGCCTATCGGCAGGCCGTCGACAGCTTCCAACCCTACCGCGAGACGAAGGATAAAAATCCCGAAGCCCGCGCCGCGCTCAAGGCGCTGATCCAGCGCGGCACCTCGGCACCCACACCCCGCCCCAGCTACGCCTTCGTCAACAACCGCCTCGAGGGGAATTCCCCGAACACCATCGCCGCCGCGCTCGACATAAAAATGTAGAGGAGACGTCCCCGTCGCCGGTCGTTTCAACAGGTTCGTCGGCGTGGACGCCGCCGCTACATCTTTGGCATCAAAAACCGCAACGCCATGGGGAGGCGCTTGGCCCAGGCCTTCTCGTTGTGCTCATCGCCCTCGCCCGGATTCCAGAGAAACTCCTCTCCCTCGACGTAACCCTGTTCAAGGAAGGCCTCGCGCACGGCCAGCGCATCGCGCCAATAGTCGCCGATCGTGTTCCCTTTTTCACGCGTTCCCATGTCCATGTAGATGCGCAGGCCTTCTTTCCTCCGCACATCAATCACCGCTTTCATGAAATTCGGACTCGTCCAAAACGCGGGCGAAAAAACACCAACTGCACCGAACGCGTCCGTGTTCAGTCCGAGCCAGAGCGAAACGAGTCCGCCCATCGACGATCCGGCGACGGTGGTGTTTTTGCGGTCCGGAAGCGTCCGGTATTTCGCGTCGATCGCGGGTTTAATTTTCCCGAGCAAAAACTCTGCATAGCGATCGCAGATGCCGTTTCCGCGCGCCGGATCGCGCGGATTCGCGTCCGATGGCGGTTGGTATTCGGTGATCCGCGCATTGCCCATGTCCACCTCGTTGTTCGGGATAGCCACCATGATCGCCTCGCGCATGCGGCCCGCCTTCATTTCCTCCGCCGCCGCATCCTCCGCGAACCAGCACCCGAACGGACCGCCCGGACGGAACACACTTTGTCCGTCGTGGAAATAGAGCACCGGAAAGCGCGCATCGCCCTCGTCGTATCCGGGAGGCAACAAAACACGCAACTCGCGTGAAGGAATCGCCTTGTCCTTGGACGCGACGAACATCGTTTCGATGCGAGCATCGGCCCGAGCGCCCGCGCTCATCGTTGCCAGTGAAAGCACGATTGCCGCTTTTATGACCATCCCTCCTCTGTGCCCCCTGCACCCTCTGCGGTCAATCCCCGGAAGCAAAACACCCGCCCCTTGCGGGCCAGGTGTCGAAGTGAGCAGCGCCTAAAACAAATCAGGAATTTTTCTCGCGTTTGCGCCAGCGCGTGAACGCGGCGCCGCCGGCGAGCAGGGCTGCGGCGGCCCAGGTTCCGGGTTCAGGGACGCCAGCGCCGGCTGAGGTGAAAACGAGGTTGAGGTCGTTGCCGTTTTGCGCAAGGTAGAAGCTGCCGCCGTTGAGCGCGTTGGCAAATCCTGCAGTGCCGTTGATTGCTCCGGTATTCAGGTTGAAGTAGCTGCTGTTGAAGTTGGTAATGCCGCCGGCCGCGGTGGCGATCGTCCACGCGTAGTTCTGCGTGTTATTGAATGCGGCTACTGTGCCGTTCACGTCGGGGCCGGTGGATTGGAGCGACCAGAGGTTGATGTTGAATTTGCTGCCGATGTTCAACGCGGACAAATCGAGGATGCCGGTGGCGGAAACCAAGTCCCACGTGGAGACGGTGCCTGCCGTGCCGGTCGGGCCGACGATCTGCCAGTTGTAATTGCCGCCGCCGAGCCAGTTGATGTTGCCGTTGATGTTCAACGTGCCGGGCGAATTACCCGGATTGATCGTGCCACCGTTCTCCACGGTCACGGCTCCCACTGTGCCGCTGCCACCGAGCGTGCCGCCGTTTTGCACGGCGACTGCGCTGTTTGCAACAAAGCCGTCAACGACAAGAAGCCCGCCTCCGACGGTGGTTGCTCCGGTGTAGCTGTTGCTCGCCGAGAGGATCGTGGTCCCGCTGCCGAGTTGATTAACCGATCCGGCACCGGAAATGGCAGCAGCGATCGTCGTTGCATCGCTCTGGTTGAAGTTAAGCACGCCGGTGCCGTAACCGAAGGCGATGGTCGGGGCTGAAATCGTGCCGGCTGCATCATTCGTGCCGAAGCGGCCGATGTTCAACGTGCCGGAGGAACCGGGATTCGAGGCAATGATCAGGCTCGATGCCGCCGCTGTGCCGCCATCGGCCACGGCGAGGCTGTTGCCGCTGCCTCCAACACCAACACGAATAACGTCTTCGTTGGTCCATACCGAACCCGCGCCGGTGACCAGCACGCTGTTGTTCGAGGCGGTTGCTTGGTTTCCGATGTTGC
Source organism: Verrucomicrobiota bacterium (assembly GCA_041177245.1). Taxonomy (GTDB): domain Bacteria; phylum Verrucomicrobiota; class Verrucomicrobiia; order Chthoniobacterales; family JACTMZ01; genus JACTMZ01. The sequence goes on from JBEDBL010000234.1 coordinate 3,790, forward strand.
CGACGGCACTCAGCACGTTGCCGCCCTCGGAAACAACCAAGCTGTTGCCGCTGCCGGAGTCACCGACGGTCAGCTTGCCGGTGTTGGTCAAGATGGTATTCGTATTGTAAACGTTCAGCGTGTTGGCATTGGCGCCCGCCTCCAATCCGACGTAGGTGTCGTCGTA
>JBEDBL010000235.1:0-3920 GCA_041177245.1 Verrucomicrobiota bacterium
AGTGGGACTTGTTGTCCGCGAGCGGATCACTCGATCTCTCGGCGCTAACGGTCGGCAGCGAGTTCAACATCAACCTCTGGTCGTTGCAGTCGGCGGGACCGGAGGTCGGTGGATTGGCCGCCAACTTCGACAATACGCAGAACTACACGTGGACCATCCTCACCGCGGCCGGCGGCATCAACGGATTCAGTGCCGACAAGTTCAACATCAACCTCGGTTCGACCAACGGCACAGGAGGATTTATCAACAGTCTCGGCGGCGGCACTTTCACGCTCGTGCAAAACGGCAACGACCTGAACCTCGTCTTTACCGCAGCCGGTGGAGCTGCCGTTCCCGAACCCGGCACCTGGGCCGCGGCAGCCTTGCTCGCCGGCGGCGCCGCGCTCATGCGCTGGCGCAAACGCGCGAAGGTTGCCTGATTTCTAACCCCGATCTTTCACCAAAACACCCGTCCTGCGCCTGCGGGACGGGTGTTTTGTTTTGGCGCAAAAAGGCGGGGGTCGGGTGCCGCGGTGACCGTCTACGCGCTTGCGCGCACCCTTGCTGCCAGCGTGACGCGCGCTGTCGGGGAAGGTCCGGAGCGTGACTTCTGCGGCCAATACGGCGTTGCTGAACGCTTCAACGACACCGAGAACCAGGCATCCGGCGTGCCAGTTTTCCAGCCATACCCTTTTCAGGGTATAGGCAATATCGCGGAGAACTGATAACGTCCGAAACTCAGCTGCCATCCGGCGAAGTTCGTCGGTGCCGCACCTTGCAAAAATGACCCGCGAACCGCTCGACAACACGAAAGGACCGACGGCTTGGGTTTTCATCGTGGGTTTTGCCGCCGCGGCTTTGCTGACCCTGGGTGCCGCGGTGGGCACATCCTTGTTGCACCATAAAGGTCCCCAAAAAGAAACGCCGCAGCTTTCTGAATCACCCGTGGTGAAGAGCTGAACTGGTCCAAACGGCAGATCGCCCCGCTCAAGATTATATTATCTATAGTGGGCTGGATTGAATCGTTCGACTGTTGCAAACTGAACATTGTTATTTTGTGAGCCAATCCGAATTCTCCAACGAAGCGGCCGTGGAGGCCCCTGTTTCAAGTCGCGCGGGTTCCGGCCTCGATAGGCCGGTGGTGAATTCTCTGCCGGCCGGCATCACGTCGGAGGAAGTCCGCGAGGAATTGCAGCGTGTTGTGGGCAGTGCGGATTTCCCGGCCACGCCGCGCAACCGCCAAGTTCTTTCCTATGCTGTCGAGCGTGCGCTGCAGGGCGGTGCGGACGCGTCCCGGGTGACGGCCGTCGATATCGCCACGCAGGTTTTCGGCAGGCTGTCGGATTTCAACCCGCTCAAGGATCCGATTGTGCGCGTCGAGGTGGCCAGGTTGAGGAAGGACCTGGAGACATATTATCTCAAATCCGGCCGGCGCAATCCGCTGCGCATCGATCTTCCGCGCGGCGGCTACAATGCGGTGTTCTCTCGCCCCGAGGAGCGACAGGAAGTCGCTGCCGATGTGCCGGCGGCGACCGGTGTCCTCGCGGAGGATGCGGCCGCCGAATTGCGCAGGATCATGGCGAGCCCTGATTTCCCCGCGATCCCGCGCAACCGGAGATTTCTTTCCTATGTCGTGCAGAAAGAATTGGCCGGCGCTCCCGAGGAAATCAGCGCGCGGTTCGTGGGTATGGTGGTTTTCGAACGCGGTTCCCGTTTCAATCAGACCAAGGACCCGATCGTGCGCATCGAGGCGGCTAAATTGCGGCGCGACATGGAGATTTATTACCTGAAGAGCGGGCGGCACAATCCGCTGCAAATTCTCCTGCCGAAGGGCAGTTATCGGCCGGTGTTCCATTACCGGTCTCAGGTCGGATCGTAGAGGCTCTGCTTGCGACCCGATCCGCCATACGAGAGCGGGTTATGGCTTCTTTTTTGACGACCTTGCCCGTTGTCTCTGGCTCGGATAGATTGATCGGAAGTTTTTCATCATGAGCAAAGAAGACATTTTCAGGGTAGCGGTGCTGGCCGGCGACGGGATCGGGCCGGAGGTGATGTCCGAGGCGCTGAAAGTGCTGGCCGCGGTCGCCGCGAAGTTTTCCATTCCTTACGAACTCAGGGAGGAGCGTGTCGGGGGTGCGGCCATCGATGCGGATGGCGTCGCTCTGCCCGACCAGACTCTGCAGACCTGCAAGGAGTCGGACGCGATTTTGTTCGGTTCGGTCGGCGGCCCGAAGTGGGAATCCCTGCCGCCCAACCAGCAACCCGAGCGGGCGGCCCTGCTCGCCCTGCGCAAGACGTTCGCGCTTTACGCCAACCTGCGTCCGGCTGTCTGCCTGCCGGAGTTGACCCATGCGTCGCCGGTGCGCGAATCGATCGTGACGGGCGGGTTCGACGTCCTCTTCGTGCGCGAATTGACGGGCGGGCTTTATTTCGGCGAACCGAAATACATGAAGCACGAGAGCGGGGAGTGGTTCGCGGTGGATACGATGATTTACTGGGAGAGCGAGATCGAGCGCATCGCGCATGTCGCCTTCCAGGCCGCGCAACGCCGCCGCCATCATGTCACCTCGATCGACAAAGCCAACGTGCTGCAGAACGGCATCCTCTGGCGCCAGACCGTCGACCGCGTGGCCAACGAGTATCCCGATGTGAAGTTGCGCCACCTCTACGTGGACAACGCGGCCATGCAACTCATCCGCAATCCGAAGGGCTTCGATGTCATCCTCGCGGAAAATCTTTTCGGCGACATCCTGAGCGACGAGCTGGCCATGATCGCCGGTTCGCTCGGCATGCTGCCCAGCGCGAGCCTCGGTATCTCCAAGGGCAACGGCCGCTATTTCGGGATGTATGAACCGAGCGGCGGCACTGCGCCGGACATCGCCGGCATGGGCATCGCCAACCCGGTCGCGCAGATCCTTTCCGCGGCCATGATGCTGCGCTACTCGGCGGGGCGCGAGGACGCTGCCTTGGCCATCGAAGCCTCGGTGCAGCGCGTCATCCGCTCCGGCCTCCGCACCAAGGATATCCACACCGAGGGCACGCAATTGGTCGGCACCGCCGAGATGGGCAAGGCCGTCGTCGAGTCGTTGTAGGGGAGGCAACGCTTTGTTTCCGAAGCGGCCGCCCTGCGCTATGCTCCGCGACCGTCACCTGCCGTGAATTTCCGAAAGCAATCCGCGCCCGAGCCCGCGGGGTTCCAGATCGCCCCGATGGTGGATATTGTTTTCCTGCTGCTCATTTTCTTTTTGGTCACCTGGAACTTCGCGCGCTACGAGACGGAACTGGATGTGAAAGTTCCGACCGCGAAGGAAGGTAAAGAATCCCGCCGCGCCGCGGGCGAGGTGATCATCAACGTGAAGACCGACGGTTCGATCGTCATGAACCGCAAGACGCTTTCGCCCGGGGAACTCGGCGCGACATTGCGCAAAATCGCCGAGTTGTATCCGGACCAGGCCGTCATCCTGCGCGGCGACGAGGGTGCGGATTACCGGCACATCGTCGCGGTGCTCGACGTGTGCCGCGGCGCGAACATCTGGAACGTGGCCTTCGCCACGGGCCGCCCCGAGTCATGAGGTTTTTCTTTTTCGTGCTCGGACTCGCGTTCTGCGCGCGCGTTTGCGCCCAGATGGAACCGGAAGTGCGCCGCGCCGAACCGGCCATTCCCGTCGCACCCGCTATTCCGGTGGCTGCGCCTTTCGCGCCTCCCGCGTTTCCGCAGGCCGCCGTTCCCGCACTGCCCGCCAACCGAGCCATCGCGCCTGATGCTGTTCCGGCCGGGGAAATTCGCATGTTGCCTTCGGGCGCCGTGGCCGATCCGCTCATGGCGCTGTTCGAGGAGGCGAACGGTTTTTACGCGCAGAAGATGTTCGACCTCGCCGTTCCCAAATACCATGAGTTCCTCCAGATGCGCCGCGCCGGGGTGCAGCGGGAGGCCGCTCTCT
>JBEDBL010000236.1:0-3911 GCA_041177245.1 Verrucomicrobiota bacterium
GTGACGAGTCCCGCGCAAAGAATAAGCGAGCCGGTCCATTTGAACAGCCAACCCGGGTCGCGGAGGATTTGCACCGAGCTTTGCGAGAGGTCGTTGGGATTCCACGAAGCTTGCGAAATTTTGTAGGTCAGGCCGGTGAGGGAGCGCCATAGCGCCTGCGGATAGTTGGCCGGTTGGTTCATGGAGCAGGAGCCTGTCCCGTCGGTTTTTCCGTCGGGCAATATCATGGCGAGGTCGCTGCGGAACGATGCTGGTTCGTCCGTGCCCTCGTTCCGCTCGACCACGAAATCTTCGAGCACCAGACCGAAGGGCATGCGGTAGACTTCCCATCCGTAGGCAACCTCGAGCGGGAAGCTTCCGGTGGGAAACACCACGCGCCATCCCGCACCGACCCATTGCGTGATTGCCTGCCCTTCGCGGGTCATTTTGATTTGCACTCCCTCGAGCAGGCTTTGTCCGGCAGGAGCCTTTTTCCCCGCGGCCACTTCCTCGAAGCGGAATCCGGGTTGGGCCGACGCCATGGTTTGAACGGCCTCGATGGTCCAATCATTCCATCCAGTCGATACGGGGAATCCCGTGGCGAGGGGTGCATCGGCGACCTCGCGTCCGTGGGAGAGTAATTCCAAATGCAACGTGCCGTCCGTTTGCGCGCGGATGATCGCTCGGTTGGCTGCGCCGGCCAAGGGGGGCGACGCGCCAGCTGAGACGAGGTCGACTGTTATCAAACCGAGGTCGAGACGGGCGTAGTCGCGGTCACCGGCCAGCAACCACTGGTCGATGGATTGTCCCATCGCCTTGGTCTGCAAACGAACGCGCACCGCGGTCCTTCCATCGGGTGCAGGGGTGGGTTCGAACGTGCCCAGCACGCGGTCCGAGTGCGCGATGGCTTCGATATCCCATCCGCCGGGCGTTTTCCAAATGCCAACCGGCTTGTCCGGTGCGACACGCAACGGTCCGCGTCCGAGGTGCATGGTGACCGCGCGGCGCGCATCGGGATCGCGCACGGTGAGTTGGCGCTTTTGCAGGACGAGCGCGTTATCCGGTTGCGCCCCCTTGAAAAGCGTCATGGTTCCCTCGACGCCCCAGATCCAGCCGATGACCGCGCCAATCATGACAACGATGATCCCGAGGTGGGTGAGAAGGAAACCGGTGTGGTGGTGTTTCCATGGCCAGCGCATGAAGGCGCTGCAGGTGAGGTTGGCGGCCAGAAAAAGCAACCACAGGTGAAACCACGGGGCCTCATAGAACCAGATGCGTGCAGTGTCGGAGTCGAACTTCGACTCGAAAATGGTCCCCGCGATGCTCACGAGGATGAGGACGGAAAGCAGAATGACGGCGAGACGCAGCGATGCGAGGAATTGAAAGACCTTGTTTCGCTTCCAGGCATGCCGCGGCGGGCGAGAGGGGCCGGCGCCGATTGGCATCATGAAGAGAAATACGCTAGATCCGGCATTCCCGGAGTCAAGGAAGGGTGGGACCGGTCAGCCGATTCGCTGTGTGATTCCCACGAGGCGGGTGGGGTGGCCATGCTTGTTGCGCTCGATAAATACGCTACTGCGCACGCGCCGGGGCTCTTTTCCGGGGGGGCGCGCGGTAAATTCGTAGGTTAGGTGACGCTGGTCTACGGAAAGCTTGCTCATACGGTCTAGAAGATCGGGAAAGACCTCGACCGCTCCTTGCTTCCACAAATTGAAAAGTTCGGAGGGATCGGTCACCGAAGGGTCGACCCCGTTGATTTCGTAGTTTGTAGCGTTCCAGTTCACATCACCGTGGCCGATAATGTGTTCGAAAGTTCCATACTGTCCCCCCTCGAGAGCCGCGGTGAGTCGCTCTTGGGCGTGGCGAAGTTCACGTTCCTCTTCGAGTTCGGCTGTGATGTCGCGGTTCACCCCGATGACGCGATTCGCCTTACCGGACTCGTCGCGGAGGATGACGTAAGTGGACAATATGTCGTGCTCCGTGCCGTCCGGCCATCGGATCAGAAGACGGTCCTCTCCGTTGGTGGCGCCCGCCGCGATGAGACGTTCTAATTCATAAGTCAGGCGCTCCCGCTCGGCTTCGCCATGAACTGCGGTCCAGACATATTTCGGGTCGGTCGCATCGGGGTGACCGAATAGTGCGAAGGAGTTGCGGTCCCAGAAAAGCGTGTCGTGAGCAGGATCCCACTCCCAAATGCCCAAGCCCATGACGTCCTGCGCGATCTGCAGACGTTCGTTCGCCACGAGCAGCTCACGCCGCGTCTCCTGCAACGGGGTGATGTCGGTGAAGGCCGAGAGAATGCCGATTGGTCGTCCGTCCGGCCCGGAGATTGAGGAAGCGGTGACAAGGACGTCGATCGGCGCTCCGCTTTTCTTGCGGAATCGCAGCTGAAAGCCCTCCTTCGGGGTTTTATCTTTCAAATGAAGGGCAAAAGCTTGCTCGATGTTCTCCCTCTCCTCCTCCGGCCAATACGGATAGGGTGGTGCGAAGCGCATGACCTCCGCTTCGGTGTAGCCCAGCATTTTGCAGTAGGCCTCATTGACGGCAAAAGGAAGTCCCTTCTCATTGAGCGCGATCAGTCCCACCGTTGTGCTCTTATCAAGCGCTTCCCGATAACTCAGTTGTCGGCGAAGTTCCTGCTCTGTCCGCGCGAGTTCGCGGCGGGTTTCTTGGATCGAGGAGATGTCGGTAACCGTGCCGAGCCAACCGAGTTGCCGGTCAGAACTGTCCAAGAGGGGCGCGACTTTGACCAGAACATCGAAGCGCGAGCTGTCCTTGCGGCAAAATGTCAGCTCGAAGCCTTCCGCCGGTGTTTCGCCGCGTAAGGCCTGTGCGAACGCCCGGTTGATTGCGGGGACTTCTTCCGTCGGCCAATAGGGATACGGCGCGTCCAGCCCAATCAGCTCGCCGCCGGACCAGCCTGTCATTTCGCAGAAGGCTGGATTCACGAGGATAATCCGGCCCTTCTGATCGGAAACGGAAACACCGACGCCGAGGGCGCGTTCGACGGCCTCGCGGAAGCGCAGTTCCCGCTTGGTTGACAATTCGGCGTCGCGCAAAGCGGTGATGTCCCTCAAAGTGCAGGTCAGCTGGTTGAGCAGTTTGGTGTCGGGATCGGCTTTGACCTCGGCCCGGGTCTGCAGCACGCGCAGCGAGCCATCTGGCAGGACGGCGCGGAATTCACATTCGAACTCGCGCCCTTCCTCCCGCGCCGTAGCAAAATGGCGGCGGAGGGATTCGCGGTCATCGGTTGCGACCGCGAGGAGCAAATCGTCTAGCGAGGAATGTCTGTCGGCGCCGAGCCCGAGCAATCGCTGTGCTTCGGGCGTTAGTTCCATTTTTTCGCGAGCGAAATTCCACGTGATGCTGCCGGTATCAGCCAGCGATTGCATCTGATTGAACGCGGCCTGCAGCGCAACCAGTTTGTCTTCCGCTCTTCTCTGCTCCGTGATGTCTGTCCGGAAGGAAATGACATGCTCTGTCCGTCCGTCCGGACCGGGAATCGCTATGGCGCGCCATTTGACCCAAGACATGCTGCCGTCGGGCCGGTTGACGGCGTGCACTGTCTCCATCTCCGGCCTCGCTCTTGACAGGGAACGCAGCTGGTTGATCACTTCCATGCGATGCGCGGGATGGACGAGATCGAGGCAGTTAGTTCCGATCAGCTCCTCGCGCGTTTTGCCGAAGAAGCGGCAGTAGGCGGCATTGACATCGACGAGCCGGCCTTTGGGTGTGGCGATGTTGGCAAGCTCCGAATGTCCGTCGAGAAAGCGTCGCAGGTCCCGCTCTTTGTCCGCCGCTTCCGCCGCGCGCTGCGCGATTTTTGCGCCGATTTGATCCACGGAATCCAGTCCGGTTTCATGGGTAGACTCGTCCGTGGTGATTTCGCGGGTAATCGCGTCGAGCCGGTCGGTGACGCGGCGCTTGAGGAG
>JBEDBL010000237.1:0-3885 GCA_041177245.1 Verrucomicrobiota bacterium
CAATGCAGCCGAACTGCGCCGCCGGCTCGTTCATGCGGTGTTGCTCCTCGTGTGTTCGGTTGTGGCGACGCCGTAGACTTTTCCGGAAGCGTCGATGAGAGCGGTCGCGGTGACCTCGACATCGAGAACGCGTCCGTCTTTGGCCCGGCGCGACGACGGGTAAGCGGGCAGGACTTCGCCGCTGGCGAGGCGACGGAACTTTTCGAATTCCTGCGCCTGCAGATTGCCGGGCACGCGGTCGCGGAAATTCATTTGCAGTGCTTCGGCTTCGCTCCAGCCGTACATGCGTGCCGACGCCGGATTCCACGCGCGTATGTTGCCCCCGAGATCCTGCACGGTGATGGCATCGTGTGCGTCGCGAACAACAACGGCGAGCCGGAGGAGATCGTTGGCTTTGCGCAGCTCCTCGCGCGTCCGCACCATGGCGGTGATGTCGATGAAGGAAATCACCGCGCCTTCGATCACATTTTCCAGCGTGCGGTAGGGCTGGATGCGCAGGGTGTAGAATTTTCCCTCTTTGGTCGCGACCTCGATTTCCTTCGGGACGAGCGTGTCGAGGACTTCATTGGTGTCCGCGACAAGTTGGTCGTAACCGGCGAGATTCGAGACGAGGTGCGACACCGGGCGCCCGATGTCGCTGAGGATGAGGTTCATGATCGCGCTGGCCGCCGGGGTGAAGCGCATGATGCGCAGTTGGTGGTCGACGAACACGGTGCCGATGCCTGTGCCGGCGAGCAGGTTGTTCATGTCGTTGTTGGCCTGGGAGAGGCCGAGGACTTTGCTCTGGAGTTCGGCGTTGACGGTGCTGAGTTCCTCGTTGACCGACTGCAGTTCCTCTTTCGACGTCTCGAGTTCCTCGTTGGTCGATTGCAACTCCTCGTTCACCGATTGCATCTCCTCGTTGGATGACTGGAGTTCCTCGGTCGCGCTCTGCAACTGCTCGTTGGCGTTGCGCAGATATTCCTCCTTGGCCTGCAACTCGCGGCGCAGTTCGGCGATCCCGGTCTCGGCGCCGCGGCGGGCGCGGGCCGGTTTTTCCATGAGCGGCGCCGGCTGTTCGAGAACGATCATGAAGAGGGACGGCTCCGCACCTTTCTCTGCGCCTACCGGACGCACGGTGAGATCGGCTTCGAGGGAATGTGCGTCGCCTGCGATGCGCACGCGCGGCACGCGGACGGTGGCGGAACTTTTGGCCGCTTTGCGCAGGGCCGAGGTCAGCGCGGGACGCAGGCCTTCGCGCGCCATCTTGATGATATTGTTCACGCTGGGTTCGCCGGTGGACGGTTCGAGGTAGAGTCCGGTGCGTCCGTGCAGGTAAAAGATATCGCCACGGGCGTTGACCAGCGCGCCGACCATCGCGGCGTGGGCGAGCAACTCCCGTTCGGCGACTTCGCGGACCGGGGTTTTCAGCGGCGCGGCTTGGCGCAAGTGCGAGAGGCGCGGGAGCGGGGTTTCGCCGGGAGGGGCCGGGGGAAATACCCCCGTTCCGCGCACGGCGGCTCCGTTTTCCTTGCGACGGTAAATTTTCGATTTTTGATCGATTGTCCGGAAGAGGTCGGCGGATTCGCCCACGCTTTCCGAGGTGCCGAGGAAAAGGAAACCGTCCGCGTTGAGCGCGTAATGGAAGAGCGGCACGATTTTCTTCTGCAGGTCGGGCGTGAGGTAAATGAGGAGGTTGCGGCAGCTGATGAGGTCGAGCTTGGAGAACGGCGGGTCTTTGATCACGTCCTGCTCGGAGAAAACGAGCATGTCGCGGATGTTCTTGTTGATGCGGTAGAAGCCGCCGTCGGTATCGATGGTGAAAAAGCGGGCGAGGCGTTCCGGCGAGACATCGGCCGAGATGCTCGCGGGATAAACCCCGCCGCGGGCCATGGCGATCGCGTGACTGTCGATGTCGGTGGCGAAAAGCTGCACCGGAGTGCTGCGTTTCGACTTCTCCATGTGCTCGGCGAGAAGAATGGCCAAGGAATACGCTTCCTCGCCGGTCGAGCAACCGACGACCCAGAGACGCAACGGCACGCCCGGCGGACGATGATCGAGGAGATCGGGAATGACATCTTTGGCCAGCGCGGTGAAGGCATCCGTGTCGCGGAAGAAGCGCGTGACGTTGATGAGCAGGTCGCGGAAGAGGGCGTCGATCTCGTCGGGCGTTTTATCGAGGTAGTCGATGTAGGATTCGAGGCGATCGATCTGGTTGAGTGCCATGCGGCGCTCGATGCGGCGGTTGATCGTGCTGGGTTTGTAGAGCGAGAAGTCATGGCCGGTCTGCGTGCGGAGGAGGACGAAGAGTTTCTTGAGCGCGTTCTCCGTTTTGTTCGAGGGGACGGCCTCGAGGTGCGGGCGGTCGGCCAGATGCGCGGCGTAAGCAATCAGCTTGCCCGCCATTTCCGCCGGCGGCATCACATAATCGACGAGGCCGGTGGCGATGGCGCTGCGAGGCATGCCGTCGAACTCGGCGGATTCGGGATTTTGCGCGATGACCATGCCGTTCTCGCCCTTGATGGCGCGCACACCGAGCGTTCCGTCGCTGCCGGTGCCCGAGAGCACGATTCCGATGGCGCGCTCGCGTTGGTCCTGCGCAAGGGAATGGAAAAAGAAATCGATGGGCAGGCGGTGTCCGCGCGCGGGCGACGGTGCGAGCAGCTGCAGCGAACCGTGGAGCAGGGCCATGTTGTGGCCGGGCGGGATGATGTAGGCGCAGTTCGGTTGCACCACCATGCCGTCGGTCACTTCGTGGACCGCCATCCGCGTGTGGCGCTGGATCAAATCGCCGAGGATGCTTTTGTGGTCGGGCGCGAGGTGCTGGACGAAGACGAAAGCCATGCCCGGATCGCGATCGGCAGGCATACCCGCGAAGAAAGCCTCGAAAGCGGCGAGACCACCGGCCGACGCGCCAATGCCGACGACGGGGAACACCGCAGGGCTGGCATCAATCGGTTTCGGCTTGGAAGCCGTGCTCGGATGCCTGATGCGGCTTTTTTTCAAACAACTTAATGTCGTTCCCCGCGCTTCAGCCCACAAGGGGCAAATGGCCCCATTGACGTTATTTGGCGGAGGGCTTGGCCCGCGGTTTTTTCGCCGTGCCCTTCGAAAGCTGCGAACACGCATCTGCGCGCAGCCATCCGGTTTCAAGTGCTTTGTTTATGGATTGGGCGGAATATGCTTAAGCGCTTGCTTGCTTTGCCTGCGTGGTGTTTCTCTAAGTCCACAACCCGATCCACCGTCAATATGAAAATCACTCTCCCGGCCGTCCTTGCTCTCATTACTCTTTCGTTCGGCAGTTCCTCTGCAAGGGCTTGCACGGCGCTGATGATCACCGACACGAAGGGCAACGCCTACAGCGGCAAGACGATGGAATACGCGAGTTCGCTGCCATTCGCAATGACCTATGTCCCGGCAGGAACCAAGGTCGCTTCCATCGCGCCCGGCAAGAAGCCGGGGCTGTCCTTCGAGACAAAGTTTCCCGTCCTCGGTGTGAGTGCCGACGTGGGGGTGGGCTCGGGCATGAACATGATGGTCGAGTCGGCCAACGATCAGGGGCTTTCGCTCAGCACCAACGAAATGCCCGGGTCGCAATCGCCAGCTGGCGCCGGATCCGATGCCGCGAAAGCTTTGGCTGCCACCGACCTCGCGCTTTACCTTCTCGGCAACTTCAAATCCGTGGCGGAGGTCAAGGAAGTGCTGCAAGGAGGCGACGTCAGCGTCTGGCTTCCCAATGTTCCTCTCGTGGGCAACATCGAACTGCCCATGCACTTCATTCTCTGGGACAAGACCGGCGCGGGCATCGTCATCGAATTTTTGGACGGCAAGATGAAAGTCCACGACAATCCGGTGGGCGTGGCGACCAATGCGCCGGATTTTCCGTGGCATCTCACAAATCTGAAC
>JBEDBL010000238.1:0-3851 GCA_041177245.1 Verrucomicrobiota bacterium
GTTTATGCGATTTCCAGCGGGATGATGACGGAGAACACCCTTTCCAACATGCTTGCTCCGCGCGTTCTCGCGGACCCCAAGGCGCACTGCATGTTTGTCGGCTATTCGGATCCGGATTCGCCCGCCGGACAGGTGCGTGCCTCCGCGGAAGGTGCCGAGGTGTCTCTCGATCCCCGCCGGCGTCCGGTCAAGCGCCGCTGCCGCGTCGACCAGTTCACGCTCAGCGCGCACGCCACGCGCGATGGACTGCTGGGTTACGCAGCGCAATTGCAGCCAAGGAAAATCCTGCTGGTGCATGGCGATCCGCCGGCGGTGGCGTGGTTCGCTCGCGAATTGCCGCATGTCTGCCCACGCTCTGAAGTGATTATCCCCGCACCGGGAGCGCCGGTGGAAATTTAGACGGGCGAGGGAAGCCGCCTGTCCAAGTCGGAGAGCAACGCGGCGAATTCGCGCGTCTCGCGGCGCCAGCGCTCGATGGCCTGACGGGAGACCTCTGCCTGATCGGCTATGGACTTCTCCAGGGTCTCGTAGTTGGAGGCGAGCTTCGCGCTCAGATTGTGGAACATGTCGTGCATCTGGTGGCCGAACACGGCGGCGATGCTTTCCTGTTTCTCGAGTTGCCGCGCGGCGCGGCGTTTGGTCTCGCTCATTTCGGCGAGCAGAATTTTCTCGTCCGGCACGCGGCGCAGATCGCTGGCCAGGCCGAGTTTCTCCAGCGTCCAAATCGTCCATTTGGTCGGATCAAAATTGGACCGCTTCACGCCGTTGCGGTAGTCGTGTTGGAACTCGTGGTGGTAATTGTGGTAGCCCTCGCCGAACGTGAAGAATGCCATGAGGGCGCTGTCCCTAGCGCTGCAGCGGGTGGAATACGGCTGGTTGCCGACCGTGTGGCACATCGAGTTGATGAAAAACGTGCTGTGCTGGACCGCAAAGACGCGGAAAACGCCGGCCAAGAGGAATGCGCCGAGCGCGGCAGAGGCGCCGCCCCAGAGAAAGCCGAGCAGGGCCGGCACGCCGAAGCCGAGGATAAAAGCGATCGGAATGCACCAGCGGTGTTGCCACATGACGATCGGATCACGGCGGAGATCGTTGACATTGTCCATCGGTTGCTCGGGCCCGAGCTTGAAAAGCAACCATCCGATGTGCGCCCAGAGGAAGCCCTTGGTGATGTCGTAGGGGTCGTCTTCGTGGTCGACGTGCTTGTGGTGTTTGCGGTGGTCCGAGCACCAATCGAGCACAGAGTTCTCGAACGCGCAGGCGCCGAAGAGTGCGGCGCTAAGTTTGACGGGCGCCTTTGCCTTGAAGGAAAGATGGGAAAACAGACGGTGGTATCCCAGCGTGATACTCAGGCCGGTGGCGATGTAGAAAAAGAGGAAGAGGCTGACCTGGAACCAATCGAGTCCGTAGTGCCAGACGTACAAAGGCACGGCAGTAACGGCGAGGGTGTTGATGACAGCAAGGAAGATGCTGGTGGTCCAGTTGACGCGGTCCCAAGGGATGCGGGTGAGTAGAGGAATTTGCACGGTCGTTTTGTGGTGGGCGACGCGGTGGGCGACGCGAGGGCGGAAGACTAGCCTCGCGGAAGCCTCGGCGCAACCCCGACATCGCGTCCGTTTGCCTTTTGTTGTCAGGTAGTCTGAAATCCCTCCACCTTCATGGATCATTGGTTCTGGTTCAGCGCCTCCGATTTTGCGTTCAGTTTTCTGAGCGTTCTTCTCGAGGGAATTCCTTTCATCCTTTTCGGCGTGCTCCTGAGCGGCTTGGTGGATGTTTTTCTTCCGCCGCGGGTTCTGGCGCGCGTGCTGCCGCGCAATCCGGTCGCGGGAATTTTGCTCGGCGGGTTGCTCGGCGCCGTCCTGCCAATGTGCGAGTGCGGCATCGTTGTCGTGATACGCCGCCTGCTCCGCAAAGGCCTTCCGCTCTCCAACGCCGTCGCCTACATGCTGGCCGCGCCGGTGGTGAACCCTATCGTGGCGGTGAGCACCTACGCTGCTTTCCGCGGACAAGGTCCGATGGAAATGATGCTCTGGCGCATGGGGTTGGCCTTTGGTGTCTCCGTGACGGTTTCAGCGGTTGTTCTCGCGCTGGGACGTTCTTTTGTCCTGCGGCCCGATCTGCAAACGGCCGAGGTGCACGACCACAGCGACGAACACCGCACCATGGCGGACAAAGCTGCAGCGGCGGTGCGTTCTTCAGTCGGGGATTTTCTCGATGTCACGGTCTATTTCCTCCTCGGCGCCGCCGTGGCCACGCTGTTCAACACGAGCGTGAACCAGCAACTGGTGCTGCCTTTGGCCGAGGACCGCGGGTTGGCGGTTGCCTCCATGATGGCCATGGCGGGCATCTTGTCGCTCTGCAGCACGTCCGATGCGTTCGTTGCGGCGACTTTTGCCGCGTTTCCCGCCGCGGCCAAACTGGCGTTTCTTGTCTTCGGTCCGATGATGGACCTCAAGCTTCTCTTCATTTACAGCCTCGTGTTCCGCAAACGCTTTGTCATCCTGCTTGCCGCTGGCCTGTTTGTCCTCATCTGGCTGGCTTGCACGCAGCTTCCGATCCCCAACTTCCGCGGATGAACCGGCGCTTTCTCACCCTCGTCACCTTGCTTTTGTGGGGACTGCTCCTGACGAAGTTCTGGGCCACCGGCCGCATAGAGTCCTACTTGCACCCGCAATTTCATCCGCTCGTCGCGATATCAGGCTGCCTGCTTTTGGTTTTGGCCTTCCTTTGGTGGTGGGCTTCGGGGCGTGTGGAGACATCGCACCACGATTGCGGTTGCCATCACGACCATGAACCGGAGCAGCGCAGCGCGCTTAGTGCGGGAACAATTCTGGCTTTCGTTCTCCTCCTCGTTCCGGTCAGCGCGGCGACCATCGTTTCACCAAGCCAGTTCGGCGAGGCTGCGGTTATGAACCGCGGCATCGTGTCGGATATCGCGCAACTCCCTTCTTTTGCTCCCCCGGCCAACGGACTTGAAGACGCACCGCCTTTGCAGGAGGGAGATGTCATTCCCGATGTGGCGGAGTGGCCGGCGGATCGGGAGGAGGGTGTTGAATATTTCACGCGGACCCCGGACGGCGCCATCCAACTCGAAACGCTCGATCTTATGTTTGCCGCTGCCGAGCCGTCCTTGCGCGAGGAATTCGAAAACCAGCGTGTTTCCGTGACGGGCCAATACATTCCCCCGCGCGGGAAGGAAAGCGGTCGCTTCGAACTCGTTAGGATGCTTATGGTTTGCTGCGCGGCCGATTCGCGCCCGATCGGGATCGGGGTGGTGTCGGCGCATTTGCCGCAGACAGCGCGCATGGGTTGGATCCGGGTTACCGGCACCGCGCGTTTTACCGAGAGTGGAGACGTCATGGAGCCGCATTTGGAGGCGGACAAAATCGAGGAGGTTCCGGCGCCGCGTGAGACCGTGCTTTACTAGCGCAGTCCTGCTCCTCCTGCTCATTCCGGCGGGACGGTGCGGCGAAGAGTTTGGCTGGAAGCCTGCCCTGCCGGGGTGGCGCTACGAGTTTCCCCGTGATCAGTATGCCCATCCGGATTTCAAAACCGAATGGTGGTATTTCACCGGCAACCTCGAAGCGGAAGACGGGCGCCGTTTCGGTTTCCAACTCACATTCTTCCGCCAAGGTGTGCGCCGCGGGGGCGCAGTGCAGACCCGCTTCGCGGTCGACGATATCAAACTCGCGCACTTCGCCGTGACCGACATCACCGACGGCAAATTCCGCCACGCGCAAAAAGTTTCGCGCGGAACTTTCGGCGAGGCCGGATTTTCCAACGGCAACCGGATTGCCTGGATCGAAGATTGGGAGCTCGAGTCGACCGGGGAGGGGAAGTTCCGCATCGCCGCG
>JBEDBL010000239.1:0-3849 GCA_041177245.1 Verrucomicrobiota bacterium
GGCGCGGGGTTCGACTGCGAAAATCCCCGACCAGACGACGGGCACCGAGCATTTATTGCATCACTACCTTGGCTCGGACCTGCGCAAGTTCCACGAATTTTACCACTCGGCACAGCATGACGATCCTCGCCGTTGGCCGGAGACTTACGATCATACGCCCCTCAACGATTTGCCGGGCGGGGCACGGGATGCGCTGCGTCGTCCGAACGACCTCCTCCTGCGCCCTGTCGGCATGAAGAATGTGACAAGGTCGCTCATCCAGCGCGGTTGGCACCCGCGGCATATCGCGGGACTCATACGCTCGAAATTCGAACGCGATTACGGTTGGGGCGACGAATGGAAGGATTACTCCCCGGCCTTGCGCGCGGACTACTACACACGGATTTTCGCGGGTGAAACCACAAGTGTGGCCACCGAAGCCGGGGAAATCCGCGACGCTGAAGTCCACGCCCGCGGCCCGTGGCATGAACCGGCGCTGGCAGACGCCGTAGAGACATGACCAACTGGCCCATCGGATTGTCGACGGGGTGTTTTCACAATATGAAACTTGCCGACTGCCTCGGCATGATCCGGGAAAGCGGATTCAGCATGCTCGAGGTTGTGTTCTCGCCCGAGCACCTCGACTACAAAGACGAGGCGCAAGTGCGGGCCGCAGCGGAACAAATCGAGGCGCTCGGCATGGAGGCATATTCCTTCCACGCGCCGTTCGGGGAAGACATCGATATTTCCTCTCTCGATATAGCGAGGCGGGAATACGCGATGGACGAAATCCTCAAGGCGGTCGAAGCGGCCGCATTGCTCTCGGTGCACTATTTCGTGATCCATCCAGGTCCCGAGAACGCGGACATACCATCACGCGAGGAACGCCTGCTGCGGATCGAGAACGTGGCCGCCGTGCTCAACCGTGTAGCGGTCCGTTGCGAGGAACTGGGCATCCGTTGCGCTTTGGAAAACAAACTTCCGCACCTGCTCTTCGGCAATTCGAGCGACCTGCTCTGGATCCTCACCTCTCTCGAAAGCAACCAGATCGGAGCCTGCCTCGATACGGGACACGCCTACCTGGCTGGCGATCTTTACCCCCTCGTCTACAAAGTGGGGCCCTACCTGCGGCTTTTGCACGTGCATGACAACAAAGGCCAGGGTGATGACCATCTGCCGCCGGGAGACGGGCGCATCGACTGGACTGCGCTATGCAGGGAGTTGTCCGCCGTGCACTTCCAGGGTCCATTGATCCTCGAGTTGAGCAGCTCCGGCGATCCGGAGACGATCCTCGCCCGCGCGCGGCACGGGCGGTCCTACCTGCGCAAACGCGCCCGCCGCATCGCATTGGCCCCAGCCGAACCAGTCCTGCACGTGTAGCCAAAAAAGTGGCCAGCTGGAATAAATGCGGATGAATGAAATTTGTTTCCACCGTCCGCAACGGCGGAAACTGAATCCCAGAAGACATAAACTCGCCCGTTCAAAGACGGGCAAGCTTATTGGCCAGCCTTTGCCAAGTTTTAACGGGTTGAAGCGGGAGCAGACTTCTCGCCGGCCACCTGCGCGGTGCAGCGGGTGACATTTCCCCCGCAACCGGGACAGCTGTGCGTGATTTGGCCTGTGCGGAAGTATGTCTGCGCCATGCTTTCGCATTGCGGACAGATCATTTTCCGCGAGGCGCGGTAGACATGGTAAGTGCCTGGCTTGCCCCCGCGATCGACGGACGGCACCCAAATGGACTGGCACTTGTCGCACATCAGGCCGACTGCTTCGGATGTTCCTGCCTGATGCTGCATCGAAGTGCAACCTGACAGGATCACGATGGAACAAGCCGCGACCAGCGCGGCACAACCCGTTTTGAGGATGGTTTTCATGCTGTAACCACTAAACACACTGACCCATATGGAAACCATGGGGTGAACCACCCGGATCCGGGCTGCTCATGCGGGCGCACAGGCGGTCTCGCGGACCCCAATCAACTCGTCGCGAACATCCCAGACTTTGACCGGGTTGAGTCCGTTCCCATCGGTGATCCAGATGGAGGTCCGGCAGCCCGCACTGTCGAGTAACCGCTCGGCGAAATCACATATCGCATCGAACATACCGTCGGAGACCGCTGCTCCCGAGGAAATCTCGTAGATGTGCAGCGCGCGATTCTGCCGGTCCCAGCGGGTCGCGGTAGGAAGAAAATCCGCACGGAAACGGAGCGGATCACCATTCAATCCGATCTCGTCATCAATGATGCGCAGAGCGTGGCGCAGTCCCCCCCGGCAAATGTCGGGATGTGAGTCGAGCAGGTTTTCCAAGGCAGCTTGTTGTCTTTTCATAGAACTTTTTAGGCTTTGACTCCGTGGTTCGCGGCCGGCGCGTGCGGCCAGAAGCGGGACACGCGTTGGCAGTATTCCTCGTATTCGGGCCCGAACCTCCGGCCGAGTTCGCGCTCCTCCAAGATGACAATCGCCGCCGCCAGCGGCATCCACAGCAACGCGAAGAAATAACCCGCCGCGTAATTGGCCAACAAAGCCCATCCGAGCAGGGCGAGCACAATCTGCGCATAGCGCGGATTGCGCGTGTGGGCATAAGGCCCCTCGCTGACCAGCTTGTGACCGTGTTGTGCGGGATCGATTTCCGGCAATCCGATCTGCGCCCTCCAGGGGAAGAAGCGCTCGATCTGCAAACGGAAGACGGCGGCCCCGGCCAGACAAATCACGCCGGCGGCTGTGCAGAGCGGATTAAAGCCGTAGTCGATCGAAAGCAAGGAGCCGCGCCAGAGGGACACGAGCAGCGCGGTGGCGAAGAACGACATCCACAGGACCGCCATCGAGGCGGGAACGCCGAGGCGCCGCCAAGCCGGAAGAAGGGTATGCAGAAGGAGCCAGTAAATGAAGGCGGCTGGAACCGCGAGGACCAGCAACAGGGCAACGGTGTGACGAAATGTATCCATGGTGTTTGTCTTGTTCGGTGAGAAGGATTACACCCAAGCAAGCCGACGACTATCGGGTGTAGGCCCCACGGGAGAATCGCCCGCCTTAAAAGCCCATCGGACCATTCGCGCGCTCTGCCACAAAGTGAAGCCAAGGTCTCTACCGCGCCACACTCACCGTGCGCGGCAGGAGTCGTCCCCCGCATTCCGGGCAACGCCGCAGGAGGACACCCGACTCGAAAAAGTTAGCCGAGAGTTGCTCGCATCGGGAACACGGAGAACCGTTGCTTTCACGCTCGGCGGCCCGGTAGAAACCCGGGGCGGGGCTGCCGGCAAAAAGCCGAATCCACATTGCTTCACAGCGGCTGCATTCGACCGCATCGCCATCCCGAGGAATCGACGCGCAACCAACGGCACAAAACAGAGTGACTGCCACGGTCAACATTCTCCAATCGGTGCTTTTCATCGTCGGAATCAAAAAAAGTTGGGCCATCCTGCCCCACCGCAGGATGGCCCTGTGCAAACGCGGTTTGGCTTGCGAATGCAAGTTGACCGCGCGCCCATGCACAAATCAGTCCGGCATGACCACTGAGTTGATGATGTGGACCACACCATTGGAAGCATCCATGTCGGCCACAATCACCGTGGAGTTGCCGTAAGAAAACTTGCCGTCACCTTTCACCGTCTCGACTTTTCCGCCGTCGAGCGTGCGCTGTTTGCCGCTGCCGATGTCGCCGGACATGATCTTGTCGCGCAGCAGATGGTTCTTGAGGACAGCCGCGAGTTTCTTTTTGTTCTCGGGCATAAGAAGATTGTCCAAAGCGCCCGGTGGAAGTTTCGCGAAGGCAGCGTTGTTCGGGGCGAAGAGCGTGTAGGGTCCGCGGGTCCGCAGTGTGTCGACCAACTCGGCGGCGCGAAGCGCGCTGACCAGCGTGGTGAGATTCGGA
>JBEDBL010000240.1:0-3845 GCA_041177245.1 Verrucomicrobiota bacterium
TCCCACCCCGTTCCGGCGGTCGATGTCGTGTCATAGACCTGCCAGTTGTAGTTGCCGCCGCCGTTCCAGATCACATTGCCCGCGACGGTGAGGTTGCCGGGAGAATTTCCGGGACTGAGGGTGCCGCCGTCGAGAATGGTGAGCACGCCCACCGTCCCGTCGCCGCCCAGCGTGGCGCCATTTTGCACGGTGACCGCGCTGTTAGCGATCGAGCCGTTGACCAGCAGTTTGCCTGCGCTCACCGTTGTAAGGCCGGTGTAAGCGGTGCTCAGACCGGTCACTTCGGTCGTGCCGCTGCCCCGTTGGTTCAGCGCGCCCGAGCCTGAGAGGATGGCCGACAGCGTCATGCGGTCGCTTTGGTTCAAATTTAGGGCGCCGGTGCCGAGGCCGAATTGGATGGAAGGGGTAGTCAGCGTCACATTGGTGTCATTCCCTCCAAGCGTGCCGACGTTGATGGTGCCAGCCGAACCAGCCAGATCGGCAATCTTGGTGTTGGCGGCCACGACTTTGCCGCCGTTGGCGATGGTAAGGGCTCCACTTCCTGCGGAGCCGATGGTGAGAGTTCCGCTGTTGCTCCAGACAGAACCTGCACCGGTGACCAGTGCGCTGTTGTTGGAGGAGGCTGCTCCGAAGCCAATGTAACCGCCCGCATTCGCCACCGTTGCCGCGTTGGAAATGGTCAGGCTGTTGCCGCTGCCGCTGTTGCCGACAAGGAGGTCGTTGCCGTTAGCCCAAAGCGAACTCGTCCCGCTGACCAGCACGCTGTTGTTGGAGGAGTTTGCACCGCCGCCGATGGCGCTGTTGTAACTCGCAACCTTACCACCGCCCGAAATGACCAGGCTGTTGCTGCTGCCATCATTCCCGACAAAAAGGTAGGAGCCGTTGGTCCAGAGCGAGTTGGCACCCGTGACCAGCACACTGTTGCCGGAGGCTGCCGCGTTGTAGCCGATGTAGCCGTCCGTATTCGCCACCGTGCCACCGTTGGTGATGGACAGGGAGACGCTGCTGTTGGAAAGGCCGACATAGAGGTTGGCTGTATTGCTGATCGAACCGGTGACAATCGTCGCGCCTCCATCCAGGGTGGTGACTCCAGCGTAGGTGCTCGAACCGGAGAGGGTGAGGGTGCCCGGGCCGTAATTGGTGAAGGTGCCTGTGCCGCTGATGTTGTTGGAAATGGTGATCGCACCGCTGCGGTTCACGGTCAGGGCGGAATTGTTCGTGACGGCGCCTGTGCCCAGTGTGCCGGTCGTGCCCCCGTCGCCGACCTGAAGGGTGCCATTCTCGATGGTGGTGCTTCCGTAGGTATTGGTTCCGGAGAGGACGAGCACGCCTTCGCCGTTGTTCAAGACCTTGTTGAGGTTGCCGTTGGAAATATTTGCCGAAATAACCAGATCGTTGGCCACGCCGCCGTCCTCAACGGTGACGAAAACGGTGCGCCCGCCGAGATCCAAGTTGCCGCTGATGAGCGAAGAGGTGGCATTGTTCGAGAAGGAGGTGATGGTGTTGGACAGATACGCGGTGTTTGTCTTGAGCAAGACCGATCCCGCTCCGGTCGTGATCGTCCCGCCGTTGAGATCGATGTCCGACATGTTCACGGTGCGCCCGTTGAGATCCAGAACGGCGCCGTTGTCGACCTGGTAGGCATTGGTTCTGGCGAAGACCGCGTTGGCGCCCAGTTGCATGGTGCCCGCGCTGACCTGCATCAGGAGTGCCAAGTTGTTGGTTCCATTGATGATCAGGGTGCCTGCCCCGACTTTGTTGAGGCCTAAATTAGCGATGGCAATGTTGCTGATGGAAAGGCTGCCGACATCGACGCCGATGGCGGTGTCATTGGTGAGGACGGTGATGGTTCCGCCGAGGGTATTGTTGCCGGCAAGGCTGCGCAGGGCGCCATTGCCGCTGATGCCCGAACCCCAGAGCCGCAAGGCTTCGTTTCCGATGCTGAGGCTGCCGCCGAGCGAGTTGGTCGTCAACTCCAGGGCCGCGCCGTCCCTGATCTCCGTTCGGCCATTGGTCGCGCCCAGGCCTGAGTTGTTGGCGACGCGGATGACTCCCGCATTATTCGTCAAGGCGCCGGTGAAAGTGTTGGCCCCGTTGAGAAAGAGCGTGCCGTTGCCGGACTTCGTGATGTTCGTGCCGCCGATTACCCCGTTGAGGATGATGCTGTTGGATGTTGCGCCTATGTTGGCCGTGCCCACTTGAAAATTCAGGCCCATGTCCAGCGTTTGCACATTGGTCGAGAGGTTGGTGAGCACGCCAGCCGCATCCAGATTCATCGTGTTGCCGCGCAGAACGAAGGATCCAGCATCCGCCGCGAAAACGATGCTGTTGTTGCTGCCTTGGGCGGATGCGGTCGTGAAGTTGTTGGTGTTGACCAAGCCTGTGGAGCCGCTGAAGACAAGATCATCATTGCCCGCGGGTGCCGTGTCCGAAGACCAGTTGGTGCCGTTGTTCCAATTCGGATCGGTGGCCGCTGCGCCGCCATCCCAAGTGCTTGCTGCTTGGGCGTCCGGTGCGCTGAAAAAACAAAGTGCGGCGGACATTATTGCAAGGGCTCCGCGTGTGGTTGCGCGGTGGAGAATGGCCTTGCGGAATGGGGTGGTGGTGAGGTGCATAAGGGCGATCAACAAACTTAACCCAATATAGCCCTGAAGCCAAGGCCAATAACGTCCCGCTAGCCACAGATTATTGGCTACCACGTGGGCACGGGCGCCTTGCCCACCGGACCTGCCGAAAACGAAGTTGATCAGTCCAAAATTTTTGAGGTGCTGGGCTAGAGCGTTTTAAGAAAAGCTGTAGTCGTTTGTCGTTTCGGCGCCGGGGACGGCGCCGCTACATTTCACTGTGGCGTCGGCGTCCCCGCCGACGAATCCATGGGTTCGCGGCGCACCGTGCTGTGGCTACAGAAAAACTTTAACCGCTCTAATGCCGGGCAGGTCGGGCCTGTCGCCTGGGATGCTCCCGCGCCCCCGGACAACTCAAGCGCTCTGCAGGAATGCCGTGAGCGGGCTGGTGGGGACGGCGGTGTCGGCTTGGGCGGGAAGTCCCGCCTCGCGGGCATCGCGGCCGGCCTCGACGGCCATCTTGAAAGCGCGGGCCATGCGCACCGGATCCTCGGCCACGGCGATGGCGGTGTTGACCAGCACGGCGTCCGCGCCCATCTCGAGCGCTTCGGCCGCTTGGCTCGGCGCACCTATACCGGCATCGACGATGACCGGCACGCGGGCTTGTTCGATGATGATGGCGATCTGCCCGCGGGTTTCGAGTCCGCGATTGCTGCCGATGGGCGAACCGAGCGGCATGACGGTGGCGGCACCGGCGTCTTCGAGGCGCTTGGCCAAAACTGGGTCAGCGTTGATGTAAGGAAGGACAGTGAATCCTTCGGCGGCGAGAATTTCCGTGGCGCGCAGGGTTTCGATCGGATCGGGCAGGAGATATTGCGGATCGGGATGGATCTCGAGCTTCACCCATTTGGGAAGTCCGGCGGTAGCGGCGAGGCGCGCGAGGCGGACGGCCTCCTCGGCATTCATCGCGCCGCTCGTGTTGGGCAGGAGCAGATATTTTTCCGGGTCGATGAAATCGAGGATGTTGGCGAAGGGGTCATTCGTCCCGCTCAAGTCCGCGCGGCGCAGGGCAACGGTGACGATTTCCGTGCCGCTCGCTTCGAGCGCGTCGCGCATGAGTTCGTTGGAGGCGAATTTTCCCGTGCCGAGCAAAAGCCGCGAGCGGAACTCGCGACCGGCGATGACCAGCGGCGAATTCACGGCGCTGGGGATGCCTCGGGAGCCGGTGCGGGCGCAGGCGCGGTCTGGGCCGGCGGTGCCTCGGCACCGTCGACAAGAAGC
>JBEDBL010000241.1:0-3783 GCA_041177245.1 Verrucomicrobiota bacterium
GCGTGATCAGCGACCTGACCACGCGCATGACCGAGGACACGGCGCATATTCCCGCCTACCTCGATCTCGTTTTTGTCGCGCGCTACATCGAACGCATCGGCGACCACGCGACCAACATCGCCGAGGACGCGGTGTTCGCCACCTCGGCCGAGGACATCCGCCATACCGCGCCGCCGGCGGCCTGACCGCGTGCCGATGCCGGACGACATTCACCTTCGGGCGCGCGGCCTGCGCAAATTTTTCCGGTTGGGATCGTCGAACCTCGAGATCCTCCGCGGCGTCGATCTCGACGTGAAGCGCGGCGAGCGCGTGTTTCTCTGCGGCGCGTCCGGCGCGGGCAAAAGCACGCTGCTTTACACCCTGGCCGGATTGGAGCGGCCGAACTCGGGGGACGTGCACTTCGAAAACGAGGACCTCTACCGCGTTTCCGCCGCACGGCAGGCCGCGTTGCGCAACACGCGCATGGGTTTCGTTTTCCAAAGTTACATGCTGCTGCCCGAATTGACCGCGCTGGAGAATGTCGCCTTGCCCGGCATGATCGGCGGCAAACCGGATAGGGATCATGCCGCGGAATTGCTCGGCAAAGTAGGCCTCGGGCCCCGCTCCGGCCATCTGCCCTCGGAACTCTCCGGCGGCGAGCAGCAACGCGTGGCCATCGCCCGCGCGCTGGCCAATCGCCCGTCGATGCTTTTTGCGGACGAACCAACGGGAAACCTCGATTCCAAAACCGGCGGCGAAATCATCGACCTTTTGCTCGGCCTCGCCCGCGAGAACGGCACCACGCTGTTGGCCGTCACCCACGACACCGGCCTCGCCTCCCGCGGAGACCGTGTGCTTCACATCCGGGACGGCCAACTCGAAGAATCCTAATTCCGTGTGTCGCGGCGGCAGCCTGTCCGTCCGTGCGCGGATCCCCTCCGCCGTTCGACCCCTCTGCGCCCATGGGGGTTTCCCCGCAGCCCAGCGCGCTTGCCGCGGGTCATCCGCACGGATAATCTGACTCTTCAAATTATGGCATACGAACTACCTCCTCTTCCCTACGCGAACAACGCGCTCGAGCCGCATGTCGACGCGCGCACGATGGAAATCCATCACGACAAACACCATCAGGCGTATATCACCAACGCGAACAGCGCGCTGAAAGACCACGCCGACCTTCTGGCCAAGCCGGTCAACGAACTCATCGCCGACCTCAGCGTCGTCCCCGAGGCCATCCGCACCGCGGTCCGCAACAACGCGGGCGGCCACGCCAACCACACGTTCTTTTGGACCATCATGGGCCCGAACGGCAGCGGCGCGCCGAAAGGCAAACTGGCCGAGGCCATCGACGCGAAATTCGGTAGCTTCGACGCTTTCAAGGAAGCTTTTGAAAAAGCCGGCACCACGCGCTTCGGCAGCGGTTGGGCTTGGCTTGTGGTCAACAAAGCCGGCGAACTCGAAGTTGTTTCCACCGCGAACCAGGACAGCCCCCTTATGGGCAAAGCCGTCGCTGGTGTCGAAGGCACCCCGGTCATCGGCTGCGATGTCTGGGAACACGCTTACTATCTCAATTACCAAAACCGCCGCCCGGATTACCTCAAGGCATGGTGGAACACGGTCAACTGGGATCAAGCCGAGAAAAACTACCTCGCGGCCAAAGGCGCGTAGAGACACCACTCAGCGATTTGCACGGAAAAGTCCGGGGCCTGCGCTCCGGACTTTTTCTTTTTGGCAGCGCATCGTTATGCCCTAGGCTGGCCCCATGATTCCTCCGCAAAAACAAATGACCGGCATGCTCGGTCACCCCGTGGCCGAGAACCCGATCGATCGCATGTTTGATTCGGTCTACGCGCACTACGGACTGCCTTGGCAATTTTGGAAAAGCGACCTCGCCTCGGAAGCTGATCTGGCCTTGGCGGTCCCCGCGTTGGCGCCGCTTGGTTACCGCGGTTTCACCATCACCGTTCCCTACAAAGTCGCGGTGATGCCCCTGCTCGACGAACTCGACAGCGATGTCAAAGCCATCGGCGCTGCGAACTATGTGACCATCGAGGAGGGGCGCCTCGTCGGACACAACAACGACGGCAAGGGCGTGGTCAAAGCGATCGATAAGGTCGTGCCGCTGCGCGGTCAGCACGTGGTGATGCTCGGCGCCGGCGGCGCGGGGCGCGCCATGGCCGTGGAAATCGCCTGGGCCGGAGCGGCAAAAATGACCCTGGTGACGCGTCGCGAAGAGCAGGGACGCGAGGTGGCCGCTCTGGTCAC
This sequence comes from Verrucomicrobiota bacterium, assembly GCA_041177245.1. Lineage (GTDB taxonomy): Bacteria > Verrucomicrobiota > Verrucomicrobiia > Chthoniobacterales > JACTMZ01 > JACTMZ01. Next base: position 2,245 of record JBEDBL010000241.1, read on the forward strand.
GAAAGCCAGCGGTGTGCCCTGTGATTGGCAAGCGTGGCAACGCGAAGTGGAAGTGCCAGCCGGCACCACTTTGCTCATGAACGCCACCCATCTGGGCTGCGCGCCCGAACTGGAGCCGGTGCCAATGCGGTGGGATACGGTCAGCAAAGACTGCACGGCGGTGGACGTAATCACCAACCCGCGCATCACGCCTTTCCTTGCCACGGCCCGCGACCGCGGATGCCGCATCGTCGACGGCGTGGAAATGCTCGTGCAGTTGGCCATGCAAATTTTCGAGCAATGGACCGGTATCGCGCCCGACGAAAAAGTCTTTCAGCGCGCGGTGTCCGAGGCCCTCGGAGAATAAACGGCCCGCTGCATGAAAAATCAGGCAACCTTCGCACGTTTGCCTTTGGCGAACCGCAACAAGCTTGCGGGCGGTCGGCCCCGGGCGGAAAATTCCATCATCATGACGCTCGAGCCGCTGCATCCGATCCAAGTGCAACGCTTCAGCACGATGTCCGTCGACGAGAAGTGGGAGGTGGCCAAGGGGTTGCTGCGCACGGCGCGAGAGACGCGGCGTGCCGGCCTGACCATGCGCCATCCGGACTGGCCGCCGGAAAGGATCGAGCAGGAATTGGCCCGCGAAATTGCCCGTGCCCGAACCTGATCTGGTCGCACTTTTCGCCGGCCCGCTGCACCGCAGCAGCGCGCGCTATCTCGTGACCGGCTCGGTCGGAGCCATGGTTTACAGCGAGCCGCGTCTGACCATCGACATCGACTTGGCCGTGGCTCTCGATGAGGCGGCGCTGGCTGCCTTACCCTCCCTCTTTCCTGAACCGGACTTCTACTGCCCGCCGGAGGCCGTCCTCCTGGCGGAGAACCGCCGCCCGTGCCGCGCGCATTTCAACGTGCTCCACGTCCCGACCGGGCTGAAAGCCGACTTCTATCCCTCGCAAAACGACCCCTTCTTCGCTTGGGCTTGGGAAAAGAAAAAAACCGCCCGGCATGCGCACGGGGAGATTCATTACGCACCGCCGGAATATGTCATGGTCTGGAAAACCGCCTACCATGCCGAAGGTGGCGGCGACAAACACGTGCGCGACATTCGCCGCATGATCGAGCTTTCCAGCGATCTCGTCGACCGTCGCATCCTCGCCGACGAATTGGAACGGCGCGGCTTGCTCGCGCACTTCCGCGAAATGGCGGACGCAGACGATTTCGTCTGACGGTAGACGGATCCGATCCGCGTGCCAGCTGCCCAAACAAAACACTCGCCCCTTGCGGGACGGGTGTCGCTTGTGAGCGGCGTTTAAAAAATCAGGAAACTTTCCCGCGTAGGCGGTGGCGGAGGGGCCAGAGTATCAGGGCTGATTCCGGCCTCTGCAAAAATACGTTTCATAAGCCTTGAATCCGCTTTCCGAGCACCCGTGCATGCCTTGCCGCATGAATCAAGGCAATGACCACGACAGTTTTTGTCTCTTCTTCGACTAAGTAGACGATCTTGTAGGGAAATTTTGCCGGATATCGCCAACGGATATTTCGGCGGGGATCTTTTTT
>JBEDBL010000242.1:0-3779 GCA_041177245.1 Verrucomicrobiota bacterium
GCGTCTGGTTCCTGCGCGAGACCAAAAGCATCTGCACGTCCTGCGGCACCGGTTGCAACACGGTCATCGGCGCGCGCGAAAATGAAATCATCCGCCAGACCCCGCGGCAGAACGACGCAGTCAACTCCTACTGGATGTGCGACCACGGACGTCTCAATTACGGCTACCTTTACCGCGAAGACCGCCTCACCCAGCCGCTGCTGCGCGAGGATGGCCAGTTGCAGAAATCCACCTGGCCCCGCGTGATCCAGCAAGTCGCGGAAAAATTGTCCGCCATCCCGCGCGATGAGACTGCCATGATCGCCTCCGCGCGCATGACCAACGAGGAACTCTGGCTTGCCGGCAAGATTGCCCGCCACCTCGGCATCACCTTGCACGATGTTGTGGCGCGACCGCAAAAGGCCGACGGAATTCTGGTCAGCGACGACGGCAACCCGAATACCAAAGGCGCACAAATGCTCGGCCTCACTGACAACCTGCCCGGAGCCAAAGCCCACGAGATCGCCAAGGCGGTGCGCAATGGAAAAGTGAAAGCGCTCCTTTGCCTCGGAGAAGATCCGCGGCATTACGGACTGACCGAAGCGGAGATCGCCAATGCGGGTCTTGTTGTCTGCCTGGACATTCTGCCCAACACCGCGACGAAGCACGCCGCCGCCGTCCTGCCCGGTGCGGGATTCGCCGAAAAGCGCGGCTCCATGGTAAACGTCAAAGACCGCATCCAGCGCCTCAACCGCGCCACCCAACCGCCGGGCCAAGCCCGCGACGATTTCGAGATCCTTTCCGATTTGCTCCGCGCACTCGGGGGCGAAGCACCGCAGACGCTCGACGGCATTTTCAAAGAGATGACAGTCGGCGTCCCGGCCTTCAACGGCCTCACTCTGGCAAGGCTGGGCGAGAGCGGGATCCAGCTTGGGGGGGCGACCAGTCCCTCAGAAGCGGCTGTTCCAGCCTGAGCGGGGCCTTTTTTCCTTGCCCGGTCTGGACCGGCCCGTTAGCTTTGCCAACTCGCGCGTAACCAACCGCGCCGTAGGTCCTTGGGTTCCGCAGCCTCGTCTGCGGAGTCGAACGCGCCAAGGGTAACCCGGCGATCATAAGTAGAAAGATAACATCATGCCCGTTCGTCTTGGACGTTTCGAAATGCCCAAGTCTCTCGTCAAGGACGAGAAGACAGCCACCGACACCTACGCGAAGTTCATCGCGGAACCCTTCGAGGCCGGCTACGGCCACACCGTCGGCAACTCGCTCCGCCGCGTGCTCCTCTCCTCGCTGGAAGGCGCAGCCATCACCTCGATCCAGATCGACGGTGTGAACCACGAGTTCCAGACCATCCCCGGCGTCGTCGAGGACGTGGTCGAGATCATCCTCAACCTCAAGAAGGTCAAATTCAACACGCACGACCACGACACGCACCGCGTCGTTCTCAACGTGAACAAGGAAGGCGAAGTCACCGCCAAGGACATCGAGTCCACCGCCCAGTGCGAAGTGCTCACCCCGAAGCAGCACATCGCCACACTCGACAAGAAGATGAAGTTCTCCATCGAGATGAACGTGCGCAAAGGCCGCGGGTTCTCCACGGGCGACGAAAACAAAACCACCGACCAAGCCATCGGCGTGATCGCCATCGACTCCATCTTTTCGCCGGTCACCCGCGTGAAATACGCGGTTGAAGCGACCCGCGTCGGACAGCGCACCGATTACGACAAGCTCGTGCTCGAAGTCTGGACCGACGGCCGCATCACGCCCGACGAATCCCTGCTCCAGTCCGCGGCGATCCTTCGCCACCATCTCGACGTCTTCGTCGGCAGCGACGACACGCAGGTCGAGTTCGACCAGACGCCGGAAGCGGTCAGCCAGGAGAACGCCAAGCTCAAGAAACTGCTCAACATGTCGGTCAACGAGATCGAATTGAGCGTGCGTGCGGCGAACTGCCTCAACAACGCGAACATCACGAGTGTCGGCCAGTTGGCCCTCAAGTCGGAGGCCGAGATGCTCAAATACCGCAACTTCGGCAAGAAGTCGCTCAACGAGATCAAGGACAAGCTCGAGGAGCTCGGCTTGGGTCTCGGCATGAAGTTCGAGTCGGGTCTCATCGAGATCCAGCCCGAAGCCGCACCCGAGGAAGAAGAAACCAAGAAGAAGTAAGCGATGAGGCACCAAAAGAAGACCGTCAAACTGGGCCGCTCGCAGGCGCACCGCGACTCGCTGCTGGCCAACCAGGTTTGCAGCCTGATCATCCATCAGCGCATCCGCACGACCCTGGCCAAGGCCAAGGCCGCGCGTCCGCTCGCGGAGAAAATGGTCACCCTCGGCAAAAAGGGAACGATCCACGCGCGCCGCACCGCGGCCGCATACCTGCACCAGGACGCCGCAGTGAAAAAGCTGTTCGAGGAAATCGCTCCCCGCTCGGCCGCACGCAAGGGCGGCTACACGCGCATCGTCAAACTCGGTGAGCGCAAAAGCGACAGTGCTCCCATGGCCCTGCTGGAATGGGTGGATACCGCGGTCGTCGAGACCGTCTCCGAGGAAATCACGGAGAAGCCCAAGACTGCCAAGAAGTCAGCGCCGAAAAAAGACGCCGAATAACTGACGCGGCGTCAGCCGCAACTCACGCACGCCGCCGCGGCTCTCAGCCCGGCGGCGTGTTTTTTTGTCGCAACCAGAGCTTTGCGTTGCGTTTCGCTGTCTTTCGGTAAACGAGGTCCTGCGTTTATCTCCGGGCCGGACTGCGATAGCCCAGCTTGCGAAAGTGCTCGTCATCAGCGATGACGTCGGAACAACCGCGCGCCGACATCACCTCGAACGAAACACAATCGGTCAGGCTCAGTCTTCTTTCGCGCGCCTGCCGGACCCGCGCCATACCCAATCGATGCAAAATTTCGTCGACCCATACGATTTCGCACATGGCCAGCAGCGCGTCCATCCAGTCCTCCACCGCAGCCCATCCCAACCGCGCTTGGATCAAGGCCCAAGATTCGTGGACGACATAATTTGAGGTGAAGAGTTGCCACTTTTCGTCGCGCGCCGCGAGAAACAGTTCACGCGCTTGGGCATGGAAAGGATCGGTGCTGTCGAGAAAGGCGTAGAAGCCGCTCGAATCGACGAAGACAGGCTTCACCGAATAGATTCCGCCCAAGCGCGGTCATGCGGCTTGAGGTCGTCGGTTTTTTGGGGTGCGTATTTGCCCGCCAAATCCTCGAGGGACTGGCGCGGTTGGAGTGCCGATTTCCGCAGAACCGCAGACAAACCCTCCCTCACCAAGTCGGATAAGCTTCGTGAAGTTCGTGCAGATTCCTGTTTGGCAGCTCGGTATTGCCACTCCTCCAACTGCACTTGGGTTTTAATCATGATGGCATTGTATTATATACTGCCATTATGTCAATCAGCCTGTCCCGGTGTTGGTTCGGCTGGTGGCGCTTGGGCGGCGAGGGGCGATTTGCGGTCGCCGAGGAGCAACTGGAGGAAGTCGCGCGGAATGAAGACCTGCTTGCCCTTGGACTTCGTGGCCTGCGCAACATTTTCGCCGCGTGCTTTTTGCGCGTCGTCCATCGGCTTTCGCGGCCAAATCTTCGGGCTTCTGGCCTTCCCGCCAGCTCGGGAGCATGTGGCAGCAGCGGATCACCGGTCGTGTCGACGGAGATTTGCGCGGGCAGGTTGCCCGCTCCGCTCTCGCTGAAAGTCAGCACGTAGCGCAGTCCTTCGAACGACTCGACGTTGAGCAACCTCGAGGCAACGAGGCTCCATCTTTTTTGGGCGGCGAGTTTCCACGCGGCACTTGGTGC
>JBEDBL010000243.1:0-3742 GCA_041177245.1 Verrucomicrobiota bacterium
GCGTGACGTTGTCACCTTGATAAAATGCGCTGGCGGATCCGTCCGCGTTGTTCGTCCAAGGCGTGGTGGATGTGTCGTAGGTCCAGTTCCCGCTGGTCCCGCCGTTCCAGGTGATGTTGCCCACTTGGCCGCCCACTGCCATGAACAGCGAGGTCGCATTGGTATTGAACAAGTAGGTCGTGCGGCCGTTGGTGTAGGTGCTGCCGATACCAAGCGACCAACCCGCGTTGGTCAGAGTGATGCCGGAGGCGCTGAGACTGCTGCCGGTGAGGAGATTGTAGGTGCTGCCGGCGTCCCAAACGCCCGCGATGCTGAGGAAGTTGCCGGTCCCGGAAATGCTGACGGCGCCGCTAGCTGTGATGTTGTTGTAGGCGTTGGCGAAGGCGATGGTGGAGTTGCCGCCGAGGGAGAGCGAACCGATGTTGAGGACTGTGCTGGAGCCGCTGGTGCCGGCCGACGCAGTGTTCGTGAAGGCGGCTTGGCTGCCGCCCGTTCCGGTCAGGTTGAGCGCCCCGTTGCCGCCGGCCAAGGCGTTGGCGGTGAGGCTGGCTCCGGCACCGATCGAGATGGTGCCGTTGTTGGTGATGTTGTTCTTGCTGACTGCCGCGGCGATGCCGAGGGTCGCTCCACTGGCCACGGTGAGACCGTTGGTGCCGAGGGCGCTGGCGTGGGAGGCGTTGAGCGTGCCACCGTTGATCGTGGTGGCGCCAGTGTAGCTGCTCGCCGCGCTCAAGGTGAGGGAGGAAGCCCCCGCCTTGGTCAGTGCGTAGGAACCCGAGATGCCGCCCGAGAGGGTGATGCCTCCCGTGTTGCTGATGATGGTGTCCGCACCCAGCGTGACGGCGCCCGCGAAGGACGCCGCGGTCGCGCTGCTATTGCGCAGGGAGGGAGCTGAGCTGTTGCTGAGGGTCAGGGCTTCGGCACCGACCGTTTGGCCATTGAGATCCAAGACGCCGGCTGTCCCGGCCACCATCGTGCCAGCGGTAGTCACACCCAAGGCCGTGGCGTTGGAGAGCATGAGCGTGGAGTTGCTGACCACCAACGCATTGCTGAAGGTGTTGGCTCCGGCGAGCACGTTGGTGCCGTAGAGGAAGAGCAAGGTGCCATCGGCGTTCGTCGAGCTGATAATGCCGCTGAGGGTGAGCGTCTTGTTGGTGGTCGCGGAGCCCGCTTGAAAGACGTTGGTGGCCAACGCACCGGATGCGTTGAGGATGCTGAAATTGTTGGTCAGGGTGCAGGTCGAGTCGAGGTTGGTCGCCCACTCGCTAGAGTCAAACACACCGAACCTCGTCGTGTTGCCGGTGGTCGTGCCGATTTTGATGTTGTAGGCCTGCTCGCCCAAACTCTTCTGGCCCCGGACAAAGAGCGATCCGGTATTGGTGATGACTAGGCCGCTGTTCCAGCCGGTCACCGCGGCGATATTGGCGTCGTTGGTGGTGGCAATATTCAGCACGCCGCTCGAGACGATCAGGGCGCCTGCATTTTGTGTGGCACCGTTTGATCGAGCGTTGACGGTTATACTTCCGGTGACGGTTGTCGTGCCGGTTCCCTGAAAAGTTAGGGTTGTAACGCCGTTAGACACAGAGCCAACCGTAGTTGTGGTGGCATTATTCACGTTGAGGTTCGAAACAGCCAAACTCCCTACGTTGTTGGTGAGCGCTCTGGCCGCGGTGGTATGCCCGGAAAAGCTGTTGAGATACAAGGCCATGTTGCCTTGGAGGAGGGTCGCAGAACCACCTAGCATCGAAGTGCCAACATTATAAATGTACACTGTGCCCGCAGCTCTGCCCACAAGGGCGTTGGTGTTGGTCACCGTGGTCACGGAGTCCAAACGCCAGTTGCCGAGATTGGTCATAATGACATCATTGGAGAACCCGGTGATCAGCGTGTTGGATAGTTGCACGTTTGAGCCACCCCAATTGAAAACTACCGCACCGTTTGTCCAGGTGTTGGTAAACACCGCGCCGTTGGCAGCGCTTACCTGCCAACCGTTCGTGGTATTGGGCGTGAAGAGAGTGTTATTAAGGACGTTCGTATTGGTGGTCCCGCTCCATGTGTAAATCGCCGCCGAAGCATCGCGCGTCATGCCAACCAACCCTGTGACAACAAGAAGCAAGGAAAGCGCGAGGCGCGGGACAAAATTGGGGCGCGGGGGAACGAGTCGGGTTTGCATGGGGTTTGGTTTGGGGTGGTTGGCTAGACTGGTGTTAAGAAGGGAAATTTGTGCGAGGGAGTGTCACAGTCGACGCTCTATTGGGAGTGATGAAGCCTCATCGAGCGAACAAGTGCGCGCTTCTTGGCGATGGTGCGTTCGGTCGCCGCGGCGAGCAACCCTACCGAGGCGAAAAAAGTAGCCTGAAGGCTTTGGGCCGATGGAATGATATCGAGCAAAACATCAGGCGTTTTGCATGACAGATTTGTTGATCGGGGGGAACAACTCATTGCCTCAATTATTGCCCTAGAGCAAGCAACAGGCTGGCGGCAACGATTCTGCAATAAGGCGCGGCGAATGTTGCATTGTCATTTGGAGCACGTCGCTAGCAGGCCCGCGTACGATCTGAGGACCACACCTTCCGGCGCAGCGGCCAGAGCATCAGGCCGAGCAACCCGACCGCCGCGATATAGGTCGCGGGTTCGGGAATGGCCGTGATGGTGAAGGTGCTGCTGCCGGAACTCCAACCGCTGGTGAAGTTACCGCTGAAGGAGAAAAGGCTCCCGTTGTTGATCGTGCTGGTCAAATCGGTGCCAAACGTCAGCGTGTTGCCGGGCAGGAAGTTTTGCACAGTGAGCAGCGAACTTGGTGTGTAGGTTCCAAAGCTCAACGTGCCGATGTCTCCCGTGCCGAAGTCGAGGAAGGATGACGCGGTCAGATCGAGATTTCCGAAGACTTCGCTCACCCCGCTGGCGCGCTGGATCGTGCCGCCGGAGAGCGTGACCGCCGAAGTGTTGGCCACTTGATTGTCGGCGGAGAGGAGCAACTTCGCACCGCTGCCCACGGCCACCGCACCGGCGATGGCGTTGACGCCTGCCGTCTTGTTCAGTTCGAGCGTTCCGCCGCTGATGCTGGTCAGACCCGTGTAGGTGTTCGCAGCGGCGCCGGAGAGCGTCAGGGTGCCAACCCCGGTCTTGGTCAGGGTGCGTGCGGCGCCGGCATCCCCGATCACGCCGGAGAGGGTAATTTTACCATTGGTGGTGGCGATGGTGGTTGCATTGCTCAAGGTCACGGTTCCGCTGAACGAAGCCGCCGAGGCACTCGAGTTTTTGATCGCGCCGCCGGAGGAAACGCCGGCGCCTTCGATGAGGAATGTTTCACCGCTGACCGAGCGGCCACCCAAGTCGAGAGAACTGCCGAGAGAAACAGTTGTCCCGTTGTTTGTGGTGCCGAGAGCGTAGTCGTTGCCGAGGAGCAGGGTCGCGTTGTTAGTGACCATGGTCGTGCCGTTGTAGTTGTTCGAGGCGTTGAGGGTGACCGTGCCTGTCGTGCCCACGACCAGACTGGAGGTGAAGGTGTTGTTGGTCGTCACGATGGAACCGTCCAACGTGTAGTCTCCATTACCGTAGAAACGGAACTCCTTGTTGGCCGAGGTCGCCGAGACATCGAGCGCACCGGCAATGGACACATCCACGTTGGTCGCATAGAAGCTCTTGTCCCCTGCGGTCATTTCATTGGTGACCGAGGTGTTGGTGAAGGAGATCGTGGCGGCGCCATTGGTCGCCAAGAAGATCATGTTGCCGCCCTTGA
>JBEDBL010000244.1:0-3739 GCA_041177245.1 Verrucomicrobiota bacterium
GCCCAACGCAACGCGGCGATCCTCACCACCTTCAACGAGTGCGACATGGAAGCTGTCATGCGCCTTCGTTCCGGTGTCCAGGAGGCTTTCCAGGCCAAATTCGGAGTGAAGCTCGGCTTCATGTCTTTCTTCATCAAAGCGGTTGTCGATGCGCTGCAGCACGAGCCGCAGATCAACTCGCGCCTCGACGGCGACGAGCTGGTGCAGAACCACTTTTACGACATCGGGGTCGCCGTCGGCACCGAGCGCGGCCTCATCGTGCCGGTCATCCGCGACGCCGACCGCAAGACATTCGCCGAACTCGAGAAGGACCTAGTCTACTACTCCAACAAAGCCCGCGAGGGCGCGATCACCATCGAGGATTTGCAGGGCGGCGTGTTCACCATTTCCAACGGGGGTGTCTACGGCTCCCTCATGAGCACTCCGATCCTCAATCCCCCGCAGAGCGGAATCCTCGGGATGCACAAAATCCAAGAGCGGCCTGTGGCCGTCGACGGCAAGGTCGTCATCCGCCCGATGATGTATCTCGCTTTGAGCTACGACCATCGTGTGGTCGACGGCAAGGAGGCGGTCACCTTTCTGGTTCGCGTCAAGGACGCCATCGAGAACCCCCTGCGCCTCTTCGTCGATTCGCAGTCATGAAACTGCTGCGCGTCCTGCTGTTTGTCCCATTTTTGACAGCACAGGCGCAGGAAAAGGCCACGAACGGTTCTTTGCTGGAGCAGCAGCGCCTCGGGGCAGTGCTCCGGCAGGCCACGAGCGATTACGATCGCGGCGATTTCCAAGGCGCCCTCAAACGGCTCGACGCACTCGGTGCCGCAGTGGCTGGAGGCGATCTTGCCGTTCTCAACCTGCGCGCTGCGGCGCTGACCAAAACCGGCCAATACGAAGAGGCTTCGCGTATTTTCGGGCAGATCCTCCAAGCCAAACCCGACTATTTTCCCGCCGCATTCAATGCGGGGGAAGTGCAGTTCCTCGCCGGCGACCGCGAGGGCGCGTTGGAGACATTCCGGCGTTTGCGCCAGCGCGATCCGCAGAACGAACTCCTGCGTTTCAAAGTCTTCCTCTGCCAGACGGCCCTCGGTCGTTCGGAAGATGCGGCCAAGACGGCCGAGGCGATGCGACCTTCCGGTTCCACGCCTTCGTGGTATTACGCGCAGGCCGTGATCGCGCGGCGCGCGGGCAACGAACCGGATGCGCGAAAAAATCTGCAGGCCGCCCGCGCCCTCTACGGGGACGACGGGTGCCGTTTGTTCGACGAGTCGCTTACCGAGGCCGGATTGTAGCGCGGGTCAACGGCTGCCGGGCTTGCCGGCCCTGCGTTTGTAGTAATCGTAGCGGGAGCGCACCGAGGCCACGTACGCTCGCGTGCTCGCGATGTCCATCGCCTTGGCTAACTCTTCCGCGCTCATCTGCGCCCCGCCCGACCATCTTTTCACGCGGCTGCGTCCCGCGTTGTATTCCCCGAGCGCGAAGGGCAAGGGATCCACCTGCGAGGACCAATGCTTCAGCGCCTGCGCGAGATACCATGTTCCCGCCTCGAGATTCGTTTTCGGATCGAGCAGATCCTCTGCGACAAATGTCTCCACGCCGGTCGCGTCCACCCAATCCTGCGCGGCGGGCTCGGTCACTTGCATGAGTCCGCGCTCACCGTGTCCGCCGAGTTTGTCGGGTTGAAAACGGCTTTCCTGCCATACGACCGCCTTGACGAGCAGGGGATCGACAGCGTTCCGCGAGGCGACACCGGCGATCTCGGCATCGTAGGCATTGTAGCGGCCGAGCCCGACCGTTTCGCCGAACCGGTATTGCGGGTCGGGATCGGTCATGACCAGCGCCGCGACGGCGAGTGCCGCGACGATCAGCGTCACCGCGAGCAGTTGCACGATACGTCTGGCCATCGGGTCAATCTAAGGTCGCGTCTGCAGCTCTGCCAGAGCTATCGGGAAAATCAGCGCCAGAGTGCGGCGTAGTTTTCCGCGAAGCGTGCCGTGGCCTGTGCATCGGGAATAAGTTCGACGAGTCGCGGCGATGGCGCGGGCCAAGGTTCGTCCGGTTCATTCACTCGACCGTAGTGCCAGCCGAACATCTCGGCCCATCCGCGGAAGTGCAGTGCGTGCGTGTTGAGAAACGCCGCGTTCTTGAACATCCGCCCGAAGATTTTGCCCCCGCCATTGTTGATCACCGCGACGGTGAGATCCGCGCCGCCCAGTTGTGCCGCCGGCCAGAGGCCCGCCAAGTCGTAGAGCGCGGACAGATCGCCGATCAGCGCCGCCGCCGGCCGATCGGTTCCGGCCAGTCCGAGTGCCGTCGAGACAAGCCCGTCGATTCCATTGACCCCGCGGTTCGCGCAATACGTCCGCGCGTCTCCAGATCGCGGCGCGACCAGATCCCACTCGCGGATGGCGAGACTGTTGCCGAGGAGGACGCGCGCATTGTCCGCAAAGCGAAGTGCGGCGCAGCGGACCAAAGCCGCCTCGCTCTGTGGTTCGCGCACGAGCAACTCCGCCGTCGCTGCGGCGATGCGCCGCGCGGAGGAAAAAACGAAGTGCTCTTCGCACGCGACCGCAGCATCGCCGCCCGCTATCGAAGGAAAATACCGCAAGGGGATGACCGGCGCTTCGCGCGCCAGGCCCGGATAAGGTAAGCGCGAGATATGCAAAACCGGCCGCGGATCGCCATCGAGTTCTCGCCAGAAGCGCGGTGTCGGCACACCGCCGATACGCAGCACACCATCGCATGCCGCGCGGCATTCGGGTGCGAGCAGGATGCGCTCGCCCGCGTGAAGACTGAATTCCTGCAGGTTGCGATGGCTACGCAGTTGGGAGATTTCCTCCAAGTAGAGCGGACTCGACAACGATGCCAACCACGGCGCGACGGTGTGCGCTTCTTCCGCAGTCAGCGAGGAGACGAGCACGAGCGGGTTTCTGACCCGCGCGAAGAATTCATCCCAGCGATTCCTCGATTCCTCTTCCCTCATCCAAGGCGCGGCCTCTTGCGGTTTCCCGGCTTCGGCGGGCGCAAGTGCAACCGGTTCGTTTCCGAGCGGTTCGTCGAAGCACACATTGAGATGCACCGGGCCGGCCGGAAGCGAAACGAGTTGGCCCGGAGCATCCACATCGAGGACCGAAATGCGGGCCGCGGCGAAAAGGGGTGGCTGGTCGATGGTCTGGGGTGCGCCCGTGCCACGCAGATTGCGCGGACGGTCCGCGGTGACGGCAAACAGCGGCCAACCGCCTTGCGTGGCCTCGAGCATGGCCGGCAGCAGTTCCGCGGCCGCGGTCCCGGAGGTGGTGATTACAGCCACGGGCCTGTTGTCGCGTCGGATGCGTCCGAGCGCGAAGAACGCCGCGCTCCTTTCTTCGAAAAAATTGAAGACTTCAAAGGCTCCGCACGAGGCATCGGCCGCGAGGACGAGCGGCGCGTTTCGACCGCCCGGGCAAACCACGAGCGTTTGCGCACCGGCTCCGCGCAGCGCGGCGAGAACTTCCGCTGCTAGTCGGCTGTTCGTTTCGGCGGCGTTCAAAGCCCGAGATTGCCGCGCGTGGCCGTGATTTTCAAATGCAGTTCGGCGAGTTCGCGTTCGAGTTTGCTGCCCGGGACGATGCCGCAACCCGCGCCGCATCGCGCAGCTTCGCGGTTCCACTGCAATCCGCGGATGGCCACGAGGCACCGCGATTGTCCGCCGGGCAATCTCAGCCCGAACGGCGCGCCGAAATATCCGCGCGGTTCGGGCTGAGAT
>JBEDBL010000245.1:0-3723 GCA_041177245.1 Verrucomicrobiota bacterium
CCACTGTGACGCGCCGGCGCGTGAATTTGCTCAGCAGGAAAGTAGGAAGCAGCGAACTGTCGCCGTTCGGTTCGTCGAGTCCGGAGTAGATCTGCGGGAGAAGTTCACGCGCGGCGGACAGGCTGAGTGTCTCCGTTCGATGCACCGAACCGATCGATCGGGCGACCTCGGCCGCGTAGGGTAATTCATCGTAGCTCGCATCGTCGAAACCGATGCTGAAGGTTTGCAAATCCCCGCGCGGTAATTCAGATGCGGCAAGTGCGGCGACAAGCGAGGAATCGATTCCTCCGCTCAGGAAAATGCCCAGCGGAACATCCGCAACCATGCGACGGCGCACGGCGGCGCGGAGAAGTTCCCGCAACTCTTCCACGCGCCGCCCAAGCGGAACACCCTCTTCCGGCGCCGGTTGATATTCCCAGTAGCGCCACACGCGGAATTGACCGGAGCGCAGATCGAAGGAAAGCGAATGTCCTCCGGGCAGTTTGCATGATCCTGCATTGATGGTCAGCGGAGCCGGAATGTAGCCGTAGGCAAAATACTTCCGAACCGCCGCAGCCGAGATGTCTCGGGGCACATCAGGATGCTGAAGAAGCGCATCGAGTTCGGAGGCGAAGACAAAGAGGTTCCGGGACGGTGAATGGTGGTAGTAGAAAGGTTTCTTTCCGAACCGGTCGCGGCTGCCAAAAAGCCGACCCATGGTCTTGTCGTAGATAACGAAGGCCCACATGCCATTGAGGCGATTGACCATCGCATCGCCCCAGACGGCATGGGCAGCGAGCAACACCTCCGTGTCGGAGTGGTCGGTGCGGAATTTGTGTCCCGCCGCTTCGAGCTCCTTGCGCAGTTCGGCAAAATTGTAAATCTCGCCGTTGAACACGATGATCTGGTTGCCGTCGGCGCTGCACATGGGCTGCGCGCCGCCCTCGAGATCGAGTATGCTCAGACGTCGATGCCCGAGATGGACGCCGTCGGCCTCCCAATATCCTTCGTCATCCGGGCCGCGGTCGGCCAACTGGCGCGTCATGCGCAGCAGGTCGTCGCGCGTGCCTGAACCGACAAATCCGGCGATGCCGCACATGGACCGAACCGGGTCAGCCGTCGGCGCGTTCGAGGTTGCGGGTCGAGCGCACCAGATAAATCGCCTTGTCCTGCGATTCGTGGAAAGTTCTCGTCACCATCTCCGCGAGAAGACCCATGAGAACGCATATGATACCTGTCATGAAAGAAAACACGGCCATCATGGGAAGGGGCGTGTCGGTGAAAAAGTAGCCTCTGGTCCGCATGTAGAAGGTCCAGACACTGAAACCCGCCGCCGCCACGAAAAACAAAAGTCCCCAGAACCCGAAGAGATACATCGGCTTGAGCATGAACTTGTCCATGAACTTCACGGTGAGCAGGTCGAAGATCACCTTCATGACGCGCTCGAGTCCGTATTTGGACTTTCCGGTTTGGCGCGCGTAGTGGTTGACCGGAATTTCGGTGATGCGGGCACCGTGCCACTTGGCGTAGATCGGAAGAAAACGGTGCATCTCCCCGTAGAGACGAACCCCTTTGATCACCTCGGCGCGGTAGGCCTTCAGCGAACAACCGAAGTCGTGCAGAGAAACGCCACTGACAACGGAGATCATCCGGTTCGCCATGATGCTCGGGATGTTGCGTTGCAGTGCGTTGTCCTGCCGGTCTTTGCGCCAACCACTGACCACGTCGAATCCCTCGTCGATTTTTTCGAGCATACGGGGAATGTCAGCAGGGTCGTTCTGCGCGTCGCCATCCATCGGGATGACGACCTCGCCGCGCGCGAAATCGAAACCTGCCATCATGGCCGCGGTCTGGCCGAAGTTCCGCCGGAAATGCACCACCCGCACGCGCGGATCACCGGCCGCGATCTCGTCGAGTTTTTCGTCCGATCCGTCGGAACTGCCATCGTCGACAAAGATGATTTCCCACGGGCGCCCCGATCCTTCCATCACCTTGCGCGTGGACTCGTAGAGTGCACCGATCGCCTCAACCTCGTTGAAAACGGGCACGGCGATCGAGACGAGTCCAGTGAGTTTTTTGGAAGTCGCCATTTCAGCGGGCAAAATAATCAGTGATCGCCTCGACGAGCCCCGGAACATCGTGACGTTGCGCCTCGACATCGGGCCGGGCGCCGCACTCTTCCAGGGTCCGGGTGGTGACCGGTCCGATACTGGCAAACTTGAGTCCGCTTGGCACAGGTAATTTAAGGCCAAAAAAATTCCGCACCGTCGAGGAACTGGTGAAGACCGCGAGGTCGGCGCCTTCGGACTCGAGCCTCTCCTTGGCCCGCGTGCGGTCCGAAGTATCGGCCACGGTGCGGTAGGCGATACCTTCGTCGACAATCGCACCCATCTTGGAAAGTTCTGCCGCGAGCGCACCGCTTGTTTCGACGGGACGAACTACGAGAATCTTCACGTTCTCGACATCGGTTTGTTTTTTGAAAGCCGCGGCCAGCGACTCGGTGTGGAAATTTTCCGCGACAAGGTCGACGTGGTAGTGGTGGTCCTTGAGGCGCTGTGCGGTGGCTGCGCCGACCGAGGCGAATTTCGCACCCCCGATCTCGCGCGCATCGTCGTAGAGCTTGTAGAAAATCTCGAAGAAAGCATCCACCCCGTTGGCGCTGGTGAAAACGATCCACTCGTAGCTGTGCGCGTCCTGCACGAGTTCGGCGAACTCCCGGAGGTCGGGAGCCTGCTCGCGCCGGATGAGCGGCAACTCGTAGACGTCCGCCCCGAGATCACGCAGGGCGCCGGACAACTTTCCCGACTGCGCTCGGCTGCGCGTTACCACGATACGCCGGCCGAAGAGCGGCCTGGCGGATGCCCAAGAAAGTTGGTCGGAAAGTTTGACCACGTCGCCGAAGACAACCACCGCGGGCGGCAAAAGCCCGGCCGAGCGCACGCGGTCGGCGATGTCACGGAGTGTTGCTTTAACCACCTGCTGGTCGCCGCGCGTGGCCCAGCGAACGGCTGCGGCCGGCGTTTCTTTGGCGGCGCCACCGGATATCATCCGCTCGGCGATGCCGCGCAGGTGCTCGACTCCCATGAGCATGACCTTCGTGCCCTCGGCCGCGCCGATGGCGGCGTAAACTTTGGCCGCAGCGGGATCCGCCGGGTCTTGGTGACCGCTGAAAATCGTAAGCACGGAATTCACACTCCGCTGCGTGACGGGAATACCCGCATAAGCGGGACCGGCAATGGCTGAACTCACCCCGGGAACAATCTGGAAACGCAGTCCGGCAGCGGCGAGTGCGAGACATTCCTCCGCTCCGCGTGCGAAGACAAAAGGATCACCGCCTTTGAGGCGAACCACTTTTTTACCGTCGGCAGTCTTCTCGACGAGCAAACGGTTGATCTCTTCCTGGGGAAGGGTGTGGTCGCCGGATTTTTTACCCGCGTAGACAAGCTCCGCGGCTTCCGGGGCGAATCCGAGGAGTTCCCGATTGACCAGATTGTCGTAGACCACCACTTCGGCGCGCGAAAGAACATCGCGCCCGCGCAGAGTCAGCAGGCCCGGATCACCCGGACCCGCGCCGACGAGATAACAGATGCCGTGCTTATTCTTCATGGAGTTTTGCCGCGACTTCACGGCCCAATTTTTCCGGATCGTTTCCTTGATCCGAAGCGCGTCTCGCGCGAGCCGAGGACTCGTCGAAGAACACAGCTTCCAGATGCAACTCGTTTCCGACCATCCGCGCGCGAGCCC
>JBEDBL010000246.1:0-3721 GCA_041177245.1 Verrucomicrobiota bacterium
ACGACCGCACGGCAGCTTGGGAAAAAGACCCCCTGCCATCGCGGCACAGCGCGAACTTCCGCTCCGGCCTACGGCCTGCGCTCCAGTTCGCGCTGGCAATGTTCCGATGAACAACTAAACAACAACCTTACCTGCAGACTCTCACCACAATGTGTCCAGTTGCAGGGGTTAGATCACGCTCCACCAACTGAGCTATGACCCCGAACAAGTTGCAAAGGAAAGCACGCTTGGCCGATTTTGGCAATGCGAAAGCCCGGATGGCGCGGGGGTGGGAGCCCGCAAAAGCGTGGAAGAACCCAAGAATCATCCCGGACTCAGCTCAAGGATCCTGCGAGAAGCGCAAACGCAGAAATCTTTTCGGCACATCCATGGGAATGCTGGCCGCTCTTTTCTCCAAAACCTCGGTCCCAACCGTCACAGGTCCAAGAACGCTGTTGCTGACCCCCGTTGAATTCCAGTTTGTTGGATTTGTATCCAAGCTGGTGATAGTTTCCGCTGTCACCGCCAACTTGGGATCGTTCGTCCTGACCTGGTAGTTCAGCACGAGCCGCTGATTTTCTATCGAGGTTTGCGGAAAGATCGCCGATTTTCCCGCCGAGCCTTTGGCCCGAGTCCATCCGAACGCATATTCGGCCAAGGCCACCCAACCGTCCCCATCCTCATCACTCGTAGCCGACTCCCCCGGATACGCCGTCGCAAATGATGGCGTTGGTGCGGGCGTCGGTGTTGGGGTTGGCGTCGGCACCGACACGGTGGCGACCGACAAAGTCAGGTTGGTGGGATGACTGACAACGTTACTTAAGCCTGCCCTCACATAGCTCACTCCACTGACCGGCGTGTTGACGAAACTCAGCAAAGAAAGATTGCTGAATGACCATGATCTGTCCGGGTTCCCCACCGCCACCGCATAATTCCCGTTGTTACTTGCCGAAAGCGGATCCAGAACAAGAGTTGCGTTGGTTTTTCCCGCCAAGTTCACCCCGTCTTTCTTCCACTGATACGTTGTCCCGGGGGCACTTTGCGTCACTACGGGTGCAGTCATAGTGAGGGTCGATCCTCCTGCGGCGCCGATCACCGCAGGGGCAAACGTCTCCGTCGCATCCGCCAACTTCCTCTCCCATTCCTTGATGAAAAATCGAACGGTCAGGTCTGCGGCGGTCGGAATGGCATCGACCGAGGCCCAGGCTCCCCAACTGGTATCGAACTGGTGCCCATACCCGTTGAGAAAATGAAGCTCCGCAGGCACGCCCGACGCGATGAGTTGGTTGTAGAGATCCATGGAACCGGAGGTGGGAATCGAACCGATCTGATCGGTATTCCCGTCATACGTTCCGTGAACCATGATGCAGGGCACGTCGGATGAGTTCACGGTGTAGGCGCGGAAGCTTGGCTCCGGGCCTCCAAACAGAACTGCCGAAGCCACCATATTGCTCCGGTTGTAAACGGCGTTGGCATCGGATGTCACCGACGATGGCGGCGTCGTGGTGGAGTTCGTATCGGTCGTGGGAAGCCCTCCCTGATCCCCGCTTTCCCTCACCGCCAGCCAAGCAGCAATCCTGCCCCCGGCAGATCCACCCAGCAAAAAAATGGCGTTGGTATCCCAGCCGTAGTTTGTTGCGTTGGCCCGGACAAATTTCACCGCCTCCAGCGCATCGGCCGCCGCGTCCCTGAGAGCGGGCAGTTGCTCGGCATCGGTGTTTCGATCCTCCGTGGCCCGCAGACGGTAGTCGATGGATAGCGCTTGGAATCCGCGCGCGGCCAATTGGTTGGCCAAGCTGACAATGTAAGACTGATCGCGGCCGGCCGAAGAGGCATTGTATCCTCCCCCGTGGATCATGATGACAACGGGTTGGGGCGTCACGATCGCGTTGGTGCGCCGATAGAGGTCGAAGGCAAGGTTCGTTAGCACGCCTTTGTAGTCGTTGGTTGACCGGTAAAAAATTCCGCCGTTGGTGGACACCGCATACCGCTTGGTCAGGTAATCAGAAGGCGCGGGGTGACTGACGGTGAGAGCCTGGCTGACATCAGGGGCCGCATAATAATCGGCGTTGCCCGCTTGGCTGGCCGTGATGGTGGCAGCTCCGACCTTCCTCAAAATCGCATAACTGTTGGAAATCACGGCGATGGTGGGATCGGAAGAGACATAACTGACGGCTAAACCCGAACTGGCGGATGCCGGAAGCGGCACCGGATCATCGCCCAAAATCTTACGGCCGAAGGATGGGAAGGAGATCGTCTGGGAAGTTTTGGGCATGTTCTCCACCGTTCCGGTCAGGGCAAAGTCCCACGTGCCCGCAGAGGCATCGGCCACGATTCGGCCGCTACCGCTCGTGCCGGTGCCTCCGAATCCGACCAAGCGGAAGTATCCCGTTTTTCCCGCAGTGAGAGCGATGGGGTTGGAGGAAATCGCGTTACTGACAAGGGCCGTGATGTCGGTGTCCTGAACCACTGCCGCAGTCGTGGGATTGGTCACATCAAACGGTCCGTAACTGCGCAACGGGTTGGGATCGAAGGCCGAGTTCGTATTTGTTTCCGCATAAAGGATAGACCACTTCTTGGGCCCGGATGCGCTGACCTGAAGGATCAGACGCGAGATACCGGACACGGTGATTTTTTTTCCGGTATCCGCCTTGACCTCAAAGGAGAAGTAGTCGTTGTTGGACGTGCCGTTGGGGCCAGGCCCGGTTCCGTTCGTGGTCCAACTGCTCCCCCCCCAAGCGTAAGGCGCGCCGGAATAAATATTCGGAGAAAGCCCCGAAGCCATGGCGAAAGTCTTCGGGCCCACAACCCCAGTTGCATTTGTGCCTGAGGTCACCGTGTTGGTTGTCGAGTTCGTCGGAAAATCCCAACCAATCAGAATATTTTGTGCCCAAAGGGAACATGTTCCGAACCAGACAAAAATGAGAGCTATGGGGAAGAAGACCCTCACGCGGAGAAAGTTAGCACAGAGTTTGGAATTTGATAGGGACGATCGGGCAGAGATGGACCAAACAAAATGGTTCCTGCTGCTTGAATCGGAGCCAATCACCAGAGAGTTGATCTTTGAGCGCGAACGCCTCATCAATCGTCCTACACAGCAGGGCGCCCGAAGTGACAACGAATCCTCCCCAGACAAGTCCCGCGGTGCTCGAAACCGGTCCGAATCCATTCGTGAAGCGCCATCCTTGGAGACGCCTGTTGGCCTGCATCGCGGTTGTCCTGGCTACCTCGTTCTTGGCTTCCCGGATCCAGAACTCTTGGGATGAAGTGCGGGTGACAGGGATAAAATTGCCCGCGCAAAACGGTCAATGGATCGTGGCGGATTTGTATCGTCCTCTCTCCGCCACCAAGGAGAAACCCGCGCCTCTGGTCATCGTTGTGCCCGGCTTTCAAAGGTCTAAAGAAACGCACGCCAATATCGCCATCGAGCTGGCCCGGCGGGGCATCGTCGTCATCAACATCGACCCCTACGCGCAGGGATCGTCCAGCTCCTCGCTAGATCGCCGCTCCGCGACCAACGAGGGCTACGGCATGTTCGCCGTCGTCGACTATGTCGCCAATACCGGCATTTTGAACTATGTGGACAAGGCCCGCATCGGCGTGACCGGACACTCGGCGGGCGGCAACGCGGCACTTCAAGCCGCGTCATTTTTCGGCAAGGAGGCGATCCGCACGAAATCTCCCAGCAAAATTCATGCCGCGTATGTTTCCGGCTATGTGCTGACGATGACGGAAAAAACCC
>JBEDBL010000247.1:0-3716 GCA_041177245.1 Verrucomicrobiota bacterium
GGACTTCGTCATGATGAGGAAATCCATGAGTGCCGGCGAATAGGCCGCACCGCCGGCGCACGGCCCGCAGATCACGGCGATTTGCGGAACGACACCGGAGAGGAGGACGTTGCGGAAGAAGACTTGTCCGTAGCCGGCGAGGGAGAGGACTCCCTCTTGGATTCGCGCGCCGCCGGAGTCGTTGAAAGCGACGAGAGGAACGCCCGCGCGCTGGGCGTAATCCATCACATCGCAGATTTTTTGCGCGTGGACGCGTCCGAGAGAACCGCCCGCGACGAGAAAATCCTGACTGAACACGGCCACGGCCCGGCCGTCGGTGAGGCCTACGCCGGTGATGACGCCGTCGGCCGGCAGTTTTTTATCCTGCATGCCGAAACCGGTGCATTGGTGTTCGGCGAACATGCCGAACTCCTGGAACGAATCGGGCTGGAAGAGCGATTCGACGCGTTCGCGTGCGGTGAGAAGGCCTTTGTCGTGGCGTTCCTCCACTTTGGCCGGGACGCCGCTGACCAGCGCGTTGGCCCGGCGCTCATCCAGGGCGTGCAGAAGTTTTTCGTCAATGGGCATTAGTATTCGCGGGTGCGCAGAATTCCGTGAGAACGCCTTGCGTGGATTTGGGATGAAGGAACGCGACGAGTTTGCCCGCGGCGCCTTCGAAAGGTTGTTCGTTGATCAGCTGGCAACCGGCGCCTTTGGCCTGCGCGAGCTGGTTTTCGATATTGTCAGTGGCAAAGGCGACATGATGTATGCCCCCGTGGGGATTTTTCTCGAGAAATTTGGCGATAGGGCTGTCCGGCGAGGTGGGTTCGAGCAGTTCGAGATGCGTGGGACCGACACTGAAAAAAGCCGTGCGGACTTTCTGGGCGGGGACTTCCTCGACTCGCTCGCATTCGAGACCAAGCGCTTTTTCGTAGTAGGGGATCGACTCCTCCAGCGAACGCACCGCAATGCCGAGGTGGTCGATGCGCTCCAGCATGGCTTCATGGTCACCCTGGCCCCGAGGGCAAGCAAGGATTAGTTCGGCTGGCTCGGGCGAGTGCCGCGGTTTCCTCAGGTGAAATAGGTATCCGAATGTTCGTAGGGGGGCGCGCAGCAGCAGAGGAAGCGCAGGTCCGTTTTCGCGGTGATTTGGTGCCAAGCGCCGGCTGGGATAAGAACAGCGTCCCCCGGACCAACATCTTGCGTTTCGCCGTCGATCTCCATGAGTGCCGAGCCCTCGAGCAGGAAATAAAGTTCCTCGCTCTTCTTGTGGTAATGCCTGTCGGTTGATTGTCCGGGCTTCATCGAGGCTTCGGCCAGGCTCTGCTTCTCCACGGGGGCGTTGGTACGGTCGAGAATGCTTCTGATGGTGGAGCCGTCTTTGGTCGTGAAGGGGCTTTGTTTTTCGAGTTGCTGCACTATCATATGGGAAGCATATGCGATTCTTCGAAGGTTGCACCGCGATAATCACGGGGGCTTCGTCCGGATTGGGCGCGGAGTTCGCGCGGCAACTGGCGCCGGTGGCCGCGCAACTCGTCCTGGTGGCACGGCGAGGCGAACACCTCGATGCGCTCAAGGCGCATTTGGAGAGCCGACATCCGTCGGTGCACGTCTTCGTTTACGTGATGGATCTCACCCGCGAGAACCAGACGCGCGATTTTATCGAATGGCTCGAGCGCGAGAAAATCCGGGTCAATTTTCTCGTTAACAATGCGGGCATGGGAGACCGGGGTCCCTTCGCCACGGGCGACTGGACCAAAATCCACTCGATGCTCGAACTCAATATCGTGGCGTTGACGCGGCTGACGCACCACCTGCTGCCCATGTTGCGCGAGGGCGGGCGCGGCGCGATTTTGAACGTCAGTTCGATCGCCGGTCTCATCCCGCTTCCTCACATGTCCGTTTACGCGGCGACCAAGGCCTACGTGAACAGCTTCAGCGACGGGTTGCGCATGGAGTTGCGCGACACGGGGGTCACCGTGACGACGCTGCTGCCCGGGCCGGTGGATACCGAGTTCGGGCAGGTCGCCTCGCGCGGTTCCGGCGAACCGGAGTGGGAAACGCCGGACGAGCTGAGCATGCCCGCGGAGGACGTCGTGTATTCCGCCCTGACCGCGGTGGCGGCGGACAAGGCGCGGGTGATTCCCGGATGGAAGGTGGCCCTGCTGATGGGAATCGCCGTGGCTCTGCCTCTCGGCATACTGCGCGCCATACTGCAAAGGAAAGCCCGTTGAGTCCGGGCTCATCTGAAATCGCGTCCCGCGCGTAACCCATTTGACGTGAACCCTGCGAAGTCTCGAAAAATACCGGTCGATCCGGCCGCACAGGCCCGTTTCAAGAAGACCTTCGAACTGATCAACACCCATCTTTACAGCGTAGATGAACGCATCCGCGCACAGGCCCGCGCGTTCGACCCCGCCGTGGAAGGCTACGTGGACTATGTGTGCGGCTCGTCCGGCAAACGCTTGCGCCCGGCCTTGGCCCTTCTGGCAGGCGGAGCGACGGGAAAAATCTCGTCGAGCCATGTCGACTTGGCCGTGATTTTGGAACTCATCCATATTGCTACGCTGGTGCACGACGACATCATGGACGGCGCCGATTTGCGCCGGGAGCAGCCCACGGTCAATGCCAAATGGGGCAATGCGATCAGTGTCCTTCTCGGAGATGCCTTGCTGGCCCATGCCATGCGCCTGGCCACGAATTTTTCCGAAACCGAGGTGGTGCGCCGCATCGCTGACGCGGCGGCGGAAGTTTGC
Source organism: Verrucomicrobiota bacterium (assembly GCA_041177245.1). GTDB lineage: Bacteria > Verrucomicrobiota > Verrucomicrobiia > Chthoniobacterales > JACTMZ01 > JACTMZ01. The sequence goes on from JBEDBL010000247.1 coordinate 2,736, forward strand.
ACGGGCGAGATCATCCAGACCCAGCGACGTTTCGATCTGAAGTTGTCGGTGGCCGATTACTACAAGATCGTCGAAATGAAAACGGCCGCGCTTTTCGCCGCAGCGAGCGAGCTCGGCGCCTTTTTGAGCGAGACGACTCCGCCGCGTATCGGGGCACTCAAGCTCTTCGGCACAAAGCTCGGCACGGCATACCAAGTCTACGACGACTGCCTCGATCTGGTCGGGGACGAAGAGGAAATCGGCAAGACGTTGGGCAGCGATTTGCGCAAAGGCAAACTCACCTTGCCGCTCATCTTCCTGTTGCAATCGGCGCGCCGCAGCGGCGATCACGATAAAGTGAGCGAATTGCTGCTTGGGGGCGATGAAGTGGAGGCCGACAAAATCACAGCGCTTCTGGCCGAGCGCGGGGCTCTTTCACAGACGGCGCAGGCGGCGGATGATCTGGTCAAAGAGGCACTGGTCGCACTCGAGCCCCTCGATGACAACCGCTTCACATCAGGCCTGCGCGGTGTGGCGGAGTATCTGCAGGCTTTGATCAAGCGGGTCGCATCCGGTTCCTGATCCTTCGCGGTCACAGGCTGGTGCGTCGCGCCTCTTCCGCATATGTTCGCCGTGGTGGCGACTCCCAAGATCAAGGATTGGCCTGAAGACGAGCGGCCGCGGGAAAAATTGGTGAACCGCGGAGCCGAAGCATTGAGCGACTCCGAACTCCTTGCCATTTTTCTGCGCACCGGGACTCCCGGGAGAACGGCGGTCGATGTCGGGGCGGAGATGATCAAGTCGGCCGGCGGATCGCTGGCCCGCATGGCGTCGCTCGGGGTGAAGGAACTGCGCAAGCTGGCCAAGGGCGTAGGTTTGGCCAAGGCCTGCGAAATGGCCGCCGCGTTCGAGGTGGGCAAGCGCTTGGCTCGGCAGACGGCGCAAAGTGAACAGTTGGGAACGCCGGAAAAAATCTACGGATTCATGGGCCCGCTGCTGCAG
>JBEDBL010000248.1:0-3716 GCA_041177245.1 Verrucomicrobiota bacterium
CCTACACGCTGACCCCGGGCCCTGCGGGGGTTCCGGAGCCTTCGACCATTTTCTTCGCCGCCTTGCTCGTGGCCATCGCCGCCCTACGCACTTGGAAACGCGCCCGCGCCGCCAAAGTTGTCGCGTCCCTTTCGCTCCTTGCTGGCTTTGCCTTTCCGGCCGAAGCCACGCGCGTCAATTTTTATTCCAGCCCCGACACCGCGGCCTACGGCAGCGACGGTCAACCTCTCAACGAGGGCACCTCCTTCGAGTTGGGGGTGTTTGCCAACGGCTTTGTGCCCAGCGCGACCAACACCGCGCAGTGGTCCGCCAATTGGGTGCCCGCGCAGCGCACCAAATTCACCACCAGGCACAACTGGTTTTCCTCCGTTTACAACGTGACCAACAACACCGCGCCCTTCACCACGGGCGCGCCCGCCTACGTGTGGGGGTTCAACGGATCCGAGGCGCAGGGGCAGTGGATTCTTTTCCGTTCGAGCAGTTGGGCATGGCCTGCCGCGGACGGCAACAGTCCGGCTCCGCTGCTCTGGTCTTCGAAGGATGCCAATGTCGTGGTGCTCGGTTCGCTCGTTCCGGCAAACGGCGGGGCCGTCGGCCTGCGCGCTTTGGCCGTGGCCAACAGTCTTCCGCCCGTCACCAAGTGGGCCCAATTCAAAGCCGAGAACATGCAGGGCGTATCGCTCGGCAATCCGGGTGATGATGCGGATGGAGATGGCGTCTCCAACATCCTCGAGTTTATCTCCGGCACCTCGCCGACATCCGCCGCAGATCGTCCGCTGGATTCCGCCTCGCGGCCGCAGATCGGCGCGGCCTCGGGCAAATCTTATCTGGAAGTGCGCGTCCCGCGCCGCCGCGATCGCCCCGCCAACTTCACGCCCGAAGTTTCCTCCGATCTGTCCACATGGTCATCCGGTTCAAATGCCGCGACCGAGGTTACCAATGCCCCCGATGTAGCCACCGCAGCCACCCTGCGCGACAAAACTCCGATCGGCGAAGGCGGCACCCGGCGCTTCATGCGCGTCAAAGTCTCGCCGCAGTAAAAAGCAAAAAGGCCCCAAGGCAATTTAGCCGCAGCCGAGCGCAGCGAACCGTAACGCAGTGGAGTTAAGTCGCCGCGGGGACCAAACAGACCAAGACAGGCCACGGATTAACGCGGATAAACACGGATTGAAGAGGATTGTTTCGGTCCGGTTAACACCGGACCAAAACCTCTATCGCCGGAGACTGTGAATGGGCCCGTGGCGTAAGAAAATCTTCTGCGGAAGCGAATCAGTGCGCCCCGTGTCAGCGGGGCGCACTGAAATCTCTGCCTTTCATCCGCGTCCATCCGCGTTCATCCGTGGCTAAAATTCTGGCTTTTTCCGCTGCTGTGATCTGGCTGCAAGCGTGCCTTTGTTTTTGGACGTCTGGCCAACCTGCGGTAACGGGTCATCTCGCCCCAGAGACATTCAGTCTGATTCTCCCCGTTGTCTCCGCGGCGGTCAGACTTCGCGGCCTCCACGAATCCGGTCGGCTGGAGGGCGCCTGTCCCCGGTCACCGCTCAAGTGCTCAACTGCATGGGCTAAGGCGCAGTCAATACGCGCAGCCGCGACTGCCATTAGATCGAAACCAGCTAGGGCCATCGAGAGGTGTGCTTGGCTGTGTTTGTGACAGAAACGTAACAAAATTGGCCTGCAAATACCCTGCACAGGGTATTGCTTTTCTTCTCTGTTGGGCTACTGTAAATCACGGAACGTCTTGCTAGTCGCCCTACTCTGCCTCGGCAGGGTGCCCCCGGCTGCATTTGCGTGCGATCCGTAGCCTCGCATGCCCTTTTCGCAAACCACAGTTTATCGCGGGAACGCGCCCTTTCCGGCGTCCAAAATTGCTGTGCCTGCCTCCCCCTTTTTGAGGCGCTCGTTTGCGATCTTTGCTCTCGCCGTGGTGTTTGCTTTAGCGCCTTCAAGTGCTATAGCGCAGACGACGTTTTACTGGTTTGGCGCGAGCACTACGTTTAGCACGAATGTGAATTGGGACAGTGCAGCTAACGGCGCCGGGACGAATCCGTTAGCTGCGAGTCTCCTCAACGGTACGCTCAACCTCATTTTGCAGAGCGCAGGCACATCTCAGCCACTAGATATGCGGACTAATATGAGCATTCTATCGCTGACCGTGACCGCCACAAATCAAAGCTCAATCGGTTGCCGGGTGAACCAACTTTCGCAACCGCTCACTCTGGGCAGCGGTGGAATTACGGTTGCCAGTGGTTCTGGTGGCTTGCTTTTGGGCATCGGGGTAAATGCCAATGCTCAGACCAATCTGCCAGTTGTTTTGGCAGCCAATCAGACTTGGTCCAACGCCACTATCTTGAGCGTAGTCGACAACATCACAAACAGCAGCTTCACGCTGACTGTCGATGGCGCGGGCTTGACTACTTTGGGTGGGACGAACTCTACCAACTCGCAAATTGGCGTCATCAGCGGCGCGGGTGGCTTGACCAAGATCGGCACCGGCACGCTTTTGCTGTTCGGCCCAAATACCTACGGTGGCGTGACTACGATCGGCGGAGGTGTGCTGCGCGTGACCAACGTGGCCGACACCGGGACCGCTAGCGGCATCGGCACCAACGGCACGATCATCATTACCAATGGCGGTATTTTTGACTACGCCGGCGCTGCTAGTGACACGATGAACCGCACCATCAATCTCGCTGCTGGTGACGGTGTCATCAGCGTGTCGAACTTGTCGGTTGCCCTGACCAATACCGGTGTGATCAGTAACACGGGTTCGCTCGTCAAAAGCGGGGCGGGCACGCTGATCCTCGGCCGCACTAACACCTACACGGGTGGGACAACGATCAACGCGGGGACGTTGGCGATCAGCAACGGGGCGTCGTTCGGCAGCAACAACGTGACCTTCGCCAGCAATGGCACGACGGTCTTGGCTCGGGCCAGCATGCAGGTGACGAATGACTACGCGCTGAATGGCAACGGCACGATGGATGTGGGGGCGTTCATTCTGACTAACTCGGGAGTGATCTCCGGAGTAGGCAACCTGACGAAGGCAGGCGCGGGAACGATGGTACTCTCGGGGAGCAACAGCTTCACGGGTGCGACGACGATCACCAATGGCGTGCTCAACGTGCGGAACAGCAACGGCCTCGGCACGAAGGCTGGAGGTGTGACGGTGGGTTCGGGAGCGGCGCTTGAGTTGCAAGGCGGAGTATCCATCGGTGCCGAAGCATTGGCGCTCAGCGGCACGGGCATCAGCTCCGGCGGCGCCCTGCGCAGCATCAGCGGGGATAACATTTATGGCGGCACGATCACCAACGTGACGGCCTCTCGAGTCAACTCGGATGCGGGGACACTGGCCTTGTCTGGAGCGATCAACGCGAACGCCTTGGCGCTGACTTTCGGTGGCGCAGGCAACATTGCTGCCAACGGCGCGATCACCAACAGCGCGAGCACGGTGACCAAAGACGGTGCGGGCACTTTGACGCTCGCGGCATCCAACACCTACTCGGGCGGGACGACGATCAACGCCGGAACGGTAGCCATCAGCAATGCTTTCGCGTTCGGCAGCAACACGGTGACCTTCGCCAGCAATGGGACGACGGTCTTGGCCTTGGCTAACTTGCAGGTGACCAACAATTACGCGCTGACGACCAACGGCACGATGGATGTGGGTGCGTTTATCCTGACCAACACGGGAGTGATTTCCGGTGGCGGCAGCCTGA
>JBEDBL010000249.1:0-3682 GCA_041177245.1 Verrucomicrobiota bacterium
GTCCGCCGCTGCTCGCGATGGCCACGGCCAGCACGGCACGCGCGTCGCGCGGAAGGTCGGCGCGCCGCCGGAAAAGTTCTTCGTGGTAAGCCGGTTCGGGCCGGCCGGCGAGGGCTAGCGCGTAAGCGGCAAAAGCGCGGTCGGCCAGTTGAGCCGAGGACAGTTTGTCGGACAATCCGCGCAACGATTTCGAAAGGTAATCGAGCAACCGGTTCCATTCCCGGGGCAATTTCGCACCCTGCGAGGACGCCATCGAAAGCACGGTTCCCGCCCACGCGCTGGCGAAGAGAGATGAATCCGTGTTTCCCGGCCAGAATCCGAGACCCCCGTCGGATGTTTGGAGCTGGAACAATTCGTAAACGGTTTGGTCGATGACCTTCTTGGTTTCCTCGGGTGTCCGCGCGAAACCCGGCATGAGCGGGCCGAGCACCGGCATGACAATCCAAGGGACGAGCGAAGACGTTTTCTGCTCGGCGCAGCCGTAAGGATATTCGACGAGGTAACGTGCGCCTTTGGCCAGCGAGACCAACCGCGTGTTGGCCACCGTGACCGCGACATCGCCCCGGCCTTCGAGGATTTGTGGATTCACGCCTTCGAGAAGGCTGTTTGTCTTGTTTCCGAGTTGGGAGAAATATGTCTCGTTCAATTTCACCATCGGCGAACCGACGGGCAATCTTGTCTTTGCACCGTCGGTGAACGTCTGTCCGTTTACGGCCATGCGCGCCGTCCATTCGATTTCCATTTCGCCCGGCTGAGCGAAGGAGAGGGTGAAGTCCGCCGCGGCGGATGAACCGTTGGCCACCTCCAATGTTTTATTTTGCGTTCCCGCCGCCGTTCGCAGGGCGACTTCCACGGTGCCGCCGGTTCCCGTCTCGTTGCGGATGACGGCTCGCGCGACGAGGTCGTCTCCCTGGTTGGCGAATTGGCCGAGCGACGGCAGCAGCATGAGCGGCTTGGAGATTTCAACCGAAGACTCGGCCGAGCCGAAGGAGTCCGTGCCGGCGGCGGCCACCGCGACGATGCGGTAGCGGGTGAGCGCGTCCGGTGCGGCAAAGCGCGCTGTCACGCGTCCGTCGGCGCCAGTGGTGAGGGAGGGCAACCAGCAGGCCGTTCCGGGAAATTTTTCGCGCAGCGCAACGGGTCCTTCCTGTCCGCCTCCGCCGATAAGGTAGCCTTTGTTTGCAAAATCGAGGTCCTCGGGATCCTCCGGGAGAAGATCCGCCAAATTCAACCCGAGGAGGACACGGTCGGGAATGGGTTGCAGAAACTCTTCGCCCGGCTCCGGTCGCTCGAAGCCCACGAGCGAAACCACACCTTCGTCCACCGCGTAGAATGTGACTCCCGCTCCGGCCACCGGTTTGTTCCCGTGGTCACGGACTTCCACCGTGCAGGCAACGTCTTCGCCGGGTTGAACCCGCGACTTCTCCGGCTCGACGGAGACCTTCAGAACGCGCTCCGGTTGTTCGACCGCGAGATCGCAGCTTCCGAAACGGAATTCCGGCATGGGGAATTTGCGTTTGCTTTCGTCCGCGCCCCTCAGGATGACAAGCGAGACGGTGACATTCGGCGCGTCGGCTTGGCCGACCGGTATATCGATGACCGGCGCATTGCCCGAGAGTTGTGCGCGGAATGATCGCAAGATGGCTTCGCCGCGCTGCACGTTCACGATCGCTTCTCCTCCAATCGGCGTCTTGACCAGGATGCGCGCGGTATCGCCGGTCTGGTAGGTGGATTTGTCCGGAACCAGATCGATCATGTAAGGGTTGCGGTAATCCCAGACCGTCTCTCCCTCTCCGCTGACATAGAACGAGGACTCGGAAGCAACCTCGCGTCCGACGGCATCGCGCCCGGTGATCCGAACGCGATGGTGGCCCAGCACGGCTGTTTTGAAAGTCGCGCTCTTTTCATCGCCCGCCGACCAACCCTCGGAAGTTTTGACGGGTGCAAGGGTCCGTGCCGTTTGCGCGAACACCGGCTCCTCGATCGTTTCGGTGCGGAAGGTCATGGCACCGCCCGCCCCCAATTCGCGAACGACGTTGTAACGCTGATGCCAGATGTTCACTTTAACGTCGACCGCATCCCGCAACGGTTGCCCGTCCGGCGCGACGGCGATGAACCGCAGCGGAACTTCTTCGCCGAGACGGATGACACGCTCTTCGCCGCGGTTGATGCCCAGATAAAAGTCGGATGATTCGCGCGTGAACTCGGCAGTGCGGGAGACTGTCTGCTGGTTGATATCCGTGACCTCCGCAGTCAGCACCCCGCGGAACGGTGCGAGGGCCGGTGCCGGAAGAACCGGCTTCACTTGAAACGCCGCGCCTCCGTCGATCTTTCCTTCGCCGCGCAGCGTCAGCGGTTTGCCTCCCCCGGCCTCCGCCTCCTCCTCGGGCGCGGCGAGAAATTGAAATTGGTCGAAGCCCTCGGGCGCGAAAAACGTCTGGAAATAGCGCAACGACCATCTCACTTCCGCGTCCGTCACTTTACCGCCGAAAAAATATTTTCCCGTTACACTGGCATTCGGGGCACCCGCCCCGGCGGCGAACTCTGCGGGCATATCGAGCTGAACTTCGAAGGCGTCCGGCTGGTACGCGGCCACCAAGAACGATGCCGCTGCCAGTTGATCGCCCTCTGCCGCGAGCGACAATCTGTATCGCCCGAGAGGACCGGCGGGCAGAACAAGCGCCGAGTCGAACGCACCGGTATCGTCGGAGACCACGGTTGCCGCCGAGACCTCGTTGTCCTCCGGGTCGAAGAGAGCGACGCGCAACTCCCGGCCGGTCGCCAACTCCGCGCCTTTTTCTTCCATCCTGCGCAGAAAACCTTTGATGCGGACCGTCTCGCCCGGTTGGTAGAGGGGGCGGTCGGTGAACATGGTGCCGCGCAGCCATGATTTATTTCCGCTTTCGACCCTCCAGTCGGAGAACCACGCGCCCGTCGGCAGGGTCTGGGCGCCCGGGCCCATTTTCAGCGTGCACGAATCTTCGCCCGATTCGACCAGCAACCAGGCCGGTGTCCTTTCGTAGTCCAGCTTGGCCGTGCCTTTGCCGTCGGTCCGGACAGCGGAAATTGTTTCGAAATTCGCGTCGACCAAGCGGACTGCGGCATCCGGCACCGGTTTGGCCGTGGCGCTGGAGAACACGAAAGTGTCGATGGCATTGCCTGCTTTCGACCACAGGACGCCGAGGTCGGTCAGCTGCACGAGTGCTTGCGCCGCGCATTTTTTGCCGCCTGCCTCCGCCAACGGCTGGCCGGTCACTTCGAGATAAACGAAGCCCGATTTTTTCCCGCCGAGGATGCGGGTCCAATCGAGCTCGGTCGTCATGCGCTCGTCGAGCTTCGGCCCGGAAATCGCGATTGTTTCGTCGGTCAGGATTTTTCCGGCGAACCCTTTCGTCGGCACCGGTTCTTCGTTGAAATATTTCCAGCGGTTTTCCTCGAAGGCGGAAAACGCTCGCAGCGCGTCTTCCGGAGCGAGCAGCGTGGCCCGGACGCGCAAGGAAATCAGGTTCACCGACCGCACGGGCAGCATGCGGCGTCCGCCGAGGATCTGCGACATCGTCAATTCGGGGAGGTAGAGTCTGGGCGCTACCGGACCGAAGGAAACCGGCACATCGCGATCCCCAGCGAAAGGTGCACCGTCCGCCGACACCACCGCGTCTCCTACGCGCAGGACATATTGGTT
>JBEDBL010000250.1:0-3678 GCA_041177245.1 Verrucomicrobiota bacterium
CGTCAATTCACGCCTCTCTGCGCCGAGATGCCGGTCGATTCGGTGATCGTCAGTCCCTACGATGCGGAACTCTTCGGTCATTGGTGGTTCGAGGGGCCGGAATTTCTCGATTTGTTCCTACGCAAGGCAGCCTATGACCAGCAGGTGTTCGAATTCGCGACGCCGTCCGAATACCTCGCTGGCAACGAGATCCTGCAAGTCGTGCAGCCCTGCGCCTCGAGTTGGGGGAACAAGGGCTACTCGGAAGTCTGGCTAGACAAATCCAACGCCTGGATTTACCCGCACCTTCATGCGGCCGCACGGCGAATGACCGAGGCGGCGAGGAGGCACACGAAGACGCGCGTGAGGTGGAAAACCGAAACACTGCAGCAGATGGCGCGCGAACTTATGCTCGCGCAGTCGAGCGACTGGGCGTTTCTCATGCGCACCGGCACGGCGCGCGACTACGCGACGCGGCGGACCAAGGACCACATTCTCCGCTTCAACCGGCTTTGGGAGGGGCTGACGGCGGGGAAACAGGATACGGATTTTCTCGCCGCATGCCGCGAACGGGACAACATTTTCCCCGATCTGGAATGGCGCTACTACGCATAGCATTTTTGTCCGTGGTCCTGGCCGCCTCCGCGGCCGCGGTGGAAATCCGTTTTGTCCCGGCGACTACGGAAGGCGTCGTCAGCCTCGGCATCTACGACGCTTCGGGAAAATTGGTCCGCCTGCTTTGCGACGAGTGGCCGATCGCCAACTTCACCGCGGGCCTGAACGGTCTTTCTACGGAATGGGACGGCAATGACTCCGCGGGCCGGCCCGTCCCGGCCGGAACTTACCGCGCGAGGGGCTTTGTCATCGGCAATGTCGGCGTGGAAGGAGAAGCCTTCCATTTCAACGACTGGATCGCTTCCGGTGACGCGCCGCGGATTGTGTCCGTTCTCGCAACTGCCCTGCTACCGGGCGGGGAGTGGCTGCTGGCCGCGCGTCTCGCCGATGGCAACGTATCGCTCTTGAGCCACTCGCCCGCCGAGCCGAATCCGTGGCGAATATTGGCGACTGGAAAACCCCAGGACGCGGCAGGAAAGATCAAGGTCACTTCTGCTGCAGGACGCGCCTTCATACTGATGGACAAAAAAATCCGGGCTCTGGATCTTGCCAGCGGCTTGGAAATTCCCGTTCCGCCAGCCTTCGCTGGCGCGTTCGATATTTCGGCCCGTGACGACAGCCTTCTTGTGCTGACGGAAAACAACCTGCGCGTTTTCGGAGTTTCCGATCTCCTCGAGCGCCAGATCTTTCCTTTACCCGGAGTGGGAGCAGCGGGTGCGGCCTTGCTCTCAGGCGATGCAGCCGTGGTCTTGGCCGGCGATGGTTCGCTTTGGCACGGCGGTCCGACGTGGAACCAGATCGAATTGCCGGACGGATCAAAAGCGATCGCGTTGACTGCCGGGCGGGCCGGGACTTTCTGGATTCTGGAACAAAAAGACGATCGTCCGGCGGTTGCAGTGCAGTATTCCCCTCAGGAGGGACGCCTGGCCGAATGGATCCCGTCCTCGAACGATGTCGCCGCAGGGCTGTCCGCGTCCGTCGAGGAAGATTATTTCTGCGCGATTTTCCGCGGATCAAGCGGCGAGCGCACGGTGGCCATTCGGCGCGGCACCGGAGGGACTTGGCAGTTCGTGGCCGACAAAACCATTGCGGCCTGCGGATCCTTCGGATGGACCGGGGAAAAACTTTCACCTTTGTCCGGAGAAGTTCCTTCCGAGGTCAACTTGGCTCTGGCCGAGAATCCCCTCGATGCGGCTGCGCCGCGCTCGCTCACGGTGCGCGCCGCAGAATTTTCCGGCGGCACAGGCCTGCTCACCGCAGACGGTCTGCCGCTGGTCCGTGTGGCGGAAGGGGGCGGGTTCGCGCGGTTGATGGTTCTGCCGGGATCCGAAACGAATACCGCGCAGTTTTATCAGGGCGATGGCGCCTGCGTGGAGCAATACAAATTGACCAACCTCGGCGACATCACCGCATTCGACGCGGGGACGATCGAAATGGAAGGCGGCGCGGAAAAACCCGCGCCGCCCGAGGAAGAAGTTCCCGACCCTAAACCTTGATTTCCCCGCCGGTGGTCGCGTCGGTGATGACGAATTTTTCGCGGTGCATCGACGGATCGGGTTTGAACGACAACCTGCCCCCGTAGCGTCGTTCGATGTCGACGAGCAGTTCCTCGTCCTCCGTGCGGAGCCGGTTAAGTAAGTCGGGGTGCACGATGACCTTGATCTCGTGGATGGTGTCGATGTGCTTGCGCATCACCCCGTGCAGGGCGCGCTGCAATTCGACCGACATCGTCATCAGATTTTTGATCAATCCGCGTCCCTCGCAGTGCGGGCACGGTTCGAACTGCGACATGCGCATGCTTTCGGCCGCGCGCTGGCGGGTCATTTCCATGAGTCCGAGTTGCGATATGGGAAGAACGTGCGTTCGCGCCTTGTCGCGCTTGAGCCGCTGCTTCATGCGCTGGTAAACGGACTGCTGGTCTTTGCGCGACTTCATGTCGATGAGGTCGGCCACGATGAGACCCCCGATATTGCGCAACCGCATCTGCCGGGCGATCTCGTCGGCGGCCTCGAGGTTGGTCTGCAGGATGGTCCTTTCCACATCCTTTCCGCCCCTGTTGCGGCCGGTGTTCACGTCGATGGAAATGAGAGCCTCGGTCTCGTCGATCACGATGTATCCACCGCACGGCAGCCAGACCTGGCGGTGGAACGCTTTCTCGATCTGCCTGTTGACGCCGAATTTGTCGAAGATGTGCTGCTCTTCGTTGTAGAACTGGATGCGCTTTTTGGATCTCGGTGAAACCTGCGATACCAGCTCCTGCATCCGCTCGACCGAGGCGAGGTCGTCGCAGAGAACCGCATCGACTTCCTCCGTGAGAAAATCGCGCACCGTCCGCTCGATCAGGTCCGGCTCCTCGAAGAGTTGGTAGGGCGAGCGCTGGGCTTCCATGTTGCGCTCGATCTCCTGCCACTGCTCGAGAAGGAGGTGAAGATCACGCACGAAGAAGCGCGAACGTTGCCCCGCTCCGACGGTCCGGATGATGACGCCCATGCCATCAGGTATTTCCAACTCGTTGAGGATCGTCCGCAGGCGCTCGCGCTCCTTGGGATCGTCGATTTTCCGCGAGATGCCGCATTGGGGACTGTGCGGCATGAGCACGAGGTAGCGTCCGGGCATGCTGATGTTCGTGGTGATGCGCGGACCCTTCGTTCCGATCGGTCCTTTGCTGACTTGCACCATGATGTCCGATCCCGGCGGATAAATGGTCGGAATGTCCTTGGCTGTGATTTTTTTCGGCAATTTTTTGCCTGTGTTGCGGCGCACTTCCTCGATGCCGCTGTCGAGCGCTGCCGGGATCGCGTCCCAGAAATGGAGAAAAGCGTTTTTCTCGAATCCGATGTCCACGAACATTGCCTTGAGGCCCTGTTCGATGTTTTTGACGCGGCCTTTATAGATGCTGCCGACGATGTTGCGGTCGGAGACGCGCTCCACGTTGTATTCCTCTAGCTGGCCGTCTTCGAGGACAGCCACGCGTTTTTCGAGTTTCTCGGCATTGACGATGAGCCGGGCGCCGCCTGATTTGGTCGGCAACCCGAGGAGTTTTTTGACTTTTTCGATCATAGTTTTGTGATTTTCGTTTCAGCG
>JBEDBL010000251.1:0-3637 GCA_041177245.1 Verrucomicrobiota bacterium
TCACGGGCGAGGGAGGCCTCGCCCGTGATGCGCACACGGTAGGCGCTGGGACCGGCGATGGCTTGCACGATCCCGATGGGGATATGCTCCTGCTCGAGGAGCGGACCTTGCTCGATGTGCAGTTCGACAAACGCGGTGTAGAAATTTTCCGGCAAAGCGACGGAATCGAGCGCGTCTTTCAATCCCGCTCGTCCGCGCAATTCATCGAGGGATTTCCCTTCCGCGTCGCGAAGCGCGCGGACCTTTTCCAGCGGGATGGCGCCCGCCAGCATGCGCGAACCAAGGCATCCGATGCCGAAACGCGTCGGTTCTTCGGCGGTGAAGACAATCAATTCGATGGAACGCATCGGACGGAACCCGGCTTCTTGCAGCGCCTCGATCGCGGAAAGTCCGCCGAGCACGCCGACCACGCCGTCGAATTTTCCTGCGTTGGGAATCGCATCGGTGTGCGAACCGGTGGCTACCGCCGGCGCATCGGGCGCGGATCCCTTCCACCGCGCGAACATATTGCCGACGGCATCGACACGGACGCCCAGACCCGCTTCCTCGCAGAGATTGCGGATGTAATCGCGCCCGCGCAGGTCTGCGTCGGAAAAGAGCACGCGCGTTACAACCGGCGGCGCGGCTTCGGTGATCAGCGCAAGTTCGTCGATGCGCTTCTGCAAAAGCGCGGAATCGATGTCGGGTAATCCGGCCGACATCACCCCAAGCGCGGCGCGCGATTGACGTCTTTGTAGTAGATATAGCGCGCGGGCGTTTTGCCCATGGCAACGAACCATTGCGGGCAATACGGGGCAAGCCACAGGGCGTCGCCTTTTTGCACCGGATGCCAGTCGTCGCCGAGTTTGTAGACACCCGCACCGCCGAGAATGAGCATGCCGTGCTCCATGATGTGGCACTCGACGAACGGCAGCGTTCCACCCGGGGCGTAAGTGAAGATGTTCACCGCCATGTCGAACGCGATGTTGTCCGGAAGCAGTGCCTGCAATTGCGCCGCCCGATCGCCGAGAAACGGCACGGACTTCACCTTTTTTTCGTCTCCAAAAACCGCTTCGGGCGGCGCGGTGCCGACCACAGCCTCGTAGCGCTTGGCGAAAAGCAGGAGACGCGCACCCGATTTGCTGGCGATGTCGAACTTCGAGCCCGGCGGCAGGTAGGCGAATCCCCCGACTTTCAGCTCGCGCTTGTTCAAAGTGCACGCGCCTTCGACGACGTAATAAAAGTGACCATCATCGCCGGTTTCGCCGGCGCCGCGGCCGCCAGACTCCATCGCATAGATCGTCTGCGTGAGCCGCGCTCCGAGCCCGGCGGAGACGAGCACATACGCGGCAGTTTTCTTCCAACCGGGCTCGACGCTCGGAACATGACTATCCGGCGCGATGAGCGCGTAAAGCGGACGCACGGTCGTGCGGCTGGCACCTAGGGGAGTCGGGATCATGGGAGGGCAAAGATCGCGCCGTCCACCCGGCCATGACGAGCACAAAGCGTTGTCAGCCGAGCAACTTCCGGAAGGCGCGCGGTTTGGCGCCGAAGAGGCGCTCGCCGCGTTCGAGCGCGCGGCGGCGAAGGACTCTTTTGCTGCGCGGCAAGTCGCGCGGGATTTTTCCCACGTGCTTTTTGATCCAGTCTTCCGCCATGCAGACATCCTGGATTTCGCCGAGCGTCTCGCCGAGCCGGTCGATGCGCGCGGAGAGGCGAACCAACTGGGCGCGGCCGCCCAAATATTCGCACTGGTAAAGGAGCCGCTTCACGCGGCGACGCCATTCATGGAAGGCGGCATCAGGCGCACCCGAGCGGCGCGCTTGCTTCCAACCCTCGCGCGCGGCGCGGTAGGTGCCGGCTGCCCGGTCGGCGATGGTTTTCCACTCGATCGTTTTCCACGACGGATAATCGGACAACACCCCGGAGGCAAATTGGGCGAGATGCACGGCCAAACGCACATCGGGCCTGGACGCGGCACGCAAATGGCGCGCCTCGCCCGGCGCATATTTTTCGGCGAGCGCACGCACGATGCCGGCATCACGCATCTCCGCGAAAAGGTCTTTCAGGTCGCGGCAAGGCGGCAGGAACATTTCGCGCCACGAGGCGCCTCCGGGCACGAGCCGCGCGAGCGACTGCAAACGTTTCATCCGCGTGCGGACGAAATGCGCACGGTCCGCCGGATTGCGGTCGAAATGTTCCAAGCTGCGTGATGTTTCGCGCAAGAGCTTGGCCAAAGCTGACCGCAAGGCCGGACCGGCTGACCGGTTGCTGGGGGAAGCGCCCATGACCACGATTGTTCCCGCCCGCGAAGGCAGCGGCAAGGGGCAAGAATGTTACAAAGCGGCGGCGCCTTGGATCAGGCGCCCCCGCGACGGGCCACGCCCTTTCCCGGCCGACCACGCGCACTTTCCCCTCACCCGGACTTCGGTCAACGACACAGGGAAAGTTCGTCCGACGTAAGGACTTATGCGGTGGCGGGTCAGAAGTTCGTTGCGCGCGACAAGATGGCTCTTTTTCGGGTCAAGCAGGAGGAGATCAGCATCATAACCGACCGCGATGGTTCCCTTCCTGCCCCCCAGGCCGAAGCGTTTTGCGACATTCGGTCCGGTCAGGTTTGCGATGGAGAGAGCATTCAGACCTGAGGCAAAGAGCGGCCCGACAAATTGCTGCGCGCCCATGATACCGCCCCAGATGATGAAAAAGTCATCACTCTCTTTCATCGAGGGCGGACACGGGGAGTGGTCCGTGCCGAGCGTGTCGATCTCACCGCGTTGGACACGCGCCACCATATCGGCGCGCACGTTCTCCGGACGGATGGGCGGCGCGCATTTCGCAGCGGCGCCGATGGCGACAACATCGTCTTCGTTGAAGGCGAGATAATGAGGACAAGTCTCGGCGGTGACGTCGACTCCGCGCCGACGCGCTTCGTGGATGGCATCAATCCCCTCGCCGCAACTCACGTGCACAACGTGCAAACGACATCCTGTTTCGCCAGCGATGTCGCACGCGTTGCGAATGGCCGCCACTTCCGCAGCGATCGGACGGGAAGCGAGGTAATCGCGCGCACCTACCCTGCCCGCCGCTTTCGCTTCCGCCACGAGATTTGCGATCATGTGTTCGTCTTCAGCGTGGACCGCGACCGGCAGTCCGAGTTGCGCCGCTTGCTTCATGCCGGCGCGCAGTGTCTTCAAATCGGAGCGTTCGAAGTCAGGCGTGCCGCTCGAGGACATGAAAGCTTTGAAGCCGATCACCCCGCACTCGGCCAATTCGGACAGCTTGTCGAGGTTGAGCGGCGTGATCCCGCCCCAAAGTCCGAAATCAAGAACCGACGAAGCCTCCGCAGCCGCGCGCTTTTGCCCGAAGCTTTTCGCGTCGAGCGTGGGAGGAAAGGCGTTCAGTGGCATTTCGAAGACGCAGGTCGCACCGCCTGCAGCCGAAGCGAGCGAACCGCTGGCCCAGCCCTCCCAATCGGTTCGACCGGGCTCGTTGTAGTGCACGTGGGCGTCGATCGCGCCGGGCATGAGCAGCAACCCGCGCGCATCGATCGTTTGTTTCGCGGATAAATCCTCGCCGACAGCGCAGATTTTTCCGTCCGCCACCGCGACGTCGGTTTCGGTGATGCCATCAGGCAGACAAACCTGTGCCCCGCGAATGA
>JBEDBL010000252.1:0-3595 GCA_041177245.1 Verrucomicrobiota bacterium
CCATCCTCGCGTTCATGGCGCTCGGTTTCATGGCCACGCATGTGATCGGGCGCCGCGTCCTCGACCGCTTCGAGGCCTTCATGCTGCGCATTCCGGTGGTCGGATCGATTTATTCGGGGGCGAAGCAGGTTTTGCAGACCATCCAAGGGGTGGGCACAAGCCCCAAGCCCAAGCGCGCGGTGGTCGTTGAATACCTCGTGCCCGGCAGTTACCTCTTCGGCTACGCCACGGGGCATTTCACCGAGGCGGGCACCGGGCGCGAAATGACCACTCTCTTTGTTCCCACCGCACCAAATCCCACAACGGGCCTGATCATCGCTGTGCCGTCCGAGAAAGTCCGCGACTGCGATCTGACCGTGGAAGAGGGGACCAAGATGCTTGTTTCCGGCGGCTTGATCGCCCCCCAGAGACCGCTCTCTGTCGGCCCTGAGAAGGCCTGAAAAAAGTCCCAAACATACGTTTGAATTTTTTGAACGACAGCTTCGTGCAGGGGTCTAAACCCCTATGAAAAACAAATCGTTCAACCCTTACCGGAAATTCAACAAGAGCCGCCATTCCTTGGGCGAACTCGTCGCGGCCGTCGGATCGGCCACGGCAGACAGCCGCGAGGCCGTCGCCGCCCTCATCGACCTCTTCCAGACCGGCCGCGTGCAACTGCGCGACCACGGCCACCTGAAAAGAGTGCGGGTCTGCGCTTAACATCGGATTTTTCATGGCAGGTGTAGGGCTGCGGCCGGGTGGTCGCAGCCCTCCTTGTTTTTACGCATTGGTCGCGCGCCCTCGCTTGGTTAGATTTTCCCAGTGATCGACCGTTATTCCCGGCCCGAGATGCGCTCTCTCTGGTCCGACCAGCGCAAATACGAAATCTGGCTCGAAATCGAGACCCTCGCCTGCGAGGAGATGGCGCGTCTTGGCCAAATTCCGCCCGCCGACGCCCAAGCCATCCGCGAAAAAGCCAAGTTTTCCATCCCCGAGATCCTCGAGATCGAAAAGCGTACCAACCACGATGTCATCGCGTTCCTGGAAAACGTGGCCGCGTCCGTCGGTCCGGCCGCGCGCTGGATGCACCAAGGACTGACCTCCTCGGATATTCTCGACACCACGCTCGCGGTGCAAATGACCGCGGCCTGCGATTTGCTGATAGCAGGCGTCGATGATGTCCGTGCCGCCGCGGCCGAACAGGCTCGCGCGCACAAACTCACGCCCATGATGGGACGCAGCCACGGCATCCATGCCGAGCCGATCACCTTCGGACTCAAGATGGCGCTGATGTATGACGAATTCGGCCGCGTGCGCGAACGCCTCGCCGAAATGCGCAAGCGCATCGCCGTGGGCAAACTGAGCGGCGCGGTCGGCACACGCGCGCATCTCGACCCCCGCGTAGAAGAGGAAGTCTGCGCCAAGTTGGGACTCAAACCCTCTGTGCTTTCCACGCAAATCCTCCAGCGCGACCGCCACGCGGAATTCATGACCGTGCTCGCGCTTGCTGCGAGTTCCATCGACCGGTGGGCCACCGAGTTCCGCCATCTGCAGCGCACCGAAGTCCTCGAGGTTGAGGAATTTTTCGCCCAAGGACAAAAAGGAAGCTCGGCCATGCCGCACAAACGCAACCCGATCACCGGGGAGCGCTTGAGCGGGCTGGCCCGCGTCATCAGGGGTCACGCGGTGACCGCGTTGGAGAACGTCGCACTCTGGCATGAACGCGACATCAGCCACAGCAGCGCCGAGCGCATCATCCTGCCCGACGCCTGCACGCTTTTGGATTACATGCTCGCGCTCACGGCCAAGCTCGTGCGCGGTTTGCAGGTCTATCCGGAAAACATGCGCGCCAACATGGAGAAGTCGCGCGGCCTCTTCGCCAGCCAGGCTGTGCTGCTCAAACTGACCGAAAAAGGCCTCGAACGGCAAAAAGCCTACGAAGCCGTGCAGCGCGCCGCGCTCATGACCTGGGGCGGTGACGGCGAATTCCTCGCCAATCTGTCCGCTGAGCCGGACATCAGCGCGGCGCTTACCGCCGCCGAATTGGAGGACGCCTGCGGTCTCGACCGCCACTTCCGCCACGTCGACAAGGTTTTCGCCGATCTGGGATTAAAATAGAAACGACGTCCGGCCGCTTCTGCTCTTTTGGAAGTGCCGGAGGTGGTATCGCGACCGGGCCTCTGCTAGGCTCCTCGACCGCCATGTTTTCCCGTCTTTCCGACAAGCTGCAGGATGTCTTCAAGGATCTCCGCGGGCACGGGCGTATCAGCGAGGAAAACGTGAACGACGCGCTGCGCGAGGTGCGTATGGCGCTGCTTGAGGCGGATGTGCATTTCAAGGTGGCGAAGGATTTCGTCGCGCGGGTCAAAGAAAAATCCCTCGGCCAGGAAGTGCTGCGCAGCGTCACTCCCGGCCAGCAGATCGTCAAAATTTTCCACGACGAACTTGCCGCGCTGCTCGGCAGCGATGCGGCGCCGCTTGAACTCGGGCCGCAGGCCCGCATCCTGGTCGTCGGTCTCAACGGCGCGGGCAAAACAACGACATGCGCGAAACTCGCGCTTTATTTGAAAAAACTAGGCCGCACGCCGGTGCTCATCGCGTGCGACTTGCAGCGCCCCGCGGCCATCGACCAGCTCGCCACGCTTGCCGCGCAGATCGGCGTGCCGATGTATCGCCCGGCCGCGGGGGAGAAAAACGTTTTGCGCGTCGTGAAGGACGGCATGGCGTGGGCCAAGGAACAATCGTGCAATGTCGAGATCTACGACACGGCCGGACGTCAGGATCTCGACGACGACCTCATCGAGGAGTTGCGCAAGGTGAAGGACCTCGTGCAACCCAACGAGAGCCTGCTCGTTTGCGATGCCGCCACCGGACAACAGGCTGTCGGCGTAGCCGAGAAATTCCACGGCGCAGTCGGCGTGACCGGGCTCGTCCTGACCAAACTCGATGGTGACGCGCGCGGCGGCGCCGCCCTTTCCCTGCGTGAAGTCACCGGACGGCCGGTCAAATTTTCCGGCACCGGCGAGAAAGTGGAGGCCTTCGAGGTCTTTTATCCCGACCGCATGGCGGGCCGCATTCTCGGGATGGGGGACGTGGTCAGCCTGGTCGAGAAAGTAGCCGCAAATTTCGAGATGGAGGACGCCGCCCGCATGGAGGAACGCCTCCGCGGCGGCCGCTTCGACCTCAACGACTTCCTCGAACAGTTCAAAATGCTCCGCAAAATGGGCCCCTTGGAGAATCTCCTTGGCCTCATCCCCGGTATGGATAAGATGAAAAACCCCGGTGTTGATGAAAAACAGATGCGCCGGGTGGAGGCCATCGTCCTCTCCATGACGCCCGGCGAGCGGGCGCGACCGGACATTCTCAATGCCCGCCGTCGCCAGCGCATCGCCCGCGGGAGTGGAACGACGGTCACCGAGGTGAATAGCCTCCTGCTGAGGTTCTCCGATATGAGGAAACTCATGAAGAGCCCCGGCAAATTGAAAAAAATGATGGCAAGGGCCGGCTCCATGGGCATGCTCGGCCGCAACTAGAAAACAACGAAATATGGCAGTGGCAATCAGACTCCGCAGGGAAGGGACGCGCAACGCCCCTTATTACAAAGTCGTGGTCGCGG
>JBEDBL010000253.1:0-3518 GCA_041177245.1 Verrucomicrobiota bacterium
GGGACCGGCTTGGCTGACGATTGCTCCCGATGGAACGCTGTCGGGTAAGCCCAGCGTCGCGGACATCGGACTGAACTCCTGGAATGTCACGGTGACAACAACGGATGCCAACAATGCCGTCGTTACCGAGACGTCCGAATTGCTGATCATGGTGGAGGTGCCCGGATACAACACTTGGTGGCAAAAGCAGAACGGGGTCACCGGCGTAAGCGCTCCGATCGCCAGCGGCCCTGCGGGTGATGACGACAGGGATGGATTGAGCAATTATTTCGAATATGTGGCCGGGCTGGATCCGCTCAGTTCCGGCTCGACCTTCACTTTTTCAACTGCCCAAGCGGGCGGGAGCAGACTGATCACATTCGGTCCACTAACCAAGGGAACAACTTACACGGTCAAACGCACCGACGCGCTGGCTTCGGGCGTGTGGACCTCGCTGCAAACGGTGACTCCCGCCAGCGCGACGACATCCATGACCGTGACCGATACCGCGGTCCTTGATTCCAACTATTTTTACACGGTTGGGATCAGCAAACCCTAACGGGCCATGCCAGATCACCCGCGCTCCGAAAACTCAGATAATTGTGCGCAACATACTGATGATGAGATGATTGCATAACATGAAATGTGTCAACCGTTTGAATCAGGGCACGGTAGCAACTAGTGTAACGGATGGATACCGACCGCTGCTCCAAGAGGGTGGAATACCATCAGGATTTGGATCTGCGTGTCATCGTCAGGGCCTTTGCGCGAGGTATTTCAACACCCGCCATTGTTTCCGCCCATTTTTAGAACGTCCGTGATCTTTCCTCCTCCAGTTCTCGCCGTTTGCCTTCTGGTTACTTTTTTTTCCGGAGCGGTGACATACGCACTTGAGCAAGCTGACGTTATCTACGGCGCCGCTGCCGGCGAAGAACTCAAACTGGATCTCTCCTTGCCGGACGGTCCCGGACCTTTCCCGATTTGCCTTCACGTGCATGGCGGTGGCTTTGTCAAAGGGGACAAACAAAAGAAATTCAAACCGCTCTTTGCTGCGCTGACGGAAGCCGGTTACGCTTGGGTCAGCATCAACTACCGACTCGCTCCGGCGCACAAATATCCGGGCAGCGTGGAGGATCTGGAAACTGCGGTCCGATGGGTCAAGGCTCACGCTCAAGAATACCGCTTCGACCCCGACCGGATCGTGCTGATAGGCGAATCCGCCGGCGGTTATCTGGTGAATTTGGTCGGCGCACAAAACAAGGAAGACACCCGCGTCGCCGCGGTCGTTTCTTTTTATGGTCCCGCGGACATGAACGCGATGTATCAGCCTGAGCAAATCAGGCCCGGCGGCGCCAACTACTTTGGCGTGACGGAGGACAATCAAGCCGCACGCAAACTTTTGGCCGAGGCTTCGCCTGCGACCTACGTCCGTCCCGGCCTTCCTCCTTTTCTGCTCCTGCACGGCAATGCGGACAATCGCATTCGTTACCGGCAGTCGGTCGACTTCCTGGACCGGCTCAAAAAAGCCGGAGTTCCGTCCGAGCTGATCACGATCGAAGGTGGAGGCCATGGCATGGGCGGCTGGGCCAAGATGGGCTCCGACTACATCGCGCAGCTGATTGCTTGGCTGAATAAAACCCTCAAGCCAGAACCCCCGCCATCGGCATGATGAAACGCGCAACTTTCATCTTTGCCTTATCTCTGCTGCTCTCCCCGGCATCTCTGCGCGCCGAACTCGGACTGGCTCGGGAAAACTTCGGCGTGTGGGACCGCGAAGGATTGCATGCGGTCGCCGATTATCCCTACGCCCGCGGCCAGTCCTTGGACATGTCCTGGGGAACGGTCAATCCGGCGAGGAACACCTTCGACTGGTCCGAGATCAACCAGAAGTTGCAGTCGGCCGAAGCGCAAAACCAGGCTTTCACCTGCAAGGTTTCCCCGATCGACCAGTCGGCGCCGACGAAAAGCATGCCGAGATGGATGTTCACCGCGGGCGTTCCCTCGTTCTCGGAGTCGGGCACCACATCCACAGGCACCCCGGCGGCTGCTTACGTTTACGGAGATTACCTCGATCCGGAATTCAAGATCTACTTCGAGGAGATGGTGAAATCGTTGGCCAGTTACCTGCGCACCGGCACCGGTATCACGGCAAGCCAGCGGGCCAGGATCGCCTTCGTCCGCGTGGACACAGGCTGCACAGGGGATGAAGAGCCATACGAAAACGGGACCTTGGTCCCCGCGCAGTATCAGATTGCGCCTGAGGTCTGGCAGGCTCACCGCCGTTGGGTATTCGAGCTATACCGGAAGGCTTTTCAAGAGGGTCCGGGCCCTGTCATCCCGCTCTTGTTCGTCACGGTGGAGCCGCCCGACCAGCAGGCCCAATGGGACTGGATTCTGGCCAACGTGAAGGGCGGGTTCGGTATCAAGCACGGCGGCCAACTTCGCGGATACCATCTGACGGAATCCGAATCGAACGTGACGGTGTTCAAGCCTCTGGCGGTCGATTCGGATTTCAAATTTTTTTCCCGGAACGAAATGGATCAGACGTGGCAATATCCGTATTTTTCACTCAACAGATCGTTGAGCATGTATTGGGCGGCGCTCGAGCAGCTCAATGTCGGCATGAGTGTTTGGGATTGGAGCGGATCATGCATGGAGGGCGCTGCATCCAATGGCTTCACCTTCACTGCGGAATTTTTCAACAAATGGGCGGCGGAACTCGACCCGGCTACGGCGGGTGGAGGGTTCTGCGTCTTTCATGACGGACTCGATTCGTCCGACACCTCGAGATTTCCGGAAACCACCGCTTACGGCGGCAGCGCCTTCAAGAACAACACCAATCGTTACGTGAAGATTTGCGAGCAATTCGCCAGCCAGGGGGCAGCGATGGATCATGTGGATGCGGCCACCTGGGGGCAGGTCGCGCAGCGCAACCCGACCAACCAACCGCCCGGCGGTCAGTTGGGCTTCAACGATGCCGGCTGGCAGATCCATCCCGGCAACTACGATCGTTTCATCACCCAGTTTAATCCGAATAATACCAGCAAAGGTCTCTGGCGGGTGCGTGGGCCCCTGACGACAAATTCGGATCCCTACGACCGCTTTGCACGTCGCTCCGATCACTCGTCCGGTCAGAACACGATGTATTTCGACGTCAACGACAACCTTTTGCCTTCGCTCGGCCAGCGGGTGCAACTCAACGTGACCTATCTCGACCGGGGCACCGGGCAGTTCCGCTTGCTCTACGATGCGGTGAGCAGCGCGCAGAAGACGGCCTTCACCGTCACCAAGATGAATACCGACACGTGGAAGACGCAGTCGATCGAAGTAACGGACTGGCGCTTCGGCAACCGAGGCACCAATGGTTCCGATCTGCAGCTTGTCAATGTAGCGACCGATGCGGCCAACCCCGACACCATTTTCCATGGAATCGAATTGATCAAGCAGGCCGATGTGAGCGTTGGCATCATCGGGCAGGGGACGGTCACGGGACGAAACAACGCGGCTGCCTTCACGGCGATCCCTGCCAGCGTCATGGA
>JBEDBL010000254.1:0-3515 GCA_041177245.1 Verrucomicrobiota bacterium
GCACGGGTGGCAGTCCGGATTTGTGCGAGGTGGCGTAAGTCAGCGGCGCTAACCTGCGGAGATGCAGGCGCATTCTGAAAAAACAAAACACCCGCACGTTGCCGTGCGGGTGTCGCCAGGAATTACCAACCCCAATTGGTCATTCAGGAAACTTCGCGCTTTTGCGGCGGCGCCAGACGTTCGCGCCGAGGCCGGCGGCCGCTAGAGCAAGCAGTGCGTAGGTCGAGGGCTCGGGCACGACGCCATAGGTCACGTAGAGATTGCCGCCGTCTTGGCGCACACTGAATGTGCCGGTGGGCTCGATGGGATTGCTGAAACCGTCCGTGCCATTGGTCGCGGTGAAGCTGACGTTGAAGTCGGCGGCATCGAAGCCGGTGATGTTGCTCGCGACCACGGCGAGCCATTCATAGCTGCCCGTCGCGCTGAAGTCGGCGATGTTGCCGCTGACGTCGGGAGCGATGGAAGCGAGCGACCAGAGGTTGATGTTGAATTTGCTTTCCGACGTGAGCGCGGTCAGATCGAGCGTGCCGTTGACGGTGAGCAAATCCCACGTGATGCCCGCGGCGAAGCCGGCGGTGTTCGTTGTGCCGAGGACTTGCCAGTTATAGTTGCCGCCGCCATTCCACACGAGGTTGCCCTGGACGGTGAGGTTGCCGGGCGAGTTGCCGGGACTGATCGTGCCGCCGCTTTGGATCGTGGTGACTCCGACCTTGCCGGAACCGCCGAGCGTGCCGCCGCTTTGCACTGTGACCGCGCTTGCCGCAATCGATCCATCGACGACGAGCTTGCCCGACGCCACGGTGGTCGCGCCGGTGTAGGTGTTCGACGCGCTCAAGATCGTCGTGCCCGCGCCGCGTTGGTTCACTGTGCCATTGCCGGAAATGGCGTTCGAGAGCGTCGTGGCATTGCTCTGGTTGAAGTTGATCGCGCCCGTGCCTGAGCCGAAGGCGATGGTCGGGGCAGTGATCGTGCCCGCGCTGTCATTGGTGCCGAAACGACCGATGTTCAGCGTGCCGGCGGAGCCGTTGGATGCGGCAATCGTGATGCCGGTGGCCGCGACGCTTCCGCCGTCGGCCACGGTGAGCGTGCCGCTGCCGGAGTTGCCGACCGCAAGCGTGCTGCTGTTGGACCAAGTGGAGCCCGCACCCGTGACCAGCGCCGAGTTGTTCGAGGAGCTCGCGGCGTTACCAATATTGGCACTCGTATTTCGCACGGCGCCGCCGTTGGAGATGAACAAGCTGTTGCCGGCTCCGTTGTCGCCGACAGTGAGAGCGCCTGCATTCGTCCAGAGGGAATTGGCCCCGGTCACCAGGACCGAGTTATTCGAGGCTGTGTTAGTGATCCTGCCAATAAACCCGTTGTTATTTTGCACCTTGCCGCCGTCGGAGATGACCATGCTGTTACTGATGCCTTGGTAGCCGATCGTGAGAGCAGCGGAATTCGACCAGAGGGAATTGGCCCCAGTCACCAGGACTGAATTGTTCGAGGAGGTACCTGAGTTGTTACCAATATTGCCAAAAGTATTTTGTACCTTGCCGCCGTTGGAGATGACCATGCTGTTGCTGGCTCCGTAGCCGCCCACAGCGAGGGAGCTCGAATTCGTCCAGAGGGAGTTGGTCCCAGTCACGAGCACCGAGTTGTTTGCGGCTGTGTTTGAATTGCCGATGTAACCCAGCGAGTTTTGCACCTTGCCGCCGGCGGAAATGACCATGCTGTTGCCGGATCCGGAGTCGCCAACAGTGAGACCGCTCGAGTTACTGAGAAAGGTGTTGGCGTTGCTGACGAGCAGGCTGTTGGAATTCGCGCCAACACTGTAGCCGACGTAGCTTGAGGAGAAGCGATTCGTACCCGAAGTGAAATTGCTACTCACGCCGGAGGAGTTCGAGCCGACGTAGAGATTCTGCGCGCGGAGCGTACTCGCCGTAAACAAGGTCAGCAGGGCGGCGGCGAAGAGGAAGAGAGGACGATGTTTCATGGTTTTCATCAAGTCGTGCGCGGGGATTGGTGGTTCGATCGGTCGCATGGAGGGGCGCATCTGCTACCAGCCCCCAGCCCATTCCAATAAAAATCACAAAAAATGCGACGAACTGGCCAAAAAGCGCGACGAACTGGTCACGGGGCGGTTTTTCGGGCGGAAAAAGGGGGCGGGAGAAGTTTGCTCTCACGGAGGCACCAAGCCGCGGAGGAAAGGCGGGGTGCGGGAATAGCGCTCCGGTCAAGCTTGCTCTACGAAGGGTGTTCGTATATCCTGCTTGGATGAAATCGAAGAAGCTGCCCGAGGAGCATGGACGCAAGGGCGGACGCGCCCGCACCGCAGCCAAATCGCTGGCGGCCCGGCAAAACATCCTGCTGCGCTGGCATCGACCCGGGAGGGATGGCGTGATTCCTCCGGCCGCTTTGATCGATGGTGCTTGGTATGTGGGCGAGGGTCGGTCGGCCTCCGTGGCTTACTGGGACCACACGCGCAAGACGTTCCACACGCTATCGGCCAATTCGTGGTTCGATCCGGCCACCTACCCCGAAGTCACCAAACGCACCGTGAGAATCAAACAGGAGCGTCACGTGGCGGCCGGAGGGACCTTTGCCCCGCGACAGATCTTGTCGGCCGCGGCATCTTGAGGCCCCGATGAAAGACTTCGGAAGCCGGTCGGATGTGGAGCGCGCTTTGACCGAACTCGGCCGCCAGATGGCGCTCCGCGATGCGGACCACATTGCGGTTGTCTGTTGCGGCGCTTCCGCGTTGTGCGTTCTCGACCTGCTGGCGCGGCGCACGCTCGATATCGATGCCATCGGCCTGATCGGATCGAATGAAGAAATCGCTTCCATCGATAGGTTTTCACCCGAAGTGAACGACGCCATAGCCGCGGCCGGTTTATCGCTCGGCTTGCTGCCCGGTTGGTTCAACGGTGCCGCATCCGCTGTCCTCGTTCGCGGGCTACCCGTCGGAGCTCTGGAGCGTTCGGCCGGCCATGCCAAGGATTTCGGCCCGTGCTTGACCGTGCGCTTCATGGCTCGAATGGATTTGATCGCTCTGAAAATGTATGCGGCGCTTGATCCCGGGGAAGGACGCCGCCATGTCAAAGATCTCGTCGCAATCGATCCGAGCCGAGAGGAACTGCTTCACGGCATCGAATGGATCGGATCTCTGCCGTCCAACCCCGCATTCAAGCGGTCACTGCACCGCTTGCTGGAGGGTTTCGACGCGGCAGACCTCTACAGCGTTTGATGCCGCAGTAAGGAGCGCACAAAGAAAACACCCGCACGTTGCCGTGCGGGTGTCGCTATGAATGACCAACCCCCGCTGGTTATTCAGGAAACTTGCTTGCGCCTGCGCCAGCGCATGAAGGCGGCGCCGGCGGCGAGCAATGCTGCCGCGGCCCAGGTGCCGGGTTCGGGAACGGCGGAAGGCCCGGGGGCGCCGGCTGCGGTGAAGATGAGGTTCAGGTCGTTGCCCGACGCCGCGAGCGTAAATAGTCCGCCGCTCAGCGCGTTGTTGTTGGTGAAGTTGCCCAGAT
>JBEDBL010000255.1:0-3509 GCA_041177245.1 Verrucomicrobiota bacterium
ATTATGGACAGGCTGAAGGCCAATGGGCTGCCCGTGGCGCGCCGCACCGTGGCGAAATACCGGGAGGCGCTCGGGTTCCTGCCGAGCCATTTGCGAAAATCCTTTTGAGAAACGGCGCGCGCTAAGAGAATGACGGGCTTATGTCGCAATTGAACACGGACGGCGTGCGCGAGGCTCTCAGGGCGGTGAAGTATCCCGGCTTCAGCCGCGACATCGTTTCCTTCGGTCTGGTCGAGTCCGCGGAGGTCCGTGGAGAAGAGGTTTTCGTGAAACTCTCCCTGGCCGTCGAGGATCCGAAGATTGCGCAGCAAATCCATCGCGAGTGCATGGCCGCGCTTTCCTCGCTTCCGGGTGTGCGCACGCCGCATGTGCTCGTCGATTTGAAAAAGCCGCCCGCGGCCGCCTCGCCGGGGGCGACACGGATCGAGGGTGTGAAACACGTGATTGCCGTGGCCAGCGGCAAGGGTGGTGTGGGCAAGAGCACGGTGGCTTCCAATCTGGCGCAGGCCCTGAGTCTGGGTGGGGCGCGCACCGGCCTATGCGATTGCGATCTCTACGGGCCGAGCATCGCGCTGATGTTCGGAACGACAGAGCAACCCTGCGCAACGGAGGACAACCGCATTGTCCCGATCGAACGTTACGGGTTGAAACTCATGTCGATGGGGTTCCTCACCGACGCGGATACGCCGGCGGTGCTGCGTGGACCCATGGTCACGCGCTACACACAGCAATTTTTGCGTCAGGTCGACTGGGGCGATCTCGACTATCTGATCCTCGATCTTCCGCCCGGCACGGGCGACATACAGCTCACCGTGGTGCAGACGGTTGCGCTGGCCGGCGCGGTGGTCGTGACGACCCCGCAGGAGGTCGCGCTGATCGACGCGCGCAAAGCTGTCGCCATGTTCCACAAAACGAATGTCCGTGTGCTCGGTATCGTGGAAAACATGAGTTGCTTCGTTTGTCCCAGCGATGGTGTCCGCTATGACATTTTCGGCCGCGGCGGAGGTCAGCGCGAAGCAGACCGGCTCGGCGTTCCTCTGCTCGGCGAAATTCCGATCGACATGGCGACGCGCGAGGCCGGGGATACGGGAATGCCAGTGGTGGCGCGCGCGCAGGATGGCGCGGTCGGTCGCGAGTTCATGAAGATCGCGGATAAATTACGGTCACAGGTCGAGGGCGCGCAAAGCGGCGATGCGGTGGTGTAACCGCATGGTGATTCGATATTTGTAGACAGGGTCACCCTTGGCCCTTCCTTGACTCTGCACGGACCATGGTTATTATTACGCTTATGAACTCCTCCCACGACGAGGGCGTAGACCTCGTTCGGAATTCCATGCTCTATCGCGAGTTTCTCGCGGAGCGCGAGGAGATCCTGCGCCACAAGTGGATCGAAAGCGAAAAAGTGGGCCACGATATCGGCTTCGAGCGCGCCCTGCTCGATTGGGTCATGCGCCACCGGAACGGTTGGCGCGGCACGCGTGCCCGCCGGCCGGCTTCCGTCGCCGCCTGAAAACCCTTGCTGACGAAACCTTCCCGCTTGTGGCAAGCTGGATGGAATGTCACGAACCACCGGCCGCACATTGGTTGACGCGGCGGGCGTTGCCGGGGCGGTGTCAAAACTGGGCTCATCTCTGGCCGCGTCCCTAAAAGACGATGGACCCGTATTTCTGGCCGGCATCCCGACCCGCGGGGTCGAGTTGGCGCGGCGCTTGAAAAAGGAGCTCGCCGGCCACGGCATCGATGCCGGCTGCGGCGCGGTGGACATCGCCATGTATCGTGACGATCTCGGACTGCGCGGGGGCATCGCGCCGCTGCGCGACACGGAGCTGCCGCTCGATCTGGACAAAAGGACCGTCGTGCTGGTCGACGACGTGCAGCAAACAGGACGCACGGCGCGCGCCGCGATCGAGGCGGTGCTTGGTTTCGGGCGCCCGCGGCGGATTCTTTTCGCCGTGCTCGCCGACCGTGGGGGACGCGAGTTGCCGATCCGGCCGGATTTCACCGCGCTCGAGCTGAGCGCACCGCCCGAGGCGAAAATCCGCGTTCATCTGGCGGGGACCGATGAAGGCGAGGAGGGTATCTTCGAGCAATGATCTGGACGCGCAAAGATTTGCTCGGCATCTCCGACCTCTCGGCCGGGGAAATTGTCTTCATTCTCGATACCGCCGCGGAATTCAAGGGCGTCGGTCAACGCCGCCTGAAAAAAGTCCCCAGCCTGCGCGGCAAAACACTGGTCAATTTTTTCGTCGAGGCGAGCACGCGCACGCGGACGTCTTTCGAAGTCGCGGCGGTGCGGCTCAGCGCGGACGTGGTCAACATCGCGGCCACCACCTCCAGTTTGTCGAAGGGCGAGAGTCTGAAGGACACCGCAAAAAACCTCGAAGCACTGGCCGCCGATCTCATCGTTCTGCGACACTCCGCGGCGGGGGCGCCGCAATTCCTCGCCGAACGCCTCGAGGCCGGCGTGATCAACGCGGGCGACGGTTCCCACGAGCATCCGACCCAGGGTTTGCTTGATGTCTTCACCATGCGCGAGCGTCTCGGCCGCGTCGAGGGACTCAAAGTCGGCATCGTTGGCGACATCCGGTTCAGCCGGGTCGCGCGTTCCAATATCTGGGCCCTGACCAAGCTCGGCGCCGAGGTCATCCTTATCGGACCGCCCACGCTTGTTCCGCGGGAATTCGAGCGCACAGGGGTACGCATCTGCCACCAGTTCGACGATGTTCTGCCCGAACTCGATGTGGTCAATCTCCTGCGCATCCAGCACGAGCGCCAGAAAGCCGGCTACTTTCCCGGGACCGGCGAATACGCCTCGCTCTTTGGTCTCAACGCCGCGCGCGCCGCGCGTCTCAAACCGGACGCGCTGGTCATGCATCCCGGGCCGATCCACCGCGGGGTGGAACTCGACGGCTCCGTGGCCGACGGACCTCACAGCGTCATCCTCGATCAGGTGACCAACGGATTGGCCGTGCGCATGGCGGTCCTTTATCTTTGCGGTTCCATCGCTTTCAAGGAGGACGCATGAGTGTTTCGGCCAACATCCGCGGCGGCCGCGTTATCGATCCCGCGTCGGGCCGCGACGAAACCGGGGATGTTTTCATTGCGGACGGAAAATTCGCCGCGTCTGCCGCACCGGGTGCGGAGGAGATCGACGCGCGCGGGTTGGTTGTTTGTCCGGGTTTCATCGACATGCATGTTCACCTGCGCGAACCGGGCCACGGTGCGAAGGAAACAATCGAAACGGGCACGAAGGCCGCGGCAGCGGGCGGATTCACCTCGGTGGTGGCCATGCCCAACACCAACCCGGTGGCCGACCATCCGGGCATCATCGCGTGGATGGAAGAGCGCGCGGCGCAGTTCGGTGCGGTCAATGTTTTCACGACCGGCGCAATCACTGTCGGCTCGCAAGGTGAACAACTCGCTCCGATCGGTGCCATGGCGAATGCTGGGATCGTCGCGGTGACCGACGACGGGCGTTGCGTGCAGAACCACGAGGTGATGCGCCGCGC
>JBEDBL010000256.1:0-3493 GCA_041177245.1 Verrucomicrobiota bacterium
TTTGCACACCGACATCGTGGAAAAGTGCTCTTTCATCAGCCCGGAACTGATGGCCATCCCCGATACCGCGTTCGCCGCACTGGCCGCCGCGCCCGAGCTCGGACCGTGGCGCACCGTGCTCGAGCGCCTGCGGCGTTTCAGGCCGCACACCCTTAACGAAAACGAGGAACGCCTGCTCGCCATGAGTTCGCAGCCCTTGTCGGGGCATGAGGAAACTTTTTCCCAGCTGACAAATGTCGATCTGAAATTCGGCCTCATGGCGGATGGCAGCGGGCAGCAGGTCGAACTGAGCCAGAGCAGTTTCAGTTCGTTTCTGGTCAAACCCGACCGCGACCTGCGCCGGCGCGCGTTCCATCAATTCTACGAGGAATTCTCCGACCACAAATTCACCCTCGCGAGCACGCTGGCCAGCTCGGTGCGCACCGATGTCTTCCAAGCCAAAGCGCGGAATTACTCCTCGGCCCGCGCCGCCGCACTTTTCCGCAACGACATTCCCCTTGCCGTCTACGACAACCTCGTGTCGACGGTCCGCGCCAACCTCGCGCCGCTTTACCGCTACTACGAACTCCGCCGCCGCGCGCTGGGCATCGATGAAATCCACCACTACGACACCTACGTCCCGCTCGTTCCGAAAATCTCCACGCATCTGACCTTCGACGAAGCGATCGACCGTACGATCGCCGCTGCCGCCCCGCTCGGCGGGGAATACACGCGCGAACTCGAGGCAGGACTGCGCGGACGCTGGTGCGACCGCTACGAGTCAAAAGGCAAACGCAGCGGCGCTTTTTCCAGCGGATGCTACGGATCACCGCCCTACATCCTGATGAATTACAAACCGGATGTCTTTGCCGACATGTTCACCCTCGCCCACGAGGCGGGACACTCCATGCACACGTGGTATGCGCAGCGGAACCAGACGTTCCAAGATCATCACTACCCGATTTTCCTCGCCGAGGTTGCCTCCACTTTCAACGAAGAGTTGCTCACCCACCATTTGCTCCGACAAACCACGGATCCGCAGATGAAAGCGTATCTGCTCAACCGCCAGATCGACGACCTGCGCGGCACGATCTACCGGCAGACCATGTTCGCCGAATTCGAAAAAATCATCCACGAACGCCAGGAAGCCGGCGAGGCACTCACCTTGGACACGATCACAAAGATCTACCGCGAACTTCTCACTACCTACTTCGGCCCGGACTTCACCCTCGATCCGCAACTCGACCTCGAGTGCCTGCGCATCCCGCATTTTTACAGCGCATTCTACGTCTACCAATACGCCACCGGGATGAGCGCCGCCGTAGCGCTCTCGCGCCAGGTGCTCGAAAGCGGCGATGCCTCGCGCTACCTCGGCTTCCTCAAGTCCGGCGGCAAACAATACCCCATCGATACGCTCAAAGCCGCCGGGGTCGACATGACCTCCCCTGCCCCGGTCGAAGCGGCACTGCGACTCTTCGCCAGCCGCGTCGACGAACTAGCCGTGTTGCTCAACATCGATCTCGCCACCAAATAATCCCGCAGCACTTGAAGCGCGCCTTTCTCGACAAAATCCTCGCCCGCCTCCGCCGCATCCAACCGGAGGAGGTCGAGGCGTTTTTTGTCGAACTCGCCCGCGACAAGCGCTTTCTCGAGACGATCTTCAACGCGATCCGTGAAGGCGTCATCGTGACGGACACCGCGGGAACGGTGATCTACATGAACGATGCCGCCGGCATGCTCTTCGGCATCGATCCCGCGGCGGCACTCGGGCGACCCCTCTCGGAAAACATCAGCGGCTTGCGTTGGAAAGAACTCGCCCAAGGCCACGAAGTCGTGACCCGCGACATTGAGGTGTTCCATCCCGCGCACCGCATCCTCAATTTCTACGTTGTCCCGCTCATGGCTGAGGACGACGAGAAACCGGGCCACCGCCAGCATGCCGGCTACGCTCTGATCATGCGCGACTTCACCGAGCGGCACCGCGAAGCACAGGAAACGCTGGAAAGCGAACGCATCGCCGCGCTGCAACTCCTCGCCGCCGGCGTGGCGCACGAGATCGGCAACCCGCTCAATTCCCTGACCATCCACCTACAACTCCTCGAACGCCGACTGCGCAAATTGCCGGATGCAGAGCAGGACGCCCTCCTCCATCCTCTCGAGGTCGCACAGGAGGAAATCAAACGGCTCGACAGCATCGTCACGCAGTTCCTCCGCGCCATCCGTCCCGCCCCGCTGCAACGCGCCCCCCACGACCTGAACTCTCTGGTCCGCGACGCCGCAGAGTTTCTCGGACCGGAATTGAAGTCGCGCAACATCCTTCTCGAACTCGAGCTTGCGCCGGGTCTTCCGGTGCTCGATGTCGATCAGGACCAACTCAAGCAGGCCTTCTTCAACATCATCAAAAACGCCAGCGAGGCGATGAAGCAGGGCGGAATGCTCAAAATCCGCACCGGCTCCGACGGCGAACGGGTCAACGTCACCTTCTCCGACACGGGCGGCGGCATGACGCAGGAGACTATGGCACGCGTCTTCGAGCCTTATTTCACAACGAAGAAAACAGGCAGCGGTCTGGGACTCATGATAACCCAGCGCGTCGTGCGTGCCCACGGCGGCGAAGTTGTCATCGAAAGCGATCCCGGCAAAGGACTCAAGCTCACCATCCGGTTACCCCGTCGCGAGCGGCAGGTGCAGATGTTGCCTGCTCGACCCCTCCCACTCCCCGCACCCAACCAGATCCCGTAGCGAAGCAGGCCGCTCACGCCACGCGATGCTTACCGCCTCGTCCGCTTGAAAATGGCCACGTCTTTCCGCGTAAAAGCCACCAACTCCCATCCTTCCACGCCGCGCGCATTGAGCACTTGCTCGAGACTGCGGTTATTCAGAGCAGCGGTCACTACGAGATACTCCCACTTCGGAGGTTTGGCCTCCGCCCAAGAGGACATGGCCAAAAAAAGACCCGTTACCAAGGCGATGCACGTCAACCGGGAACTGCGCAGAGTCTGCATAAGCAAAGTCTGCGCCCGTCGAGACCAACAACGCGAGCCGGAAATCTTCCGGCATCCCGCCCGAACCACTCTTTCATTTCACCGCCCCGCCTGCTCCCGCAAAATGCGCGCCAACTCCCGCACGGCCTCCGGGTGCTGGTGCACATTGTGCCTGGAGGGAACGATTTTCTCGCTGTCCGCGCCCGGATAATGCGCGCTCCGGTATGAAACGATGCCGTCACCGCCTCGCGGCGCATCCTTCCGCCCACGGTCACCGATGATGGAATGCAGTTTGATCCTCCGGTCCCGCGGCGCGGCGAGGATGGCCTCGAGTAGCGGCGAATTCTCGCGCAAAAAGCGGATACTGTTCGCCGGTTCCTCCAAGTCCCGCCGAACCGCCTCATGCGCTTTCAAGAGCAACAGCGCTCGGTAATTCTGGATTTCCGGCAAAGCAAAGCGCACTTGTGCCGCAAAGAAACGCGCGCCCGCCCGCAAAGCCAGCGGACTTCCCCTGTGCGGCACAAGTGCGC
>JBEDBL010000257.1:0-3476 GCA_041177245.1 Verrucomicrobiota bacterium
GGGCGAAGCGACGAGGCTTCCTTCGCAACGTGTCTGTGGCCTTGGGCAACACAGGCTCCGAGGAGGACCTGCCCGCGCTTCAGGCTGCTACGAACGACTCGGAGCCGCTTGTGCGTGAGCATGCGCTTTGGGCTATCGCACGCATCAGACAACGAATTGCTCAGCCCTACCAACCGGATTGCTCCACCGAATCGAGGTAGCGGGTAAGCGCGTCGTTGCGGGTCGCCCGCGGTTCCGTGCGGATCGTCGCCCGGGGAGACAAAGCAGGCGATCCGCCGGCGGCGTTGGCTTGGTACCAATTGAGAAAATCCGTGATCTGCGAATTGCGAGCATCGAGCGCAGCACGCAGCTCTTCGGATTCGGCAAACTTTCCGGCTGCCCCGCGTCGCCGCCCGCGTGAGAGATCATCGAAAAGGGTGCGGTATTCCTCGACCAGGGCGGAATACAATGGATGTGCGCGAAATCCAAGATTGCGCAAATCAGTCGCCGCTTTGACCAAGCGGAAGCGGCCCTCCTCCGTCCGGGCGTCGGCCACGAGCGAGTCGGCACTCTCTTCAGCCGGGCCACTCAAGCCCAGCGAGCGCAAAGCCGTGGCGAGCTGGGCCGATGTCTCCTCCGACGAGAGATATTCGATTCGGGTCGGCGAAGAAAGCCGAGCAATGCCCAGCGCCCATAAGCGAGTGAGCCGGGAGGAATCCTCCGAGAGCTCCGGCCAAGTCTGCGCGAATCTCTCGACCGGATCGCGCGCCGGTTCGGAGAGTGTCAGATTGTCCACGATTTTGCCCCGGCCCTGCGGCAATTCGAGAAGACTGCGGTAGAGCGCGAGGCTTTGGGCCTCATGGATTTCCCTCGTCCGCCCCCGCAGAGAGGCGGCATCCTGACTGAGGAAACGGTCGAGTTTGGGCATACCTTTTGTTTCCAGCAGAGCGGAGTAAATCCGTGCATCCTCCCCGGGTTCACTTTTTGAAAGTGCCGCGGACATCGCACCGACCAACCATGAAGGTGGCTCGACATAGCGACTGCCGGAGAATTTTTGGCGACGCAAAGAGATCTCAAGCAGCAAGGAGCGCAGAAACGCGTCATCGACCAACTGCGGCTCGGCCAAGACGCCCGGCGAAATATCCAACTGCAGTTTTCTCCCCGCGTCACCGGCGTCGAATACTTGGGCGAACAGACGCGGCTGACGCAAACGAAGCCCGTCTTGCGGCGTGAGAGTGACCAGAATCGGCACGCTCCAGTTATCGCCCAAGTTCAATTCCTGCCGCAGACCTTCCCTCAACTGCTCGGCACGGCGCACCAAATCGGAGCGAACCTCGCGCGTTCCGCCAAAAATCGTGATTTGCTTGGACGCACTGACCGTGCGGTTTTCCGGTTTGAGCAACTCGGGTGCAACCACCTGTGCGAGCAGGCTGCAGGACAAAAGGACCAAGCAGACCCAGAAAAAGAGAGTTCTCCTCACCTGCTTCCTGTACCTGCCCAACGTAAAGTCGCCGCTTCCGGCGACACACCGATGTATGAGGCTTTTGCAAGCTGCGCAAGTGGAGTAGCAAGAGCTTCACGCAGTCCGTCGAACTGTCTTTCGACCGGCCAGCCGAGAGCAACAGGCAGCGGTAAACGCCCAATCGAATAACGCAACGGCTTCATAGTAGACCCGGAACCGTCGGGGACGGGCGCATAGTCGCCCTCGAAATAGACATCCAATTTATCCAGCAACGATGCCTCGATTCCGATGCGTACGAAACCATCGCCTTGCTCGCAATAGACCCTCCGCGGTTTGGGCCGAAATTCGCTGTCAGGTTCGGGAAATTTCACCAAGGCCACCAGCCAGCGATGCAGGTCGGTCGCGGGAACCGAAAAAGAACGCGCAGAAGAGGATGCGCCCGAGTCCCTCACCAAACCGGAGAGCCTCTTCGCGAGACTCTCGTCGCCCTGCACCGGAGCAGGCAGATGGCGCGGGGGTAGGAGCGCCAGGGTAAACACAGCCGCCAAGGTGGCGAATAAGCCAAACTGAAGAACAAATTCGAGATATCGGCGCCAAGGAACGGGCGACCTGAGACGTTTCGACTTGGAAACATCGGTAGGGTGCGTGAAACCGGAGGGCGGCGGAGGCGCAACAGCACCTCGCTCAAGTTTGGTGCCGCATTTGTGGCAATAAACGCGCGTGGGATCGTTGTCGTAACCGCAACTGGCGCAGCGCAAGCCCATAGAAAGATACCTACTTTGCGCCTCCTGAACCCGCAGTCGGGGAGCTTGTTGCTGTTGAAGACTTCGCCGGAGCTGACGCGGGAGTCCCGCTTGCGGCCGGCTTTTCGGCTGGCTTGGAGTCTTTTTTCTCTCCGCCGCTGCCGGTGTCCTTTTTTGCCGCCTGTTTGTACCCCTCGCTGCGGTAGTCGGTTATGTAGAAGCCGCTTCCTTTGAAAATCAGGCCCGCCCCGGTTCCGAGAAGCCGTTTCACTTCCCCCTTACCCCAAGGAGTGACTTGGCATTTATCCTCCGGACAAGTCTTGAAAGGCGCATCTTTCATCGACTGGAAAGCCTCGAAGGCCTTTCCGCATTTAAGACACTCGTAATCGTAGGTGGGCATAAAACTAGCGCAGGAGTTATCACCCAAATTGCTCCCGCCCGCAAGGGTCTAAACCGGCAACAAGCGCTGTCATGTCCGGCGGCAAATCCGCCGCCACCTTGCGGCGCTCGTTTTGGTCGAGGAACGAAAGCCCGCACGCATGAAGGGCATGGCGCGGCAGCAGCAACTCGGACGCCAACTTACGTGTCCATCCCGTTTCGATAAACTCGAGATATGCCTCTTCTCGGCCCCCGTAGATCTTGTCTCCCACCACCGGGAATCCCGCATGCGCCAGATGGACGCGGATTTGGTGGGTTCGTCCGGTGAGAGGCCGCGCCCGAACCAGTGCCATCTCGCGGCCTCCAACAACAAAACGCTTTGCCACTCGAAACTCCGTGCGGGCATCCGCGCCACTCGCATGAACGCAGCGTTTGAGCCAGATTTTTGAATACTGAACGTCGCCCTGCCGAACAATCGGCGCATCGACTATTTTCTCGTCCCATCCGGGCGCGCCGACCACGGCGGCAAGATATTCCTTTTCAATTTCCCCGCGCTGCATGGCGAGACCGAAGGCCCGTGCGCGCGAACGCGTCAGCGCCAAAAGCACCAAACCACTCGTCTCGCGGTCCAAGCGTGTGATGATCGAAAGTTGCCCGCGGTTGGCCAGCTCGTAAGCCAGCAATGCACGCAATCCATCCCAAAGCGTCGGCGCGCCATCGGGGCGAGTGGGATGCGTTAGCAACCCTGCAGGTTTGTCCACCGCGATCCAGTCCGCCCCCTCCGCGACCACGCGGAAGTTGTCTTGCGCAAGGCGCGAGGAACGGAAACCCTTGTCGCTTCCGTGATCAAACTCACTCATGTTTCCCGAGTATATCGGTCCGATGCAGGCGAGATGCACGCTTTGCGAGACGTG
>JBEDBL010000258.1:0-3474 GCA_041177245.1 Verrucomicrobiota bacterium
GGATGAAGACCTGCGCCCTGTTCCAAGCAACGGCCGCGAGAAAGAGGGCGGTTAGCAGGATGGCGCCGATCAACTCCGGAAGGTCTCGCTCAAAGCTTTTCAAACGCACCCATCTTGGCCGAGGAACCGGATGTTGGCGAGAAAGCCATGGACAAGTTCAACTTGAAGTGTCACTTTGGTCCGATGGAAACAATTTCCATGCTGGAAATCCGGCGGAACGCCAAAACTTTGGTCGAGCGATTGGGGCGGGGCGAAAGTTTCCGCATCACCTACCGCAACCGGACGGTCGGCGAACTTTTCCCGCCGAAGGCGAATTATGAGATCACTTCCGACGATGCGGCCTATCGCGTGGCCGAGGCCGCCGAGGATCTCGGTGGCGGAATGGATTCGCGGGAAGCGGACCGGATTGTCTATGGGCGATGAAGCCGGTTTTCATCGACACAATGGGATGGTATTGCCTTTTCGATCGGTCCGACCGCAAGCACGGCGCGGCCCGTGCGCTCGTGGAGGATTTCGCCCGTTCGCGCACACCGTTGATCACGACAGACTACGTGGTCGACGAAACGGCAACTTTGCTCGTTGCGCGAAAGGCTTTGTCCGTGCTGGGGACATTTTTCGAAATGCTGGAAAACTCCGTGGCGCTCACTCTGACTCCGATCGGGACGGGGCGTTTCCGGGAAGCCTGCAAGTTGCTGCTCAAGCACCGCGACCAAGGCTACTCTTTCACAGATGTGACCAGCTTCATTGTCATGCGGGAACTCGATTGCGCCGATGCACTCACCGACGATTCGCACTTCGAGAAGGCGGGCTTCCGCTGTCTGCTGCGCAGCCCGTGAGGATCCGGTCGTATGACGCAAAAAAGCCCTCCGCTTGCCCAAAAAAGGCTGGAGCGGGGGTGTGGACAGGATAGCTTTGCTGAGCGCACGGGCTGATCCGCGCGCGCCCCGGAAGAAGCACGATTTTTATGGCGTCAAAAGCGAAGGAAAACGAGGAAACAAAGGTGGCCAAAACCGCCGAATACGGCGCGGCGCAAATCGACAAGCTTGAGGGGTTGGAGGCCGTCCGCAAGCGGCCGGGGATGTATATCGGATACACGGACGAGCGCGGCCTGCACCATTGCGTTTACGAAGTCCTCGACAATTCCATCGATGAGCATCTGGCCGGCCAGTGCACGCACATCGACGTGATCATCCATGCTGATGGCTCCTGCTCCGTTCGCGACAACGGCCGCGGCATTCCGGTCGACATGCATCCGAAGTGGAAGATCCCCGCCATCGAGTTGGTGCTGACCAACCTGCATGCCGGCGGCAAGTTCGGTCAGGGTGCCTACAAATTCAGCGGCGGTCTGCACGGTGTCGGCGCGAAGTGCGTCAACGCGCTCTCCGAGTGGTTCAAGGCCGAGGTCTACCGCGACGGCAAGGTCTACTTCATGTCGTTCGCCAAGGGCAAGACGACCCAGCAACTCAAGGTCCTTAGCGAACTGAAGAACAAAAAGCAGACCGGCACGCAGATCACCTTTTTGCCGGATGCCGAGATTTTCACGACGACGGAATTTGTTTTCGAACGCCTTGGCGCGCGCCTGCGCGAGCTGGCCTTCCTCAACAGCGGCCTGGAGATCCGGTTGGTCGACGAGCGGGTCGACGGGGAACCGAAGAAGAGCATCTTTCTCTACAAACTCGGCATCGAGGAATTCGTCAAGGAACTCGGCGAGAGCAAACAAGTCATCCACCCGAAGGTCATCAAGCTTCTCGGATCGCGGAAGACCAAGATGAAGAACAAGGACGGCGAGGACGTCGAGGAGGACGTCTTTGTCGACTGCGTGCTGCAATACAACGACAGCTACACCGACCAGATCCTCTGCTTCACCAACTCGATCCCGAACCCGGACGGCGGCACGCACATGACGGGCTTCCGCTCCGCGTTGACGCGCGCGATCAACCAATACGCCAAGGTCAACGAACTGGCCAAGGACAAGGACCCCGCCATCACCGGCGACGACGTGCGCGAGGGCCTCATCTGCGTGCTCAGCCTCAAGCACCCCGATCCGAAGTTCGAGAGCCAGACCAAGGTGAAGCTGGTCAATCCCGAGGTCGACGGCATCGTCAGCTCGATCGTTTACGAGGGGTTGATGGATTTCTTCGAGACGAATCCCCCGGTCGCGAAAAAGGTTTTCGAAAAAGCGATGACCGCAGCGCGCGCCCGCGAGGCGGCGCGCAAGGCCCGCGAGACGGTGCGCAAGAGCGCGCTGACCGGCGGAGGTCTGCCCGGCAAACTCGCCGACTGCTCGGAGCGCGATCCCTCGTTGACCGAACTGTTCATTGTCGAGGGCGACTCGGCCGGTGGTTCGGCCAAACAGGGGCGCGACCGCCGTTTCCAGGCGATCCTCCCGATCCGCGGAAAACTTATCAACGTGGAGAAGGCGCGGTTGGACAAGGTGCTGCAGAACACGGAAATCCAGACCATGATCACCGCGGTCGGAACCGGCATCGGCGAGGGCGAGCAGGAGGGATCTTTCAATTTCGGGAAACTGCGCTACGGCCGGATCATCATCATGACCGACGCCGACGTGGACGGTTCGCACATCCGCACTTTGCTGCTCACGTTTTTCTACCGCCAGATGACCGAGTTGGTCCGCCGCGGTTGCGTCTACATCGCGCAACCACCGCTCTACCAGATCAAGCGCAAGAAGCGCGAAGAATACGTCGATGACGACGCGCAGCTGACCAAGATCCTCATCTCGCTCGGCGCGGAGGATGTCAAACTCGTCCACCTGAAAAACAAGAAGACCTTCACCGAAACTCAGCTCAAGGAAATCCTCGAGCTTCTTGAGCGGCTCAACAAGCACAGCAACGCGATCAAGCGTCTCGGTGGCGACTTCGAAAGTTTTCTCGAAGCCCGCGACGCGAAGAGTGGCGAACTGCCTTCCTACCTCATCAAAATACGCGACGGGAACACGGAGTCGGTCGAGTATTTCCACGACGAAAGCGACCTGCAGGCCTTCGCCAAAAAGAACAGCGACCTGAATCTTTTCGAGGCGGAAGCCCCGGAGACAACCAACGGCGAGGCCGCCGCTCCGAAAGAAAAAGAGAAGGAAGCTCCCGGCCGCCGCCGCCGCGCCCGCCTCGTCGAGATCCACGAATCCGTCGCGGTGGACAAGCTGATCAAGGAACTTTCCAAGAAAGGACTCGAGATCGACCACTACACGGCGACGGACAAACCGATCTTCCACTTGGTCGAAGGCGAAGGAGAGCGCGAGAACAAGCACGAGATTTTCGCCATCCCGCGCATCCTCGATCTGGTCAAGGAAATCGGCCGCCGCGGCGTGCAGATCAAACGATTCAAGGGCCTCGGCGAAATGAACGCCAAAGAGCTTTTCACCACGACGATGGATCCGGAAAAACGCCGGCTCCTGCGCGTCAAACTCGACGAAACCAACGCCGTCGAGGCCGACAAAATGTTCACTGTCCTCATGGG
>JBEDBL010000259.1:0-3449 GCA_041177245.1 Verrucomicrobiota bacterium
ATGGACGACTGGGCCAAATTCGTCGAACGCGTGGTGCGACCGCGCAAACGTGTCCGGATCGCCGTGGTCGGCAAATACATCGAGCTGCAGGATGCTTACAAGAGCATCTACGAATCGCTGACCCATGCCGGGGCGGCCCACGACTGCGGCATCGATCTCGTCCTCATCGACGCCGAGGATCTCGAAGCGGAAGGGGGACCGGAGAAACATCTGCGCGGCGTCGCCGGCATCCTTGTTCCGGGCGGCTTCGGTGACCGCGGTATCGAGGGAAAAATCGCCGCCGCACGCTACGCCCGCGAGACCGGCACGCCGTATCTCGGCATCTGTCTCGGTATGCAGGTGGCGGTCATTGAATTCGCCCGCAATGCCTGCGGGTATCCCAAGGCGGACAGCACCGAGTTCGATCCGGACACGACTGATCCGGTCATCTACCTCATGGAGGACCAGAAAGACGTCACCGACAAAGGAGCCACCATGAGGCTCGGTTCTTATCCCTGTTTACTGCGGAAAAACACCGTGGCGCATCAACTCTACGGCGCTTCGGAAATCAACGAACGCCACCGCCACCGCTACGAGTTCAACATGAAATACAAGGACGGCATGGAAAAGCAGGGACTCGTCATTTCCGGCACGTCACCCGACGGCACGCTCGCCGAAGTTGTCGAACTGCGTAACCACACGTGGTTCGTCGCTTGCCAATTCCATCCCGAATTCCGTTCGCGCCCGCGCGCGCCTCACCCGCTGTTCAAAGGCTTTATCGCCGCCGCGCTCACGCACGTTTGCTAGTTGGCCGCAGGACCGGGCTATTCTTCGGAAGTTCCCGCGGCGCTTTCGAGAGAGATCATTTTCTCCTCGAGGATTTTGCAACGACCACGATCGTCGATGCGCAGCACGAAGCGCAGGGCGCCCGAAATGTCCTCACCGTCGTTTTCTTCGATGCCCGGGCAGACAAAGGAGATGGAGTAGGCGGTGGCTTCCAAAGTGTTGTCGTCAATCCAGCGGCGCACGGTGAAGTTGTCCCAGATGCGTCTGTGATTGGCACCTTCCAGCAGCGCTTTTTTTCCGGCGAAGTCCTCGGGCAATTTATCCACGAGCTTGCGGAGTTGTTTTTCTTTCGCTGCGGCCAACCGCGAGGAAAAAAGTTCCTCGAAGGAAGGCGATGGCACGAAAACCCCGCCGTCCCAGCGGAAGATGTCCGTCGTTTCGTAGCGGCTCCCGGCGCGGTAATTCAGGGCGAACTTTTTCGAATCA
Source organism: Verrucomicrobiota bacterium (assembly GCA_041177245.1). Lineage (GTDB taxonomy): Bacteria > Verrucomicrobiota > Verrucomicrobiia > Chthoniobacterales > JACTMZ01 > JACTMZ01. Next base: position 1,252 of record JBEDBL010000259.1, read on the forward strand.
GGAGACCAGACGCACCTGCTGTCTTCAGTGAAACTATTTCTCGCTTTCTCCGGTGTTTCCCAAACCGCCTTGCCGGTTTCTTTCGAGGTGATCCGCGCAATGCCGAAAGGGTTGTTGTCGTCCGCCGCGATCTCGAAGCAAAACTGGCCGTCGGGTGACGGTATTGCCTGCTCGTTGTCGCCGGCCAGACTTGCCGGTGCAACAGCCAGGAAGCCTGCTGCAAGGAAACTCATGTAAAATCGTATGATCCGACCCATTCGGTTTCTTGTTGTCCTGTTTCCGGGCCGAGTCAATATGTTATCGGAGGCAAGGTTAGCTACGCACCATGTCTGCCAACGATGCAGGGCAAAGGTAGCTTCCGCCCAACAGTATCCATGAACCAACTCGACCAACTTAAACAATTCACCACCGTGGTGGCCGACACGGGTGATTTCGAAAGCATCCGGCAGTTTTCGCCCCAGGATGCGACAACCAATCCTTCACTCATTTACAAGGCGGTGACGCAACCGGAATACGCACCGTTGCTTGATCAGGCGGTTGCCGGGTTCAAAGGCGGCAGTGGAGTTCTGCGCGAGGAACTCATCCGCGAGATCATCGACGACCTGCTCACCATTTTTGGCGAGAAGATCCTCCAGATCGTTCCGGGTCGTGTTTCGACCGAGGTGGATGCGCGGTTGTCCTTCGATACGCCGGCCACGATCGAAAAAGCGCGCAAGCTGATCGGTCTTTACGCGCAACGCAATGTCCCTCGCGAGCGCGTGCTGATCAAGATCGCCTCCACGTGGGAAGGAATCCGCGCGGCCGAGGTGCTGCAGAAAGAAGGCATCAACTGCAATCTCACACTGCTCTTCGCCCTGCCGCAGGCCATTGCCTGCGCCGAAGCCAACGTCCGTCTCATTTCGCCGTTCGTCGGACGCATCTACGATTGGTACAAGGCCAAGACCGGGCAGGAATACCGCGGCGCCGATGATCCCGGCGTGAAGTCGGTGGTCGCGATCTACAACTACTTCAAAAAGTTCGGCTACGAGACGCAGGTGATGGGAGCAAGTTTCCGCAACACGTCACAGATCTTGGCGTTGGCCGGATGCGATCTGCTTACCATCAGCCCCGAATTGCTCGCCGAGTTGCAGGGTGCCGATGGAAAACTCGAACGGCACCTCTCGGTCGAGCAAGCGAAGAAATCGGACATCACGAAGACGCCGCTGGATGAAAAAGCGTTCCGCTGGATGCTGAACGAAGATGCGATGGGCACGGAAAAATTGGCCGAGGGCATCCGCAAGTTCACCGAGGACATCATCAAGCTCGAGGGCTTGATTGCGAAGAAACTCGGCTGAGTTTTATTCTCCGGTTTTCTCTTTCAGCTTCTCCAACTTCGGCCGGATGACCGCCATGTTGTAGGGGTGCATCGGGTTTTCGCGGTAGAAGTCCTGATGGTGATCCTCGGCCGGATAGAATGTCTTCAGCGGGGCGATCTCGGTGACGATCGGTGATTTGAGTTTCGCCTGGGCGCGGTCTTTCGATTCCTTGGCGATGTGTGCCTCCTCCTTGTTCTGCGTCAGGATGATCGAACGATACTGCGTGCCGACGTCCGCGCCTTGGCGGTTGAGAGTGGTTGGATCGTGCGCATCCCAGAAAAGATCGACGATCTTCTCGTACGAGATTTTCCCCGGGTCGTATTCGATCTGCACGACTTCGGCATGCCCGGTGTTGCCGGAGCAAACTTCCTCGTAGGTCGGATTTTCGGTCCGGCCCCCGGCGTAGCCGGATGTGACCGAGATGATTCCGGGCAAGCGTTCGTAAACTGCTTCGACGCACCAAAAACATCCGCCGCCGAGGGTTGCTTTTTGTGTGTTCATGGATGTGTCTTCGGCTTTCAGAGCTACGGCGAAAAGGAGAAAGAGCGCGGCGGATGTTTTCATTCCTTTGCGTCCGGCACGAATTTGAGCGAAACCGAATTCACGCAGTAGCGCAGTCCGCTGGGCGCCGGCCCGTCGGGGAACACATGCCCGAGATGGGCGTCGCAGCGCGCGCAGAGGATCTCCTCGCGCATCATGCCGTGGCTCAAATCCTTTTCCGTGACCACATTTTCCGCGGCGACAGGGCGGAAGAAACTCGGCCAACCGGTGCCGGAGTCGAATTTGGCGTCGGAGCGGAAGAGGGGAAGATCGCAGCAGACGCAGAAGTAGATCCCGTCTTTC
>JBEDBL010000260.1:0-3439 GCA_041177245.1 Verrucomicrobiota bacterium
GATGCGCTCGACAGTTTTCGCTCCGCTCGGAACGAAATGTGTGCGGCCTGCGGTGAAGATAACCGCGATGCCGGCGGCCAAGATGCCGATGATCAGGAGAATTTTGAATCTCACGAGGTGATCTGTGCCCGATATCCAACTCCGTTACGATGGGAAAGTTGCGATTTTCCGGGAGACTCGTCGCTTTTTGCGGGGTTGAATTGATGGCATGGCCGGACAAGGTAACTTCGCCTGGGACACCGATGCGGCTGCGCATCTGCTTCGGCGCGCGGGTTTCGGGGGAACGCCGGAGCAGGCGGAGGAATTGGCCGCGCTGGGATTGGAAGGTGCGGTGGACAAAATGTTAGCCGGGGACGCAGAGTCGCCGCCTCCGGCGCCGCAGACCGATCCCGGAGAAATGGCCCGCCACCGCCTTTTGCGCAGGGCGCAGCGCGCGGATAACGAAACCGCACGCAGCGAGCTCAGAAATTTCCTGAGGGCGCAGCGCGCGATCCGGCAAGACGTGCAGTTTTGGTGGCTCGAACGCATGCGTTCGAGTGGCGGGCAGGCGCGCGAGAAATTGACCCTGTTCTGGCACGGACACTTCGCCACGAGCCAGACCAAGGTGAAATGCAACCACCTCATGCTCGGGCAGAACGAGAGTCTGCGCCGGCTTGCAGCGGGGCCGTTCCGCGAGCTCTGCGCGGCGATGGCTCTGGATCCCGCGATGCTGGTCTGGCTCGATGGAAGGGACAACGCAAACAAGGCCCCGAACGAGAATTTCGCGCGCGAGATCATGGAGCTGTTCACCTTGGGCGAGGGACATTACACGGAGGACGATATCCGTGAAGCGGCACGCTGTTTCACCGGGTGGCGCATCAGGCCGGAAAACGGAGAAGCTTTCTTCGCTGCGCGTCGTCACGATGGCGGACAAAAAACAATTTTCGGACAATCGGGGAATTTCGGCGCGGCGGAGGCGGCGGAAATCATCTGCGCGCAGCCGCGTTGCGCGGAATTTCTGGCGGAAAAGTTGTGGGAGTTTTACGCCTATCCGAAACCGGAGCGGGATCTGGTAAAATCCCTCGCCGCGCACTACCGGTCGAACGACCTGCATTCCGGCGAACTCCTGCGGATGATTTTCACGCATCCCGAATTCTATGCAGCCAAAGCGAGGGCTTCGCAGGTCAAGAGCCCCGTGCAGTGGATGGTTCAGGCCTCGCGTGAACTCGGCCGGCAACTTTTGCCGCCCGCATTGGCTCTTCCGCTCGCCGCCGAGCTGGGCCAGAACCTTTTTCATCCACCGAGCGTGAAAGGTTGGGATGGCGGCACCGCGTGGATCAACAGCGGCACACTCATCCGTCGCAGCAACACAGCGCGCCTTTTTGTCGCGGCCGCGCCGCCTTTGCCTTTGCAGGCCAATTCGTTGGATGCCGCGGCTTGGGCTAAGGTTGCGCCGGCGGCCGCGCGCGCTGATGCCGCGTCCTTGGCAGAAAGGCTCGAGAGAGTCTTCCTCGCCGAACCGGCCGGCCGGACAACCAGACACCGGTTGGACGCTCTGCTGGCCGGCAGTAATTTTCCGTGCGGTGACGATACGGTGCGTGAAGCATCGGTTATCCTGCTCGGATCCCCCGAATACAACCTGTGCTGATGCCATGACCGATCCCTTTTTCACGCGCCGCAAATTCCTGCGCACCGTCGTCCTCGGCGGCGCCATCGCGCCGACGGTGCCTTCTTTCGTCAACCGCACTTTCGCCGCGCTCGACGGCGTGGCGGCTTCGTCTTTCGCGCCGGCGACGGGCAAAGACGGAACGATTCTGGTCGTCCTGCAATTGGCCGGCGGCAACGACGGGCTCAACACCGTAATTCCCTACGCGGACGACTCGTATTTCAAGGCACGCCCCGGCCTCGCAATCCCCGCGGACAAAGTGCGCAGGCTCGACGATTATTGCGGATTGCATCCGTCGTTGGAAAACCTAGGTGCCTTGCTCGGAGAGGGCTATGCGTCCGTCGTGCAGGGCGTCGGTTATCCGAATCCGAACCGTTCGCATTTCCGCGCCACAGAGATTTGGCATACGGCAAGCGACGCGGACAAAACCGAGGCTCACGGCTGGCTTGGGCGTTATTGCGACGCGGCCTGCCGGGGCGAGGATCCCGGTGCGGCTATTGCCATCGGCGATCAAGTCCCGCAGGCGCTGCGCTCGGAGTCGGGGAAGTCGATCGCCATCGGCGCGCCGCAGGATTACCAGTTTCAAGGCGGCATGGATCCCGCGGCGATGGAAGTGGATGACGATGCGGCTGCGCCCGCAGGAGGATCGGTCGACATGCTCTTCGGTGCGTCCGATCCCGACGTGAACGTGGCGGATTTTCTGCAGCGCGCCGCGCTCGATGCGGTGGCGTCTTCATCCAAGGTCCAGGAGATTCTGCACAAAGCGCACCGCGGTGCGGACTATCCCCGCACCGATCTGGGGAGGCGTTTGCAGCTGGTCGCGCGCCTGATCGGAGGCGGCATGCCATCGCGCGTCTACTACGTTTCGCTAGGAGGATTCGACACGCACGCCAACCAGGCCGGGGCGCACGAGAGGCAACTGGCTATCTTCGACCAGGCTGTCGGTGCGTTTTGCCGCGACATGCGCGAGCAGGGAAATTTCGATCGCGTAATATTGCTCACTTTCAGCGAATTCGGCCGCCGCGTCGCGCAGAATGCCAGCGGTGGCACAGACCACGGTGCGGCAGCTCCACTTTTCCTTTTCGGTGGGGCGCTCGAGGGCGGCTTGCGGGGAGCACATCCGAGCCTGACCAAACTCGAGCGCGGCGACTTGGTCCACCACACCGACTTCCGCAGCGTCTACGCCACGCTTCTCGAGCAATGGCTCAAAACCCCGTCTGTTCCGGTGCTCGGCCGCGCTTTCAGCACCCTTCCGCTGCTGCGTTCTTGATGTTGCAGCAGGTGCGGGCCTGCGCGGCGCGGCGCTAGACTTTAGCCGCGAGCATCGCTGCGATGATGTCGGCCGTTCGCTCGAAGCCGAGCGTCGAGGTGTTAAGCACGGCGTCGTAGAGCAACGGATCGTCGATGTCTTTTTCGAAATTCGACTTCACGTAACGGCGCCGTCCGGCGTCCTCGTCGTTCAGGTATTTCTCGGCCGCCCCGTCGTCCATCTTGAAGTGGGATTTGAGGTGGGCGAGGCGCACGCCCTCCGGTGCAACGAGGCGCACGTGCAGTCCGCCTTTCAGCTTTGCCGTGATGATATTCCCGCCGCGGCCCACGATGATGGAGCGTCCGATGCGGGCCAGTTTGAGGATGGTGTCGCTCGTGTGGTGAAAAATCGTCCACATGGACGGATGCATACCGAGCAACTCGCCGACCAGCGCCTGCAATGTGGTGTCCTTGTCCTCGTGCACATGCTTGGCGATTTCCTGCGGCATATTCTGATCCTCGAGGACTTTGCCGATGAGGTTTTTG
>JBEDBL010000261.1:0-3435 GCA_041177245.1 Verrucomicrobiota bacterium
GCAATAGCTTCACCGGTGGCACGATTTCCGGCGGGACCGTGGTGGCCGACAGCGCATTTGCGCTCGGCAACGCCAGCGTCACTTTCAGTGGGGCGACGCTCTCGGTCACGAATCCGGTGGTGCCTGTTTTTTCCTCTCCCTTGGTGGTCGGAAGCGGAGGGCTCACGCTCAGCAATGCTTCGAATCTCGATCTCTCCGGAGCGATCACGGGCTCGAACAATGTCGTGACGAAGACCGGTGCCGGGGCGCTCACGCTCTCCGGTCTGATCGGGGCGAACAAGGCTGGAGTGGTCCTCAATGCCTCCGCGGGATCATTGTCTTTGACCGGCGCATCCAAGGACATCGGCGGGTCGTGTTTGTTCGGTGTTTCAGTCCTCGCCACAGGAGTGTCTCTCAACCTCAACCAGAACTGCGTCATCACCGGCAATGGACTGCTCGGCCTGAGCGGAACGACCGTCAACAGTGTGTTCGGCGCATCGGGTTCAACTTCGGTTGTCAGCGTGGACGCGGATTTCTCCGGGACCAACACGTTGTCGGCTGGCTATGGGCGCGTGCTGAGGTTTGACACGGGTTCCATCTCGGGCTCCGGCCTGATCAATATCACCGGCAGCGGGACGGTGCAGTTGGTCGGAACAAACGATTCGACCTTCAGCGGCATCATCAATTACGCCACCAACAACAGCTTTATCCTTTCCGCGCAGACCGCGGAGAATGTCACGGCGATCACCAACCCCGGCCAGTTGATCATCACCAACGCGCTGGCGGGAGCGGAAGCCACCGTGGGTGCGGTCATCACGGGGAGCGGGAGTCTGATCAAAGACGGGGTGGGGGATGTTGTCCTCGGACTCTCCAACAGCTACGCGGGTGTCACCACCGTGAACGCCGGACGGCTCGTGGGCTCGGTGGGTTCCATACCGGGCAATATCGCCTTGCTCTCCGGGGGTTCCTTTGTGCTCAGGCAGACTGGCGACGGCATTTTCTCCGGCGCGATCAGCGGCGCGGGCTCGCTGGCCAAGGAGGGCAGCGGCAATGTGACTTTGGCTGCTTCCAATTCATTCACCGGCGGCACTGTCATCACCGGTGGAACTCTCACCGTATCCGTGGCCAACCTCGGCGGGGCTGTGACCAACAACTCCGCGCTCGTGTTCAACCAAGGGGGTGATGTTTCTTTCGCCAACGTCATCAGTGGTTCAGGTTCCCTGACCAAGACCGGCCCGGGAACGCTCACCCTGTCGGCGAGCAACACTTACACGGGCGGCACCGTCGTGAATCAAGGGACGCTGCGCGCCGCTAACACCGGGTCTTTCGGTCCCGGAAGTGTCACAGTGGAGTCGGGAGGAACGCTCGACCTCAACTTTCTCGATATCACAAATCTCCTGGTCAACAACGGCGGCACGATTACCAATGCGAACGGCTTGTCCGAGGTGAGCTACTCAGCGGGAACAAACGATGTCACCCAAGCGAACAGCACCATCACCCAAATTTCCGGATCTGCCGTCGTCCTCGTCAGCGGTGCCAACACGACCGTCGGTCTGATGTCGGGAGGCAGCCTGAACGTGGGCGCCTCGGGAGTCACCATTCTAACCAACACCGGCGGCGTTATCAGCATCGGCGAAGGCGTCGACCTCGCGATCCGGTCCGGTAATTCCTCCGGAGTCCTGGCGGGAGGGGGCGGGCTGATCAAGAACGGCACCGGAACACTGATCCTCGCCGGGAGCAATTCGATGACCGGAACAACCGTCGTCGCCTCGGGGCGCCTTGTTGTCAACGGATCGCATGCCGGCGGGCTCACTTCAGTGACCAACTCCGGCGTGCTTTCGGGCATCGGCACGGTCGGCAAGACCGCTGTGGCCGGCGGCGGCACGATCGCGCCCGGCAGCGCGGGTGTAGGGTTGCTGAATGTGGTCGGTGATTTGAAATTCGGCGGATCGGGCAACCTCAACTGGCAATTGCAGAACGCCGTCGGTGCCGCGGGTTCCGGATACGACCATGTCGATGTCGACGGCGCTTTGGATCTGAGCGCCCTCGCTTCGACCAACAGATTCAACATCAACCTCGGCACACTCTCGGGAAGTTCCGGCGAGACGGCTGGTCCTGCTTCCAATTTCAACAAGGACAATCCCTTCACGTGGATTCTACTGACGGCGTCCGGCGGGTTCACCGGCTCTTTCAATCCTTCGCATTTCAACATCAACGTTTCCTCCACCAACGGCGCCGAAGGTTTCCAAAACAGCACGACGGGAGGGACTTTCAGCCTGCAACAAAGCGGCAACAGTCTTCTGCTTGTTTACACGCCGAACTCCGCCGGCGTGGCCGGCGCGGGGCCGATCAGCATCACGAACATTGCCGGGTCGCCCAACTCCGTCGCGCCGGGCGAGTGGTATGTGCAGAGCTTCAATGCGGTGCTTCCGGCCAACGGGTCGGCACCCTGGACCAACAACATCACGCTGCCCGGCTGGTATGCCGCAACAGGCAGCAGCGCGACCAACACCACGACGAACATACTCGCCACTTTCCCGAGCCCGACCAACACGGGGGCCGGAGCGCTCTACAGCGTGCCGCAGCATTTCGACAACAACACGCCGACCTCGGCCTTCCGCGCCATCGCCTTTGCCCCGAGCGGAACCACCGGCCCCAACAATCTCGCGCTGCGCTTCGTCAACAACACGACCAACACCATCACGGGCTTCACTGTCTCCTACGAGATGCGCTGGGGCTACAGTCAGGAGGGGTCGGTGGATTCGTTCGATGTTATCGCCGGAGGTTCCGGATATTCGTCCGCGCCCCAACTTCTCGTCTCCGGCAGCACTACGGGCAGCAACGCCGGAGGCACCGTCACGCTGAGCGGCGCGAACGTCTCGGCCATCACCAAGACGAACTCTGGTTCGGATTACACCGGCGATCCTCTTTTGACTTTTACCAACGGCGGAGGTTCCGGGGCTCTGGCACGTGCGATCATGCAGCTGACGACCTCGTCAAACTCCGTCGCGTTCAGCCACAAGATTTTCAATTCGGGCGGCGGCAGCATGCCGAATGTCGATTCGAGCGGATGGACTGTCGTCACCAATGTGATCAACAAGAACTTCACGTCGTCCTCCGTGCCCGACAACTGGAATTACGTGCAGGCAACAGTGACGAACGTGAGCGTCGCGCCGGGCAAGGAAATCTGGCTGAACTGGCAGGTCACGAAGCAGGGGACAACCGGCGCATCGATTGCCGCGATCGACAACGTGCGCGTCGGTAATTTCGGCCGCGCCGCCGTGGCCATCGTGGAACAGCCGATGGCCCAGTCGATCATCATGGGCAATAGCGCGAAATTGGCCGTCGCCGCGTCCGGATCAGGGGCGATCACTTACCAGTGGCGCAAAAACGGCGCCAGCTTCGCGGGCGCGACCAACCCGACGCTGGTCATCAGCAATGCGCAACCCTCGGACG
>JBEDBL010000262.1:0-3411 GCA_041177245.1 Verrucomicrobiota bacterium
ACATGGGCTCCCGCGCCGGAGCCGCCATGTTCGATGCGCAGCTCGCCAACCTTCGTGACAATGTCCCGCGCAACGTGGGCGGCACCCGGCAAGTCCGTGTCCGGAAGAATCACGGCGAATTCCTCGCCTCCCCAGCGGCAAACGATGTCGCCCGGCCGTGCGCAATGTTCCCGCAGGGCCTGCGCCACGGCCTTGAGGCATTCGTCGCCCGCGGCATGGCCGCGCGCGTCGTTGAACGCCTTGAAGTGGTCGATGTCGATCATGATCACCGCGAGCGGATGATCCTCGCGCGCCGCACGGTCCCACTCGGAAGCGAGCGTCTGGTCGAAATGCCGGCGGTTGGCCAATCCAGTGAGAGAATCGGTCATGGCCAACTCCGAAATTTTTTCCGTCGCGGCGCGATCCGCCGCGTGTTTGCTTAGGGCCAGTTCGACCGCCACTTTAAGTTCGCGCGCTCGGAACGGTTTGACGATGTACCCGTAGGGCGAGACGGCCAGCGCGCGGGCCAAAGTCTCCTCATCGGAATGCGCGGTGAGAAAAATGACAGCAGCATCATGGCTTTCATTGATGCGCCGAGCGGCGTCGACGCCGTCGCCGCTGCTGCCGAGACGGATATCCAAGAGAACGAGTCCGGGCTTTTCTCTTTCCACCGCGGAGACCGGGCCGTCGACCGTGTCCTCCGTCGCGCAAACCTCGTAACCGAGCGCGCGCAATTCGGCGGCGAGGTCCATCGCGGTGATGGCTTCGTCCTCGACGATCAGAATGCGCCGCTGTTCGGCTGTGCTCATTGTTCCCATAAGATGGTCGTGCCGACGCCGGGACCGGAGGAAACTTCGCGGCGACCCTTGATTTGCTTGACCAGGCCCTCGATGAGTTGCAGTCCGATACCCGCGTGGTTCGGGTCCGGTGGTTGCATGCCGGGGCCGTCGTCGCCGATGAAAAGCCGGCAAGTGCCCTTCTCCAAACGGAGCCTGACCGTCAAGATTCCGGACCTGCGGTTGCAGAAGGCGTGTTTGAGCGAATTGAGCACAAGTTCGCTGGCAATGAGCGAGAGCGGAACAGCCCTTTCAACAGGCACCTCGATCGGTTCGACCTGCAGGTCGATGCGGACCTCGGCATCACCCGGGCGGTTGGAGGAAGTGATCAGAGCGACCATCTCCTTCAAGTAGTCGCCGAAATCGATCCCCTCGTATTTGCCGGCCGAATACAGCTTGTCGTGGATAAGCGACATGGCACGAATACGCTCCCGGCATTCAAGAAAGACATCGCGCTGTGCCTGGTCTTTCAGCTGCGCCGACTGGATGCTGAGCAGGCTGGAGATGACCTGCATGTTGTTTTTGACACGGTGATGGATCTCCTTGAGCAGGGTTTCCGATTGGAAACGCAAAAGTCGCTGCGCTTCGAGTTCGCGGCTCTTCGCTTTGACCTCGGTGAGGTCGCGCACAATGCCGAGATAGCCGAAAGGTTCTCCCGATTCGTCGCGCAGGAAAGACAAAGTCAGGCTGATCGGGATCGTTTTCCCGCTCTTGCCAACATAGGTCCACTCAGTGGTATCGGCCGCCGCATCGCGCAAAGGACGGAGAAAAATATCGAGCCCCTCGATTTTCTCCCCGTAGCGCTGCGAGAGCTCGGCTCCCCTGCTCGCGACTTCCTCCGGGACGTGAAACATGGAAACCGGCGAAGCTTTGCCGATGATCTCGTCCGCGTGATAGCCGAGCATTTTTTCCGCAGCCGGATTGAATGTCAGGATTATCGCTTCGAGGTCGGTGGAAATGATGGCTACACCGGCGTGTTCGATCATGGCGCGGCTCAGCGCCGTCTCTGAGGCCAGCTTGCGCCGCAGCTCGGCCTGCAGGCGCGTGGCTTTGCGTAATTCTACCAAGCGCATGATCTGCCGGCCGAGCGCGCGCAGAGCGGAGCGCTGTTGCTCGCTCAGCCGCCTGGGCTTGCGATCGATAACACAAAGCGTCCCGACATTGTGGTCGTCCAACGTTTTGAGCGGCACGCCCGCATAAAAACGCAGGTGCGGTTCGCCGGTGACCACCGGGTTGTCCGCAAACCGCTCATCCGCCGCCGCATCGGAAACTTCAAAAATGTCGTCGTCGAGAATGGCGTGGGCGCAGAAAGCGATATCGCGCGGCGTCTCCGCGATCTCCAAGCCGACTCGACTTTTGAACCACTGGCGATCCTTGTCGACGAGCGAAATCAGGGCGATGGGGGTATCGCAAATGAACGAGGCGAGCAGGGTGATGTCGTCGAACTCCTGCTCCGCGGGTGTGTCCAGCAAGCCCAGGTCGTCGAGGGCACGCTGCCGCGCGCTCTCGTCATCTGCCATCGGGGCTGCTTGCATTGGATATTAATTAACGGATAAGGAGAAAAAGGGCAAACGGCATCATACTCTCGATTTTCATGCCGCGCTTGCGCTGAGGCGACCGCCGGCGGATATTATTTCTATGATACCCGGGCCGGAGGCGGTTACTGCGCTCGAAGCACGCAAGCGCCTTGATGAAGCGCTGCAAAAAGCGTGGTTGCGCTGCTCCTCCGAGAGCACTCCGCTCACGGTCATCCTTGTTGCCTTCGACCAACCGGAGACCACCGAAAGCGCGGAACTTCTGCAGCGAGCATTGCAGGTCCACTGCGCACGCACCCACGATGTCGTGCTGCGCCGTTCGAGCGAACAATTCGCCGCCATCCTTCCGGACACAAGCCCGGCCGGCGCGCGCCTCATCGGCGACCGCATCCTCGAGGCCATGCGATCGGAAGACAGCGGCGGCGATCACCGCGTTTCGGTCGGTATTGCCGTGACTGTTCCGGACGACCACCGGGATCCGGAAGATCTGCTTCGTCGGTCTGAGATCTCGCTGCGGGCCGCACAAGCCGCCGGCGGCAATCGGTGCGTGGGCGGAACCACGACCTCGAGCACGACGGCAAACAAATCCCCTTCCGGTGCCTTTTCCGCCTTGGGGAAACTTTTCCAAAAAAAGAAACACGGCGAAGATTCCCGGCGGGGAACCGACTGACTCCCCGCGCAAATCACAGGAGTCCCGTCCTTCTTTCGTCTTTCCATTCAGGGCACGCAGCTTGCAGCATCGCGGGGATGAAGCTTCGCCGGATCGTTTCAGCTTTCGTCGCGCTCCTACTTCTCGCCGCGGCGGCAACAATCCTCGGCGCAAACTACCTCACGCCGCTTTTGGGAACATGGGTGGCCGGACCGGCCTTCAACCGCATTCTTTCCCAAGCGGTTTCGCATGCGCTCAAAGTCGACGGGCAATTCGGTCCGATGGCACTGCAACCCGACCTCACGGTAAAAACGTCGGGTTTTGCAAGCAAAGGATGGCCGGGTCAGGCCATCGGTGCTTTGAACACCGGTGAGGTGCGCGGCCGGTTCTGCCCCTGGGGAATTCTGCGCGG
>JBEDBL010000263.1:0-3391 GCA_041177245.1 Verrucomicrobiota bacterium
GGGGATGGGGGGGACGAATTGTTTGCCGGCTACGAACCGTTCCGTGCGCTCCGCTTCGCCCGTCTTTACCGTGCGATCATCCCGCGCGCCTTGCATCCGGCCATCATTGCGCTTGCCGACCGACTGCCGGTTTCGCACCGCTACTTGAGCTTTGATTTTGCGCTGAAGCGCTTCGTCCGCGGCGTGGCGCAACCGCCCGCGTTGTGGATTCCCTCGTGGATGTCCGGCATGGATCAGCGAGATCTGCGTGACTGCTTCGGGCAAAACATCGACTTGGAGGACGTCTTTTCCGAAGCCATTGAGGCTTGGGATGCAGTGGCGAGCACTGATCCTGTCGAAAAAGCCACCGGATTTTTTATCCGACTTTATCTCCAGGAAAGTGTTCTGGCCAAAGTGGATCGCGCCAGCATGATGAACGGTCTCGAGGTCCGCGCGCCATTTCTCGACATTGATGTGGTCGACTTCGTCCGCCGTGTTCCCGCGTCTCTGCGGCTGCGTGGAGGAACCGGCAAGTATCTTCTGAAATGCGCGGCGCGGGGAATCGTTCCCGACACCATCATCGACCGTCCCAAGAAAGGTTTCGGCGTTCCGGTCGGGGCATGGTTCGCCTCGGGCGATTTGCAGGTCGACACGTCGGCGATGCCGTGTCCCAGCTTGGCGGAGAGGTTGCAGCGCGAACACCGGTCCGGTCACAAGAATCACCGTCTTTTCCTCTGGAACGCTTGGGTCTACGGCGAATGGATGAAGAATCGTCCCGCATGAAAATTCTCACCGTCTGCTACGAATATCCGCCGGTGGGCGGGGGAGGAGGTCGCGTTGCAGCGCAAATCTCCGGGGCATTGGCGGCTCGGGGCCATGAAGTGCGCGTGCAGACGTCGCGGGTCAGAGCGTTGCCTCAGCAAGAGGAAAATCCCGCTAGTGTGGATGTCCGCCGCGTCTTTTCGCTGCGCCGGAATCCCGACACCTGCAGCGTTCCGGAAATGGCCGCCTATGTTGCGATGAACGCCATCCCGGTGGCCGTTGCGGCAAGATCGTGGCGACCGGATGTGATGCATGTCCACTTTGCCGTGCCGACCGGTCCCGTCGCCTGGTTCGCGCACAAAGTGAGCGGTGTTCCGTATGTTCTCACCGCGCATTTGGGGGATGTTCCCGGCGGAGCGCCCGAGCAGACAGACCACCTCTTCCGCATCGTGCGTCCTTTCACCGTTCCTGTCTGGCGCGATGCGGCGGCTGTCACCGCGGTGAGTTCCCATGTTGCCGGTCTGGCGCACGCGGCTTACGGTCTGTCTCCGAAAGTTATTCTGAACGGGATAGCCTCGCGCTCCGCGGTGCCGCCAGATACTGATCCCGGCGGCGTGCTGCGTTTGCTTTTTGTCGGCCGAATGAGCGTGCAGAAGAACCCGCTTTTTCTCGCGGAAATTCTCTCCGCCATGCGCGCCAATAACTGGGCCATGACTTTCGTGGGCGACGGTCCGCTGCGCGCCGATCTGGAGAGGTTGCTTCGGGCGAAGGGTCTGGCTGACAAATGCGAATTCCGCGGTTGGCTTGATGCCGCCGCGGTACAAGAATGTCTCGGTTGCCATGATGTGTTGTTGATGCCATCACTTTCCGAGGGACTTCCGGTTGCCGGGATCGAAGCCGTCTCGCGCGGTCTGGCCATGGCGGGCAGCAATATTCCGGGGCTTGGCGACCTGATCGACGACGGTGTGAACGGCTGGTCTCTGCCGCTTGATTCCGCTCGCGCGTGGGCAGATGTCCTCGATGAAGCGGCCGCGGATTCCGCGGGTCTGCAGCGCCGCAAGGAGGAAAGTTTACGCATCGCCACGCGCTTCGATCTCGACAAAATAACCGATCAATATGAGCGCGTATTGATGGCGGCGGCGGGGGAATCAGTCTCCAAGAAATAGACCGAGCGCGCGTGCATTGCGCAAAATCTGCGAGTCGGACGAAACGCATCGGCGGCGGTTGACCGCGTCGGCGATGGCGACGTCTGTGACCGAACCGAACCGGTAGCTGACCATCCGGCCGAACATTCCGTCGGAAACCAGTTCCACGGCGCGCACGCCGAATTGCTGCCCGAGAACGCGGTCGAACGCGGTCGGCGGTCCGCCCCGCTGCAGGTGGCCCAAGACGCAGCAGCGCGTTTCGCGTCCGCTGCGGGCAATGACCGATTCGACATATCCGCCGATGCCGCCGAGACGATTTTCGCCCGACGCCGTTTGCCGTCGCATCTGGCGGCCGGCCTTGGCGCGCGCCCCTTCGGCAACCACGATGACGGAAGATCGCAATCCTCTTCTCTCGCTGTCTTTGACAAAGCGGGTCAGATGGTCGCCGTCGAAAGGAATCTCGGGAATGAGAACTGCATCGGCGCCGCCAGCCACCGCACCGTGGAGCGCGAGCCAACCGCTGTGGCGCCCCATAACCTCGAGGACAATGACCCGCTTGTGCGTTTCGGCCGTTGTGCGCAGATTCTGCACCGCCTCCGCGACACGGGCCACAGCGGTATCGAAACCGAAGGTCACATCGGTCGAATCGATGTCGTTGTCGATCGTCTTGGGAACACCGATTACGCGCAACCCGGCGCGGGAAAGATGCAGCCCCGTGCGCAGCGATCCGTCACCGCCCATGACGACCAACGCTCCCACCCGCTGCTGTTCCATCGCGGTGCGCGCGGCACGAATCAGCGGCTCCGGCAAAGCGCTGGAACCGTCCGTGCCCCGCCTCAACTGGAACCGTCCCTTGTTGGTCGAACCGATGATGCTCCCGCCCTCGGCTTCGATGCCGCGCGTTTCGGATGCGCCCAAAATCCGCGCCGTCTGCGGAGCGAGCAGTCCCTCGTAGCCCTCGGTGAATCCGACCACGTCGGTGCCGCGGCCCGCCGCGGAGCTGACGATCCCGCGTATGACCGCATTGAGTCCCGCACAGTCGCCACCTGCGGTCAGGATACCGATGCGTGCGGCAGGCATAGGATCAGATGGCGGAGCGTTTGGAAATCGGCCGCCCTTCGGAAGTCCACTTGTCGTGCATCTCCCAACCGCGGCGCATGAGAGCCATTCCCTCACTGAACCTGTCCTGCGATCCGAGCAAGACAAGAGTGATGCGGCGGGGAATGGCAACCTTCTGGCCGTTCACGTCGACCGTCTGGGGTTCGCGGTCCGCGGAAAGGATGACACAATCGCCGGCCCTCGCCGTGCGGCCTGTTTTCACCCCGTCGATGCCTTCCTGCCCGAGAAGTCCGTTGGTATTCTGCAAGGGGAAAGCGCGCCGGGTGCCATCCGGTGCGGTTATGGCGATTTCGCGCGATGTCTGCGAGACGGCGAAGTTGAACGCCGCATTGTCGGTCGCATATTTTGCCAGGCGCGCGAGATCTGTCGCTGTCGAGTAAGGCGGA
>JBEDBL010000264.1:0-3345 GCA_041177245.1 Verrucomicrobiota bacterium
GCTTTGTTGGCGGCATCCTTCGCCGCCAACAAAGCAGGCGACGCGGACGTGAAGCAGAAGAACCTCGATTACAAGCAGACCTTCCGCGAGGAGATGGTGAAGGTCGACCCTTCGATCTTCCCGCTGCTCGACAAGGTGTTCCCCCTCTCCGGTAAGGCGCAGATGAAGGTGGATGAACTCGCACCGGCTGATGCCGAGCGCTACAAAGCGGCGCAAAAAGCGGCCCGGAAGGCGAATCCCGCGATCAAGCAAAAGCAGCAGGCCGCACAGCAGGCCCTGCGCGCCGCCATGCTCAAGGTCGACCCGACGATCGGACCGATCGTCGACAAGGTCTATCCGCCGGCCACCGGCACGGGAGCGGAGTCGGGGTCGTCCGAGTAAACGGGCTGCCCGGTCGACACCGTGGCACGGGCGGCGGCTCCTGTAATAAGTATTACGAAGGGCTTGCTTTCCTCGTTGGCGCGGCGAATATTTGTGGCTCCGTCCATGCTCCCCCGCACTTCTCCCACTCGCCGCCCTGCGGCCTTCACGCTGATCGAACTGCTGGTGGTCATCGCCATCATCGGCATCTTGGCCGCGATCGCGATACCTTCATATAATGGGATGATCTTGAAATCACGCGGTGCCGGATGCTTGTCGAACATGCGCCAGCTGGCGACCGCGTTGATCAGCTGCGCCGGCGAGAACAACGGCTACCTGCCGAGGTCCAACATGAATCCGAATCCATCGAATCCCAAAAAGTCTAACTTAGAATGGTATAAGGCGGTCAGCGCGTACATACCTCAGCAGAAAAATAAAGCGGACAACTCAGTGTCTGTAGACAAGGTTTTCCTGTGCCCGGCTGAAAAGCAACCACCCGACAAGGAAACTAGCTGCAGCCAATACACCGCCAGTTTTGCGTTGGAAGCAGGCAACAGCTCGCAAACGGCGACGGGCGAAGGCACACCCGTCAATGGACCAAGAACCATGGCCTCCATTCAATACCCCTCAAGAACGATCCTGCTGGCCGACGGGAAGATAGGACTCATAGGTTACGCTTGGAGCACGGAGTCCGCGAGCACATGGAACAGTGTCAAAGCGGATATCGGACAAAACAACCCCACAAACGCAGGCAAGGTCAGCTTCCGCCACTCGACCAGCGGCGCGATGAATGTCGCCTACGCCGACGGACACGTGGGGACAATTCGCTGGGAAGAAAGAAACGACACGAACAAGCTGTCAGAGCCGATCTGGCGCGGACGCGGTTACTGACAAAAGCGCGCCGGGAGACCTGGGACGAGCGGATAGCCATTCTTATCGCGTGGTCGCCGCAGACGCCGGCTGGAATCCGCACCGACTTTGCAGCGAATTTACGACTGGACGCCGGCCGCACGAGTCTTCGCCGCGCGCGCTACGGCGACCTTGCCGGTGCTCTCGCGGGCGACGAGTTCCGAGTCGATGACCATGTCGAAGCAGCGCGTGCGTTTGGCTTCGGATTGATCGAGCAGAAGTTCGCCGGCTGCGCGGCCGATTTCCTCGGGATTGGCGCTCGCGCCGGTGATCGAGGGAGACTCATCGTCGAGCACGCGCGTCCGGTCGAAAGCCGCCAAACTGAGGTCCCGCGGGATCCGAAGACCCTCGCTGAGGAGGAAATTGACCGCGCCGCGGGCCATCATGCCGTTGAAGCAAATCCATGCGGTGGGCATTTTCCCGCCGCCTGACGCGCTGAGCATCTGTTCCGCAGCCTGGCGTCCATCCAGACGGTCGGCTCCCCTCGCCCACTGGCAGAATTTCGGTTCGATCCGCAGCCCGCGCAGCCGGAGGGCGCTGACCAGCGCGGTCCAGCGGCTGTCGGATCGCTGGCGGTGCTCGCCGCCGCCGAGCCAACCGAACCGGCTGTGGCCGAGGTCCACGAGGTGCTGGACGAGTTGTTCGGCGGCCTGCTCTTCGTTGGAGAGGACCGAATGGCAGAGGCCGGGATATTGCGCGGACACCGACACGATGCGCGGCTCGAGTTCCTTCAGCGCGCGGAGAAAAGGACGTTCCACCTCGCCCATGACGACGAGCCCGGCCAAGGCGCCGCCCGAAGCGTAGACTTGGCGCAGTTTGCCGAGGTCGAGTTCGTCCTCGGTGCCGAGGAGCAGGAGCGAAATGCCGCGCTCCTCGAGATATTCATGCAACCCGTGCTGGACGTGGCCGAAGAAAGGACTCTGGTTGTAGAGTTTGACGCCGGTGCGCAGGACGAAGCCGACCGCGGTAGGTTTGGCGGCGGCCAGAAGCTCGGGCGCCATACCTTTGGGCTGGTAACCGCGGCGCCGGGCGTAGCGCCAGATTTCCTCGTAGGACTCCTTGGAGACCGCATTGCGCCGGCCGTTGAGCGCCATGGAAACAAGGGTCTGCGAAACGCCCAGGTCCTTGGCGATCTGCTGTTGGGAAATGCGGCTCTTTTTCACGGCGAGAGTTCTAAACCGCCGCGAGGGTACGCCGCAAGAAGCCAGAAGCTGCAATTGCCGCTTGCCAACGGAGCTATGATAACTATTATAGAAGGGTGATAAACACCAAATCAGTCGTGGGGCCAGCGCAGCCGGAGGCTTGGCAAGCGGATTCGTCGGAAGAAAACCATCTCGTTCCGGACGAAATTCCGCAGAGGGTGAAAGAAATCGCCTTGCTGCGCGGCTTGGGATACAGCTTCCGCGAAATCGGTGAAAAACTCGGCGTGACGCCCCAAGCTGTATCCCTAATGCTATCCCGCCACCGGCGCGCGGCGAAGTCGATGGACAGGACCTTGGAACTGCGCGGCCTCTCCTCCAGAGCGGTCAACGCGCTCGGCCGGCACTCCATCCGCACCCGTGAAGAAGCCCGCAAGCGAGACATTCTATCGATCCTCCCCTACGAGCGCAACTGCGGGAGTAAGACCGTCAACGAGATCGAGCGCTGGCTTGGATCGGAGGGCGATTGAAACCTCCGCACGCCACCAACGGAACAGGCGCGGCTGTTGTCACGAATGACAGGGCGTCAGGCGCGGCGACCGCGAGGCAAACGACGGTTCTCGTCGCGTTGAGCGACGCGGAGGAAGCCGACTTTCTCCCGCCCGAAACGAAGGCGCGCCTGGATGCCATGCCGGTGCGGCAGATCGCTGTGCGCTGCGGCGGCAGCGACCCAGGTGCGCTCATCGCGAAATTGCGCGAGCACCGGCCCGACGCGCTGGTTTGCGCATGGGCTTTCCCTCCCCTGCCGGAGGATCTCGAGATCGGCGCGCCGGGCGGCCTGCACTACATTGCCTATCTCGCGGGCAGCGTGCGCAAACTCGTGCCGCGCCAACTCATCGAGCGCGGCCTCGCCGTGACGAACTGGGGAAACACGATC
>JBEDBL010000265.1:0-3344 GCA_041177245.1 Verrucomicrobiota bacterium
GATCGATGACGAGCGAACTCTCCGGAATACGCCCGACCTGGCCGAGGTCGAAGGTCCACGCCCACGCGAGATAGAATCCCCCGACCAGCGCCCAGAGCAGGAGACATGCCATGAGCAACCGCGCGAGTTTCTTGGTGCGCTTGCGTCGGGTGCGGCGCCGCTTGGCTCGTGGCCGCAGCAGATTGATGCGGTGTGAGGACGGGTGCGTGCGGCGGGCGGCAGGCATTCAGTTACTCCTGTATCCCAGAAGCGCCGCTGCGTCATCCCTGTAAAATTCAGCTTCCCTTGGCTGGTCCAGCAACTCAACTTGGCCGCGCTATGGCAAATACATCGTGTGACAAATCCTCCGGCTGGACGTTGTTCCAGGGAATCCTCCTCATCATCTGCGGCGCGGTCGCCATCGGTTTCCCGCTTTTGGGAACCATTGCCGTCGAACAATTGTTCTCCGCGCTTCTGCTCATCGTTGGCGGCTATGCTTTGGCCGCCGCGCTCGGCAAGCGCAACGAAGGCACCATCCACCGCGTCGTCTCCATCCTCTGGGCGGTTCTGACGCTTGCAACGGGTCTGCTCCTGCTCTTCAAGATCGGGGCGGGCGTGCTCACGCTGACCATCCTCCTTGCCGCCTACTTTGCGGCGCAAGGTATCGTGACTATTTTTGGTGCTTTCCGATTCTCCGGAACCGGCGCTTTTTGGATGATGCTTTTGAGCGGTATCGTCTCGCTCGTTCTCGCCTACATGATCTTCAGCGGTTTTCCGGGGTCGGCTGCGTGGCTTCTCGGACTGCTTTTCGGCATCAATCTGATTTTCACCGGCACCTTCTTCATCTCGATGGCGATGGCGTTGAAAAGCCGGGGCGCCTGAGCGCGCTGATCGCGATTGCAAAACCCGCGGAGCAATCCGCGGGTTTTTTGCTTACCGGTGAAGCGGCCAGACCCAGGGGATGATCACGAGGGCGCCGACCAGATAAAGCAGGTTGAGCGGCAGCCCGATGCGGAAGAAATCACTGAACCTGTATCCGCCCGCCGAATACACGAAGGTGTTGGTTTGGTAGCCGATGGGCGTGGCGAAACCCGCGCTGGAACCGAGAATGATGGCGATGGCGAAGGGGCGGGGATCGAGGTCCATCTGCGCCGCGATACCGAGGGCGACGGGCATCATGAGCACGACCGTCGCGTTGTTCGACAGCACCTCGGTGATCACCACCGTGAGGATGTAGACCACTCCGAGCATTGCAATAGGCTTCCAAGCCTCGCCGAACCAACCGGCGCTTATTCCCACCATGTTCTGCGCGATGTAATTGGCCGCACCGGTCGACTCCATCGCCGTCCCGAGCGCGATCGTCGTGTAAATGAGAAACATCAGCGGCCAGTCCACCGAAGCGTAGGCTTCCCTCGGCTTGATCGCACCCGTCACCATGAGAAAAACGCAACCGGCAATCGCGGCAATCTCGATCGGAATGAGCTCAAAGGCCGAAACGAGTATCACCGCAGCGAGAGTGGCGAAGACGAGCGGCGCGCTCGCTTTCTGCGCGGAGGTTGGGACGCGCGTGCGGTCGAGAAGCAACAAATCGCTGCTGCGGCGGAGTTGACTGATGTTGGCATCGCTGCCCATGACGAGGATCGTGTCGCCGGCCTGCAGTGGGACGGACTCGAAACCGCGGCTGAGGTTGAGACCGCGGCGATGGATGGCGAGAACAACGAGGCCGAAACGCTGGCGGAAGTTGATATCGCGCAGGCTTCGTCCACTGACCTCGGAGAGAGGTCCGACGATCGCCTCGGCCAGATGCGTTTCGTGGGTCGCGAGATACTCGCCGCTTTTGCCACTCTCGGCCTTCAGGTTCACGCCCTGCATGCCGAGGATCGCGGCGACGCTGCGCGGCGCCCCGACGATCACCAACTGGTCGCCGGCTTCCAAACGCAGGCTGTCGAGGGGATCGAACACCGGTTCACCCCTGCGCAGCACCTCGATGATACGCATGCCGGTGCGCGGTCCGAACCCGGCGTCAGCCAACGATTTCCCGACCACGGGCGAGTTCGGGTGAACCGTGGCTTCGACCGCATATTCGGAAATGCCCTCCTCGCCGCCAATATCTTCGGTGAGGCTCCGGCGCGCCGGAAGTAATCTTGGTGCGGCCCAGACCGTGTAGAGCGTGCCGATGATGGCGAGCGGGAGTCCGACGACGCCGATCTCGAACATGCCGAGGGGCTTCTGACCCGCGTCACCGAGCAACCCGCTGCCGAGGATGTTCGTGCTTGTTCCGACCAAAGTGCAGCACCCGCCGAAAACCGCCGCATAGGAGAGGGGAATGAGAAAAATGGACGAAGAAACACCGGCTCGTTTGGCCAGATGTATGGCAACGGGCAGCCCGACGACCACAACCGGGGTGTTGTTGATAAAGGCCGAGATGACGCCGGCGCCCACCATCATGATAAGGAGAAGCCCCCTCGGTCCGATATTCCCCACACTTTCGAGGGCGACCAGCGCGCGGCTGATTGCGCCGGTTCTTTCCAGCGCGTACGTCAGCACGAACATCGCCGCCACGGTCAGCGGCGCGGCGTTGGCGAAGACCTTGAGAAGTTGGGCGGTATCCGGCAGAGAATTTTTCCCCGGGAGTTGCGAGAGAAGCAAAAGAATCGCGAAGACAGCCAACCCGGTGAGGTCAAGCGGCCAGCGTTCGCGCACGAATTGAACGAGCGCGAAAAGCACGAGGGCGAGGACAACTGCGATTTCCCAAGTCATTTCCGCGGCGAAAAATGCCGTCCCATCGCCCCAGAGGCCAGCCTGAAAATCCGTGCACGGTTTGCCCTTGCCGGAGGGCGGGGGATGGCTGAGCTTGCGCGGCGTGAAGTGGTCCTACCAAATCGCCCGTATAGCGGGCATCGATCTGCGGGTCCATGCGACCTTCCTTCTCCTGCTCGCTTGGTTCGGAATGGCTTATTACGCGGAAGGCGGATTCGGGGCCATGATCGTCGGACTGTCTTTTACCGTGCTGCTTTTCGTCTGCGTGGTGCTCCACGAATTCGGGCACGCTTTGGCGGCCCGAGCTTACGGCATCCGGACGCCTGACATCACACTGCTGCCAATCGGTGGCGTGGCGCGGCTCGAGCGGATGCCGGAAAAACCGTGGCAGGAATTTGTCGTCGCCCTGGCCGGACCGGCGGTCAATGTCGTCATTGCCTTCGCTGTCTACCTCGTCATCGGCCGCGGCTTTCACTTCGGAGATGTCGCCCTGGTCGACCGCGACGGCGGCGACCTTCTCTCCAAGCTTCTCGCCATCAATATCATTCTCGTCGTTTTCAACCTGATCCCGGCCTTTCCGATGGATGGCGGACGAGTGCTCCGGG
>JBEDBL010000266.1:0-3294 GCA_041177245.1 Verrucomicrobiota bacterium
GCGGGGCCGAACAACGAAACGATCCGTCCCGAGGAGGCCGCCGCAAGGCGGGACAATAAATGCCAAGAGCAACAAACGCGCCGGCCAGTCGTGAACGGCGCAAAACGATGGTGTCGAAGGCCAAGGGTTACCGCGGCCGTCGCAGCAAACTCTTCCGTTACGCGAAGGACGCGCGGATGAAAGCCAAAGTCTGGGCGACCCGCGACCGCAAGACGCGCAAGCGGAACCTCCGCGGTCTGTGGATCACGCGCATCAATGCCGCGTGCCGCGCCGAGGGGATCACCTACAGCCGACTGATGGAGGGTCTGAAAAAAGCTTCCATCGCCATCAACCGCAAAATGCTGGCCGATCTGGCCGTGGCCGACGAGGTCGCGTTCAAGCAGATCGTGTCCAAAGGTGCGGCGGCGCTGAAGGCTGCTTGATTGGAGGGCGGCCGTCCGCGGCCGCCGTTTCCGCGCTCCGGCTCGCGGGGGCCTCCGGCTCGTAGAGACTAGGCTCAGAGAGGCGCTCGCCCTCCGCGGGCCAGCGGTTACAATTCGATCCACATGCGTGAGGAACTCAATGTTCTGCGTAACGACGCGCTGCGCGATATCGCCGCCGCGGCAGATTCGCCCGCCCTCGAGCAGGTGCGTGTCGCCATTACAGGACGCTCGGGTCGGCTCACCCAGGCGGGCGAGCAAATGCGCCATCTTTCGAAGGAGGAGCGGCCGGAGGTTGGAAAACTTCTCCACGAAGTACGAACAGCCATCACCGGCGCCCTCGACGCGCGCACGGCGGAATTGGCCGCGGCAGCCGAGGAAGCCGAGCTTTCGCAAATCGACCCGACCTTGCCTGGCCGGGTGCGCGCGGTCGGCAGTTTGCATCCGCTGCAGCATCTGCAGCGGCGCGCCGTCGAAATCTTCCGCCGCATGGGATTCGCACTGGCCGAGGGCCCGGATATCGAAACCGAATGGCACTGTTTCGATGCGTTGAATACGCCGGCCGACCATCCGGCGCGCAACGAACAGGATACTTTCTATTTGCCCGACGGACGGCTTCTCCGCACTCACACCTCGAGCGTGCAGATCCGCACGATGGAGAACCAGACTCCGCCGATCCGCATCATCGCGCCGGGCGCGGCCTACCGTCGCGATGAAGTCGACGCCACTCACCTCGCGCAGTTCACGCAGATGGAAGGACTCTATGTGGATGAAGGCGTCACACTGGGTGATCTCAAGGGCACGCTGGAATATTTTTTCCGCGAACTGTTCGGGTCCGACACCAAGGTGCGGTTCCGTCCGCATTTTTTTCCGTTCACCGAGCCGAGTTACGAGATCGATGTGCGCGCGGCCGCGTTGGGAGGTGGGGAGCGGTGGCTCGAATTGGCCGGCTGCGGCATGGTCGATCCGGCCGTCTTCGCGCAAATCAACGAACGCCGCGGTGACAAAGCGTTCGATCCGGAAAAGATCACCGGCTTCGCCTTCGGTTTCGGGTTGGAGCGGCTGGCCATGATTCTCTACGGCGTGCCGGACATCCGCATGTTCGTGGAGAACGACCAGCGTTTCCTTTCCCAATTCCCGTCATGAAAATTTCCCTCGAGTGGCTCAAGGACTACGTCGCGATTCCGGAATCGGCTGATGCTTTGTCCGAGGCGTTGACCAATGCCGGCACGGAAGTGATCGGACGCGAGGTGCGCGGGAACGTGCCGGACAAAATCGTCGTTGCGCAGATTCTTTCGAGCGAACAGCACCCCAATGCCGACCGGCTCAGTGTTTGCCAGGTCGATGACGGATCGGGCCAACCGCGGCAAATCGTCTGCGGAGCCAAAAACTACAAGGTCGGTGACAAAGTGCCACTCGCCCTTCCCGGTGCGGTGCTCGGTCCCGATTTCAAGATCAAGTCCGGCAAGCTGCGCGGCGTGACGTCCGATGGCATGATGTGCAGCGCCAAGGAGCTTGCCCTGGCCGAGGACGCGGAAGGCCTGCTCATTCTCGCCGCCGACACGCCGGTGGGTAAACCGGTGAAGGAACTTTTTCCCCCGGACACGGTGTTGGAACTTGAAGTCACTCCCAATCGTCCCGACATGCTCGGCTACATCGGTATCGCGCGCGAAATCGGGGTGATCACCGGGAAGGCGACAACATCCCCGGAATGCGCGCAACCACCGCAAAAACCCGCCGCCGATTTCGTGAAGCTCCAAGATCCGGGTTGTCCCTTTTACACCGCGCGGATCATTCGCGGGGTGAAGGTTGGCCCGAGTCCGCAATGGTTGGCGGATCGTCTGACGGCCATCGGGCTGCGTCCGATCAACAATGTGGTCGACGTGACCAATTACGTTCTGATGGAAACTGGTCAGCCGTTGCACGCGTTCGATCTGGCCAAACTCGAGGGCGGGATTGTCGTGCGCACTGCGAGCGAGGGTGAGGGGCTTGCCGCTTTGGACGGATCGGACCTCAAGCTGCGCTCGCACGATTTGGTCATTGCCGATGCGAAGAAAGCGGTGGCCTTGGCCGGAGTGATGGGCGGGTCTGACACCGGCGTGAGCGGTGCAACCACCGACATTTTGCTCGAAAGCGCATGGTTCGAGTCTTCGCGTGTGCGCAAGACTTCACGCGAGTCGGGGATTTCCACCGATTCGAGTTACCGCTTCGAGCGGCGCGTCGATCCTGTGGGAGTGCTTGCCGCTTCGGCGCGGGCGACCGAATTGATTTTGCAAACGGCGGGAGGCACGGCCGACGCTGAGGTGCTGGTGGCGGGGCAGTCTCCCGGATCCGGTGCGTCGATATCTTTTGACAACAACTGTTGCCGCGCGCTGCTCGGGTGTGAGATCGGAGACGACGAAATCGGCGGCATTTTGCAGCGTCTCGGCTTGGCCAAATCCGGCGATACGTGGGCGGTGCCGGGATTTCGTCCGGATTTGACCCGCGAAGTTGACTTGATCGAAGAGGTGGTCCGCATCGCCGGAATCGAGCGCGTGCCTTCGCGGCTGCGCGGTTTCCCGGCGGATGCAGGTGTGGCGGACTTGCGTCACGATAATGCGGAAAAGCTGCGCGAGCGCCTGCGGGCGCAGGGGTTCAGCGAGGCGCGGACATCGCACTTCGTTTCTCCGGAGGCTCTGCATCGCGCCGGGGTCACCGCCGACCATGCGGTGGCGATCCGCAATCCGCTGGGCGCCGACCAGGCTTTGCTGCGTCCGGTGTTGTTGTCCGGACTGCTCGATGCGCTCGCCCGCAACATGCGTCACGGCGCCGACGGGGTCCGGTTGTTCGAAATCGGTCCGGTTTTTCGCAACGCAGGCACCGAAGAGCAGACAGC
>JBEDBL010000267.1:0-3282 GCA_041177245.1 Verrucomicrobiota bacterium
ACCTGGTCAAGCAGCAGCTCCAGATCGCCTCCGGCCAGCCGCTTTCGCATCACGTGCTCAATGCGGTGCCGCGGCATCATTCCATCGAGTGCCGCATCAACGCCGAGGATCCGGAGAACAATTTCACGCCCAGCCCGGGAACGATCGACCTTTACTACGCGCCGGGTGGACGCGGTGTGCGCATCGACTCGCACGCCTACGCCGGTTACCCGATCCCGCCCAACTACGACTCGATGATCGCCAAGCTGATCGTTCACGCTTCCACGCGCGAACAGGCCATCGCCCGCATGCGCCGCGCGCTTGGCGAATACATGATCACCGGCATCAAGACGACCATCCCGCTGCAACTCGAGATCATGCAGAACAAGGATTTCATCGCCGGCAAATACGACACCGGTTTCCTCGAACGCATGCTCGCGGAGCGCGGCGGCAAAAAGAAAAAGTGAGCACTCTGGCGGATGCCAGACTCTACGGCATCGTCGATCTAGGGTATCTCTCGGCCGACACCGCGCCTGTCGCGGCGGAGCGCCTTCTGGAAGGCGGCGTAGATATCCTGCAACTCCGCGCCAAAGACTCGCCCGAATCCATCGTCGCCGGACTGGCCGAAGAAATCCACGCGTTGACGTCTCCGCTCGGCGTTCCATTCATCCTCAATGATTATCCCCACTTGCTCCGTGACGTGCCCGCCGAGGGCGCGCATGTCGGACAAGATGATCTCTCGGTGGACGATGCCCGTGCCGCCGCAGGGCGTCCGGTTATCATCGGAAAATCAACGCACAGTCTCGCCCAAGCCCGCGCCGCCGCGGAGGAGGGGGCTGATTACATAGGATTCGGTCCGCTCTTCGCCACCCCGACCAAACCCGGCCGACCGGCCATCGGCCTCGGCGAAATCCCCGCCGTACACAAAGATTTTTCCCTTCCGATTTTCTGCATCGGCGGCATCAAAAACGAAAACCTCGCAGAAGTGATCACCGCCGGCGCGCAACGAATTGTCATCGTCTCCGGTTGGCTTAAGGCTGATGATATTACCTCCGCAGTGGCCTCCGCACGGCGCACCCTGAGAGAATAAAAAAGTATACTTGCAAGTAGATTTGTCTTGATCTAAATTCTCCTTATGCCGCACCTCAACATCTATGTAGACGAGCCTTCTGCCAAAGTTATTGCCAAGGCAGCGAAGCGGGAGGCTCTTTCCCTCTCGAGATGGGCGCGTGGCAAGCTGCTGGCCGCAGCCGGAGCGCCGGAGTGGCCCGCGGATTACAGTGCGGTTCTCGGCAGCATCCATGACGAAACCTTTGCCGCACCTGCCGAAAGCGCGCTCGGGCAGGACCAAGCGGTTCGCTTCGAATGATCCGCGCGCTCGATACGAATATCATCGTCGATTTGCTTCGCGGCAAAGATGCAAATCTTGCCGCGAGTTACCTCGAAGGAAGCCCCAAGGATTATGCGGTCCCGGAAATGGTGCGCGCGGAGTTGCTCTTCGGTGCGGTTTTGAGCTCCCGCCCCCGCGAGAATCGCGCGGCAGTCGACAAGTTTCTCTCTCCTCTTCGCCTGTTGCCGTTCGGCGGTGATGCGTGCGTGCACTGGGCCGACATCCGGTCGGCATTGCAAAAATCCGGGACGCCAATCGGGGCAAATGACATGATTATTGCGGCCACTGCCCGCGCTTCATCGTGCACTTTGGTAACGAGAAACACGGCGGAATTCTCCCGCGTGCCTGGTCTCGCGGTTGAGGTTTGGTGAAGCGGCAGGGTATACAGGTAATGCTAACTCCATGAAAGTATCCCTCTCACCCGAAGTCTCGTCCGCGCTCGCGGCACACCAGCCGGTCGTCGCTCTTGAATCCACGATCATCGCCCACGGCATGGCCTATCCGGCCAATGTGGAGACCGCGCTCGCCGTCGAGCAGGTGGTCCGCGACCACGGGGCAATTCCGGCGACCATCGCGGTGATTGGCGGAAAATTGAAGGCGGGGCTTTCGCACAACGAGATCGAGCGCTTCGGAAAAGAAGGGCCGAACATTATAAAAGTCTCCGTGCGCGACTTGCCCTTTGTTGTCGGTCGCGGGCTCGATGGCGCTACGACCGTTGCCTCGACCATGCGCATCGCGGCCATGGCGGGAATTCCGGTGTTTGCCACCGGCGGCATGGGCGGCGTGCACCGCGGGGCGGGGGAGAACTTCGACATCTCGGCCGACCTCACCGAAATGACGCAAAGCAATGTCGCGTTGGTCACCGCGGGTGCCAAAGCGATCCTCGATCTTCCGCTCACCCTCGAGCGGCTCGAAACGGACGGCGTCCCCGTCGTTGGCTACGGCACTGATGAATTTCCCGCGTTCTATTCGCGATCCAGCGGACTGAAGGTTCCGATGCGTGCGGATACGCCGAAAGAAGTCGCCGCCATCATGCACGCCAAATGGGACCTCGGTTTGCGCGGTGCGGTGGTCGTGGCCAACACGATTCCGGAAGCGGATGAAATCCCCGCGGCCGAAATCGAACCGGTCATCGCGGCGGCTTTGGCCGAGGCCGCCCGGCTCGGCATCCGCGGCAAAGATGTCACCCCGTTCCTGCTTCCCGCAATTGTCAAAGCCACCGCGGGCCGCTCGCTCAAAGCCAACATCGCACTGGTGAAAAACAATGCGCGCGTGGCGTCAGAGATTGCGCGGGCTTTTGTTTCTTGAGCGCCAGTGTGCTGTTTGAGTCCTGCGGCAGAGTAGGTTAATATCCCTGTTTGCCCGGCTCAATCATGTCGAATGCCTTAACCAAAGTCCTTGTCTTGCTTTGCGCGGTCTCGCCTTTTGCGTTTCCGGCAATTGTCTTGGCCGACGAGGATCTGTCTTCGGTGCCTGTATCGCCCGGTGCACCGTCCGGCGACTTTTACACCGGCCCTTACGTGGGTGGCGCCTTCCAGTCGCTCACATTTGTCAACGACTTGGTCGGTTGGCGCGATTACTTCAATGCGGGTTACCAGGGAGCCAGCACGGTAATCGCCAATGTGGAGAGCGGGCTTGTTTGGTATGGGCACGAAGCCTTCGTGCGTCCGAGCAATGCGACGACCGAGCTTACCGCGTTCACCAACACCAACTCGCTCAATCAACTCGATTTTCATGCCACCATGGTCGGGCATGTTTTGGCCGGCAGCGGCTACGTCGCGGGAACCAATGGCGCGCAATACACCTACGTCGGACTTGGCATGGCCTCGCAAGCGGCCCTGGTCAGTGCAGCCGTGGCCACGGATTTCTCCGCGTCGAGCGTCGGCAGCTTCAGCACCAGCTACGATTCGGTC
>JBEDBL010000268.1:0-3269 GCA_041177245.1 Verrucomicrobiota bacterium
TCCCCTGGCCCTGCGATCCGGAAAACACCACCATCGCGCATTTTCCCGAAGACCGGCTCATCATGAGCTACGGCAGCGGCTACGGCGGCAACGCGCTTCTCGGTAAAAAATGCCTCGCCCTGCGCATCGCCTCGGCCATCGGACGCGACGAGGGATGGATGGCCGAGCACATGCTCATCCTCGGCATCGAGACTCCGGACGGGAAAAAAAGCTACGTGACGGCCGCCTTCCCCAGCGCCTGCGGCAAAACCAACTTCGCCATGCTCGTCCCGCCCGACGCGCTCAAAGACTGCAAAGTCACCACGGTGGGTGACGACATCGCATGGATCGTGGCCGGGCCCGACGGCAAACCGCGCGCGATCAATCCCGAAGCGGGGTGGTTCGGCGTGGCGCCGGGAACCTCCCGCCGGACGAATCCCAACGCCATGGATTCGTGCCGCAAGGACAGCATTTTTACCAATGTGGCACTGACCGACGACGGCGATGTGTGGTGGGAGGGCATGACGGACGAACCGCCCGCGCACCTGATCAGCTGGCTCGGGGAAGATTGGACTCCGGGCTGCGGCAAGCCTTCCTCACATCCGAATTCGCGCTTCACCGCGCCCGCGCGCAACTGCCCGTCCATCGATACCGATTGGGAAAACCCGGACGGCGTCCCGATCGACGCGATCATCTTCGGCGGTCGCCGCATGAACGAGATTCCGCTCGTCTTCGAGACGCGCGACTGGAACCACGGTACTTTCGCCGGGGCGACGCTATCCTCCGAGCAAACCGCGGCGGCCGAAGGTCAGGTCGGTGCTTTGCGACGCGACCCGATGGCGATGTTGCCTTTCTGCGGCTACCATATCGGCGATTACTTCCGCCATTGGCTCGACATGGGCGCGAAGTTCGGCGCGCACAAACCGCGCATTTTCCACGTCAATTGGTTCCGCAAGGACGGCAATGGAAAATTTTTCTGGCCGGGCTTCGGGGAAAATCTCCGTGTGCTGCTCTGGATCATCGGACGCTGCCGCGGGACGGCCGAAGGCCGCGAAAGCGCGCTCGGCATCGTGCCGCGCCACGGCGATCTGGATTGGAGTGGATTGGACTATCCGGAAAAACGTTTCGAGCAACTCATGGCGGAAAACCCCGCGACGCTCGCCGAACAGGCGCAGTCCAACGAAGCCTTTTTCGCCGAAATCGGGAGCAAATTTCCCGCAGAACTCGAAGCCGAGGAAAAGGAAATCCTGCGTAGGCTTTCCTAGGCGGACGGGTTCGCGCTATTACGGCGCGAGGTAAGCGATGGGGTCGGACGGCTTGAGAGCATCGTTGATGTTGCCCTGCAGATTGAGCCCTTCCGGACTCTCGAGCGCCGCGCTGCGCACGCCGGATCCCGGGGCAAAATCGATTTTATCGAGATCAAGCATGACGACATAGGGGCTCAGGGCCGACTCAAAGTAGTAGTCCTTGCGTCCGTGGTCGAGGGCGGAACGCCAGTAGGTCGGCGCAATGTTGGGATGCAGGGGATCCGCCGCGCCCCAAGGCACGGAGATGTTGCGCATCACACTGAAGACGCCGGCGATCTGGCGCCGGGCATCGGTGGCGTCCGTGCCCATGCGATTGAGATAATAGGACGCGCGCACGAAGCGGTCCTCGCTCTGGTGCGAACCGGGAAGGAACTTCGCGCCGTCCATCCGCGACCAATAATCATTCAGCGTGAGTTGCTTTTCGTAAACCGGGCTGTTCGTCATCACCTGGTATTTGCGGTCGTGGTGGATGACCACTTTGCCATCGAGATATTCCATGATTGCGGAGTCGCCGGTGGGATCCGTGAGCGAGAGATGCACCGACGGGTGCGCCGCGCCGCCGGGTCCGAAGTTGCAGGGCACGAAATAAACCGGGTTGTCGTTCATTGCCTCAACCGCTTCGGCCACGGTGGCGTAATTGGAAAGGATGTATTGCAACCAAGCCGCCCACGAGATGCGCGGTTTGTCATTACCGGGCTCGGGGCCGAAATCAGTCTCGGCAAGGTAGAGCATATTCGCGCCGAGCCCCTTTTCGTTCATGCCGTCGAAGGCGCCGTTGATGGGTCCGCCCGGATTCATCGCTCCGGCGAGCACCACCGTGCCGTATTTGCTCGTCCACTCGTGTCCGCCCGGGAGTCCGACGTTCTTTTGCCCGCGGGGAATAACGTAGAAATGGGTGTTGAAATCATACGGCCAATCCATCGAACGTCCGGTGATCACCGCGCCATCCTTCCCGAGCCACGTGGCACGCGAGCAAGCGTGCGCGCGTTCGACAGCGAACAAAGACAGGGCAAGAGCGAGGGCGACGGCTTGGGTGGTAACGAGGCGGATGCGGGGGGATTTCATGGCGGCAATTTCGGAATAGTCTCGCCGCGAGGAAAAGCTTTTTGTCATGCAGACAGTCAAAAAGCGCATCATCCGCGCGGAATCCACCGTGCCAAAAACCCGAGCACCCTGTCTTTAAAAAGGGCGAATTTCCCGTCGCTTCGCGGTGACTCCGCATCGAGGTGTCCGGTGTCCGGGATGCGCACCACCTCGAGCGGGCCGGCATAGTGCGCAAGCATGCGCTGCGCATTGCCGTCGGCATTGAGCGGCGCGGGGTCGGCGAGAAGCGCGAGACCGGGCATGCCCGCTTTTCGAGCCGCGGCCCGGCCGTGGCTGTTGCGATCGACCGGATCGAGCCCGATCCAGACATCGACTGCGTCGCCGAGCTCGGCGGCGGCCAGAAGTGTTTCGAATCCGCCGCGCGAGAATCCGACAAGCGCGAGACGGCCGTCGGAGCACACGGGAACGGGCCATCGGCCCGCGCGGCCCGCGCGGGCGAGACCGACAAGGGCCGACGTGTTGCGTTTATCATTCGCCAAAGTCGGATTGGTCGGCACGGCCGCGACAAAGCCCTCGCGGGCGAGGATCACACCCCAGTGCGCCATACGGTCCTTGTTGACGAGAAAGCCGTGCACAATCACAGCCAAGGGACGGGGATCGTTCCCGGAAGCGAAGTAAAAATCGACCGGGAACAACTCACCCCCAACCCGGAGACGATGCGTTTCCTTGCGGATATCCGGCGGGATTTCCGGCGCGGTGACGCATGCCGCGAAGAGCAAAGGGAGCAGGAAAAGAGGAAGCCTCATGTCAGCGCTGCGCGGGCCGCGAGCGCATTTTCCCAGCGTGCAGGGATCGCCGCTCCACCCGCTCCGACCAGCGCACCGACGACGATGCCGCGATGGCAGTTGTCGCCGCCGAGGTTCGTATTCACGACAAGAG
>JBEDBL010000269.1:0-3255 GCA_041177245.1 Verrucomicrobiota bacterium
ATTACGAATGCGCTGCTCTACCAACTGAGCTACTTCGGCGCGACAGGAACCACCAAATAAGAGGGGAAAGGGCGTTTTGGCAAGCGCAAGCCTCGCGGTTCCTTGCCTGTCAGGGCCCATCCGGGCATAGTTGCGGCCCGATTTTCACCATGGAAACGCTTCTCCGACTCTTGCAGCAAGACGCCGTTGCCTCGCGCGAGGACCTTGCCCGCCAACTGAACATTCCGCTCGAGGAGGTCAACCGCCGCATCGCTGAACTGGAAAAAAGCGGGGTCATCCGCGGCTACCAAGCCATCGTCGACCGCGAGCGCCTCGACAAAAACACCGTGACCGCCCTGATCGAAGTGCGCATCACGCCGGAGCGCGGCGGCGGGTTCGACCGCATCGCCGAGCGCATCGCCAAGTTCGATCAGGTGGTCAGCTGTTACCTGATGAGCGGCGGCTATGATCTCATGGTTGTGGTGCAAGGCGGCAGCCTGCGCGAGGTGGCGAGTTTCGTTTCGGAAAAGCTGAGCACGCTAGAGCCGGTCATTTCCACCGCGACGCATTTCCGCCTCAAGACCTACAAGGAAAACGGCGCGCTGCTGGTCGGCGACACGCCGGAGGACCGTCTCGCGGTCAGCCCGTAATCTCGTAACGCCATGGACGACAAAATCGCCGCGCACGTGCGCGACATCCCGCGGTCCGGTATCCGTGACTTCTTCGAGATTGTGCAATCGATGCACGACGTCATTTCGCTGGGCATCGGCGAACCAGATTTCGCCACGCCTTGGCATATTCGCGAGGCCGCGCTCTTCTCGCTGGAAAAAGGACGCACCGGCTACACCTCCAATCTCGGCCTGCCGAAGCTGCGCGAAGCAATCGCCAACTACGTCGCGAGCCATTTTGGCGTGATGTATCATGCGCCTTCTGAGGTGCTCGTTTCCGTCGGTGTGTCCGAGGCGATCGACATCGCCCTGCGCGCGCTGGTCAATCCCGGCGACGAGGTGCTTTACCATGAGCCCTGCTATGTGAGCTACAGTCCGAGCGTGGTTTTGGCCCACGGCACGCCGGTCGCCGTGCCGGTGCACGAGAAGGACGACTTCCGACTGCGCGCGGATGAATTGGAAAAGCGGATCACCCCTAAGTCGAAGGTTCTCATGCTCAATTTTCCGACCAACCCGACCGGCGCGACCATGCCGCGCGAGGCGCTGCAGGAAATCGCCGAAGTCTGCGTCAAACACGATCTGATCGTTCTTTCGGACGAGATCTACGCGGAGCTGACCTACGATGGCGTGGAGCATGTTTCCATCGCATCGCTACCCGGCATGCGCGAGCGCACGGTATTTCTCCACGGGCTGAGCAAAGGCTGGGCCATGACCGGCTTCCGCATCGGCTATGCCTGCGCACCGCGCCCTCTCATCGAGGCGATGATGAAGATCCATCAATACGCCATCCTCTGCGCACCGATCATGGCGCAGGATGCGGCCATCGAGGCGCTCGAGCACGGCGAGCCTGCGGTGGCCCACATGCGCGAGAAATACGAGATGCGGCGCAACTTCATCGTCTCCGCCCTCAATGACATGGGACTGCGGTGCCACTTGCCCAAGGGCGCGTTCTATGTTTTCCCGGAGATCCGATCGACCGGACTCACCAGTCGCGACTTCGCCATGCGCCTGCTCGAGGAGGAAAAAGTCGCTGTGGTTCCGGGGACAGCCTTCGGAACTTCGGGCGAAGGATTCGTGCGCTGCAGCTACGCGACATCGCTCGAGCAGATCAAGATCGCCATGGAACGCATGGCCGCCTTCGTGCAACGCGTGTCCCGCCGCGCGGCCTGAAACCGCAGGTTGCGACTATTTCCTGTCGGGAAAAAGGCAGTCCACCCGCCTTCCCTCACGCGTCCGGTAAACACTGAAATCAAGACGGTCGACCGTGATGATCTTCGCCGTTCCCGGCCGGAAGGAAGAATACAGCTGCACAAGGCAAGCGTCGGCGAGATCCATGGGAGGATCGGCATATTTGCACATCAGCCAAAGCACCTCGGCAGCATGGCCTTGGAGATCGAATCGTCAGATGATCGGTTTTCTTTCGACGGCTTCCATGAGGCGCTCGCCGGCCGCGCATGGCGGCACGCACTGCGGCGTTGGTCGGTGCGGGCGGGGCGGCATCCACCGACCCGAAAAATTCCCCGAGGGGGGAAACGCGGCCGCCGCGGCGCGCGGACAATTCTTTTCTGATCGCGTCCCGCACCAGTTCGTTGGCGCTGCGGCTTTGACCGTGGCGACCGCCGGGCGTAAAAACATGGCGTGAGCGGCGAGATCACCTGGCCCAAGGCCCGAGATTATTTCAAGCGGGCCATGCTCCTGCGTTGTCCGGTCTGTGGGACACGCCCGATTTTTCCGCCACTCGCCCGCACGCGCGGCATGAGCGACTGGTTCACACCGCTCGACGGGTGTCCGCGCTGCGGCTACGCCTACGATCGCGAGCCGGGCTACTTTCTCCTCTCCGTGTGGGCCATCAATTACGGGGTCGCCGCGCTGCTCGGGCTCGCGCTTTACCTCGTATTCGAATGGTTCTACGACTGGCCGGTCTGGACTCTCATCGCCTCGGTGGTCGCACCCGTGATTCTCTTCAACATCCTCTTTGCCCGCCACTCCAAGGCGATTTTCATCGCGTGGGATCACCTGTTCGATCCGCACGAACGCGAGGGCGGGGATGACGGGGGAAATGTCCCGCAACAGACGGAACCGGAGCCCACCCGGCCGCCGCGACGCGCGAGGCTCCCGGTTGACGCCGGGGTATGACGCGCGTATTGCCGCGGCACGCGGAGGATTTAGACTGAAGCCATGCCGGAGTTGCTCAAGGCTCTGCTGGTCAGCGCGTCTCTCGGCGCGCTTCTCGGCCTCGAACGCCAGTGGAGCGGTGAGCGGGAAAAGCCCAAATCCGAAGCCTTGGCCGGTGCACGCACCTTCGCCGTTTGGGCCATGCTCGGGACGCTTTGCGCGTGGTTTTCGCAAACACAGCATCCCGCGTTTTTCCTTCTCGGCTTCGCGGGTATGTTCGCCCTGATCGCGCTGACCACTTACCGCCGCGCCGTGAGCGAGCGCGAGGCCGGCTTGACTACCGGTGCGGTCGGACTCGCCACCTATCTGCTCGGTGGTCTCGTCCTTTACGGACAGGTGAAAACCGCGGTTGTTCTCGCCGTTTCGCTCCTCGTGCTGCTTGCCTCGAAAGAAAGACTGCACGCGCTGTCGCGGAAATTTTCGCGCGCGGACG
>JBEDBL010000270.1:0-3206 GCA_041177245.1 Verrucomicrobiota bacterium
GGCAAGTTGCCGGAAAAAAGGAATAAGCAACTGCCGTGCCAACTCGGATCTCGAGTAACGGCCCAGCAACCATTGCCGTGGCTGGTGGGCAAAAAAGCGCAGGAAGGCCGCGGACGAAGCTGGGCAATTTTCGACAGCGAAGTCAGCGCGTAGCTTACTGTAAAGATTTGCGCCGCGCTTAAAAACACCTTGCATCCCAAGCAACCTGCGTTTCGTTAGGGATTAGTCACAGGGACCTCACCCCTCCACGGGCCGCTGTTGCCATCGGTCTCCATGCCCAACGCACAACCAAAGCCAGTCGTATCTTTCGGTTCTCCCTCGGGACGTTCCTTCGTGGCTGTTCGACTCTCCCGACGAACGATGCTCAACACGCTGTTCGCGTCTTGCGCCCTCGCCTTGATCGTCGCCGGTTCCGTTTGGAGCGCGAAGAAACTTTTCGGCAAACCGCCCGGATCGATCGGCACGACTTACGAGCTGCAGCCCGGGCCGTGGGGCAAAATTACCGCGCAACCTATTCTCATCGAAGCGCCGGCAAGTCTGCTCACCGTGAATTTCAGGTTGGGCGACGGCCGTTGGTATGTCCGTGCGCGCACACCGGACCAAGTTTCCGCATTCCTCCGCGGAGCGGGACTCACGCCCGAACAAATCTCGCGGATTCTTCCGACTTTGCAGCCGGTGAACGGGAACGCCGATCTGCTTGCGGCGCTTCCGCCGGAGGATCTCGTTCGTTCGCTTGCGGTGGACGTCCGTTCGAATCTTTATGACAAACTGGCTGCCATACCGGAAAATTTCGCGCAGGTGGAACCCTTCCGCACCACCGAGTTGCACCTCGACGCGTGGCTGGACGCGGCCAAACTTCCTCCGGATTTGATCGCCGAAGTGAAGAGTCTGATGTGGCGACGCGGATCGGGTTTGTTTTTCTCGGACTACAACATCGTGGCAGACAAAATCGCGTCGCCCGCCACCAAGCTGGAACTCTTGGCCCAACTCACCCACAAATCCTCCGTCGTTCTCACCCTGCATGTGCCATCCGGAGACAAAGTCGACGATCTGGTGGCCTATTACGGTGTGAACGGACGCCGCGAAAAAGTGGAACCGATCCTCGAGGCCCTGAGCGAGGCGGGCGGCGGAACCATCGGTTTCTCCAACATGCTGCCTGTCTTCGCCCGGGGACGGCTCTACCGCTTCCCCGATCCCCTGCCCGGCAAAGACATCAGCCCCGACTGCCACTGGTCGAGCTTCAACTTTTTCAAACAAGGCCAGCCCGATGATTCGTTGCAAACCGTCGAAGGGGTCACCAAAGCGCTGCGCCAAAACTACAAGGAAGTCGGGGGACAACCGCAGTTCGGCGACATCGTGCTGCTCACCCTTCCCGACGCCTCTTCCATCCATTCGGCTGTTTACATCGCGGACAACATCGTCTTCAGCAAACACGGACCGTCGCTCGCCGCGCCTTTCATTTTCACCACGATCGAGGACATGCTCGCTTTCTATCCGAACGCCGAAAGCATCCGCCTGACCTACTACCGGCTGAAATAAAATCAGCGGTCCGCTGGAGGTCGGCCGTCCCCGGCCGACGCGGCTCGCGAGGACGCTCGACCTCCAGGCGTGTCCGCTTTTCCCCGTTCGCCTCTGCGCCTTCTGCGGTTTTCTTTATCGAGCACCGGGAGCAACAACTGGCCGATCCACCCGGAACCTCCTATCCTCTTTCCCCCATGCCGACCGAACGTCCCCGCATCATCGCCCGCGTCTTCACCTACCTGCGCCGCTACCCGCTGCTCGCCGCGGCGACTTTGGTCTGCGCGCTGGGTTCGTCGGTCATGGTCATCGTCTTTCCCGTCGTGACGCAGCGCATCGTCGACGACGTCCTGCGCGGCGGAAACGCGGACGCGCTCTGGCCGATGATCGCGCTGGCGGCGTTCGGATTCGTTGCCCAGGACGGGCTCAACACCCTGCGCATCCTGCTCAACAACACCTTCGAGCAGAAAGTCCTCTTCGACCTGCGCAGCGATCTTTACGCGCGCCTGCAATCTCTGCCGCTCGCGTGGTTCGACCACCGCGCCACCGGCGACATCATGACGCGCGTCGTCGAGGACGTGAACAACGTGGAACGCGTCCTCATCGACGGCATCGAGCAGGGCGCGGTCGCCGTCCTGCAAATCACCGTGGTGCTCACCCTCATGTTCTGGTGGAGTCCGCCGCTCGCGCTTTGCGCGCTCACCCCCGTTCCGTTCCTCATCGCCGGCGCGATGGCTTACACGCTTACCGCGGGCAAACGTTACAGCGAGCAGCGCACCGCGGCTTCCGACCTCAATTCGCTCCTCCACGACAACCTCGACGGCATCCGGCAGATCAAAGGCTACGCGCGGGAGGGCGCCGAACACCGGCGCTTCAACGCATTCAGCGAAAAGCTCCGCCAAACCACTCTCGTCGTCATGCGCGCCTGGGCCTTTTACAGCCCGGGAATGAATCTGCTCTCCTCGCTCGGCAGCCTCGTTGTCCTCGGCTACGGCGGATGGGCCTCGCTCCACGGGCAACTCGACCTCGGCGTGCTCGTCGCCTTCCTCGTGCTCGTCCGCTTCCTCTACGAACCGGTTGGCCGACTCCATCAACTCAACCAAATCCTCCAAGCCGGACGCGCCGCGGGCAAACGCGTCTTCGACATCCTCGACGCGACACCCGAGCCCGATGCCGGACGTTCGCCCGTCCCCTCGCCCGTGCGCGGGGAAATACGTTTCGACAAAGTGAACTTCGCCTACGGCGATGGCACGGATGTGCTGCATGAGATCGATCTTGTCGCCAAACCAGGCGAGACCGTGGCGCTGGTCGGTCCCACCGGCGCAGGCAAGTCCTCGCTCGTCGGGCTTCTCATGCGCTTCTACGAGTGGAAAGACGGATCGGTCACGCTCGACGGACGCGACATTCGCGAATTTTCCAAAAGCGATCTGCGCTGCGTCGTCGGGCTCGTCTCGCAGGAAAGCTTTCTTTTCAACGGAACCGTGGCGGACAACCTCCGCTTCGGCAAAGCGGATGCCACCGACGAGGAACTCTGGGCCGCGCTGCGCGCCGCCAATGCGGCCGGCTTCGTCGAACGATTGCCGAAAAAATTGGACACCGAAGTCGGCGAGCGCGGCGTGCGCTTGAGCGTCGGGGAAAAACAACGTGTCTCCATCGCCCGCGCCCTGCTCAAGGATCCGCCCGTGCTT
>JBEDBL010000271.1:0-3192 GCA_041177245.1 Verrucomicrobiota bacterium
ATACTGCGCCACCTCGACCTTTACCGCGCCGACGACGCCGCAGAGATCTGGTCGGCGGTGCATGATGAACTGGAGGCGCCGGACGGCTTGCTGGTCATAGAATGGGCGGACCGTTTTCCCGAACTTCTTCCCCAAAACGCGGTTCATGTCCGTATTGCGCACGCTGGCGAAGGCCGCCGCACCATCACGATCACACCATGAAGGTTCTGGCCATTGATCTTTCATCGGCCCGCGGCAGCGCGGCCGTGGCAACCGGCGGACGGGTTATCGACCAACGGTATTTCGCTTGCGAGCGCGGACGCGGTGCGGGCGTTTTCGCCGCGCTCGAGGCGATGAGGAACTCATGGCTCGGCGTCGAACTCATCGCAGTCGGCGTCGGGCCCGGATCTTACAACGGCCTTCGGGCCTCCTGCGCGCTGACCATCTCGATGCAGCTATCGACCGGAGCTCGCCTGTGTTCCTCGCCATCGCCATGCATTCTAGAGGTTCGCGACAACCACTTTTTCGTCTATGGCGATGCACGCGGAGGCCGTGCTTACCGCGCGGAAGTCCGCGACCGCAGCCTATGCGGCGAGGTCGTCCTGCTCGACTACGCAGCGGCCGCCGAGTCCGCGGAAAAAGACGGAGCTGCTGCCCTCCGCGTCGGACCTTTGGCATGCTTGGAACATTTGCCCGAAGCGCAGCCGGATGCCTCGGTATTGGCTTTGCTTGCCCCTGGGCTGCCGCCGCTCGAACCGGATGCGCTCCAGCCGATTTATCTCAAGCCGCCCCATATCACCGTGCCCCGCGCGGTGCGGACCTGACTTGCAAGCTGCCACCGCAGAGTGTTGATTGGCCGACTCCAAGTGTCCGCCAAGTTCCATTTCGCCGTCCTTGCGTCCGCCCTCGCCCTGACGCCGCTCTTTGCCGAATCGCGCCTGACCGATCTCGTCGAGGTGCCTCGGCCCACGTGGGAAACCCAGAAGCAGGCACGGATCTACCTGCTGGGCATTCCCGCACCGAGGGGACAAATCACGGACCGCAACGGCGCCCCTCTGGCCCAAAGCCGCGTGTCCTACAATCTCGGCCTCAAATTTCCCACACCGCTTGACTTCACAGACAGCCAAGCAATCACGTTCGCGCGCAGCCAGATCCTGACCGCCGAAAAGTTGCTGGGCCGGAAGTTCGACGTCACCGATACGGTCATTGTCCAACACTATAAGAACCGCGGCATCCTGCCTCTTTTTCTCGCCGAGGATCTGGCACCGGAGCAGATCGCTGCGGTGAGTCGGGGTCTCGGCACGGGCCTTTTCCTCCAGCCCAGCTACGTCCGCCACTACCCGCTCAACGCGCTCGCCGGACACATCGTCGGCTATGTCGGGCGCCAAGCTCCCCTTTCGGTCAAACCGATCGAGAACCGCGACTTCATCTTCCCGGAGGTCGAAGGGCGCGAGGGACTGGAGAAAATATTCGACAACGAACTGCGCGGAACGAGTGGCGTGTTCAACATCACCCTGAATGCAGAGGGGCGCCGCACGCAGGAGAAGACCATCACCGCCCCGGTCCCAGGTTACAACATCATCACCACACTCGACCTCAAAGTGCAGAAAGCCTGCGAGGATGCGCTCGCTGCTTCCGGCCGGCGTGGTGCCGTCGTGGTGATCGAACCGCAGAGTGGTGAGATCTTGGGCATGGCCTCGAGACCTTCCTTCGACCCGAACGCATTCATCCCTATCGTGCGACCCGAAGTTTTCGAAAAGCTGAACAAGGATCCTTCGGCCCCGCTCTATCCCCGTGCCTTCCGGTCGGCTTATCCGCCCGGCTCCACTTTCAAGACCTTTGTCGGTCTCGCCGCGTTGGAGAGCGGCGAAATTGACGCCAAGTCGAGGATCAGTTGTCCCCCGGGCTTGCAGGTCGGCAATTTTTATTTCCGAAACCACAGCTCCGGCAATTCGGGCAGAATCACACTGGCACAGGCTTTGGCGCAGTCCTGCAACACGTGGTTTTATCAGGTGGGTTTGAAAATCGGCGCGCAACCGATCATCGAATGGGCGCATGCGCTCGGTTTGGGCCGCCGCACGGGAATCCCCCTCGAAGCCGAAGCGAGCGGGAACATCCCCACCGACGAATACATGCTCAAGGTGCACCGGCGCAAAATCCTGCAAGGCGACATCGCGAACATGAGCATCGGACAGGGAGATATTCTCGTTACTCCGCTGCAGATGGCGCAAGCCATGGGAGTGATCGCCGCGGGAGGAAAATTCCATCAAACAAGGTTGGTCAAACAGGTGCAAAGCATCGACAACCGCGTCGTCTCCGCCTACCCCGATCGCATCCGCGCGGAGCTGGGAATGACCGAGGAGCACCTCGCCGATCTCAAGAAGGGTCTCGTCATGGTCACAACCGAGGGAACAGGGCAACGGGCGGCCACGGTCAAAGGTGTCAAGGTCGCGGGCAAGACCGGCACCGCCCAGTGGGGCCCGGTGAGCAAGCGCCGCAATGCGGCATGGTTCACAGGGTTCGCCCCGTCCGAGGACCCTCTCTACTCTTTCGCCGCCGTGATCGAAGGCGATCCGGGCGAAAGCTTGGCTGGCGGCGTCAATGCCGCGCCCGTCATCGGCCAGACGCTCGCCTCTCTGCTCAAGGACTACAAACCGCCAGTGGATAAAAAGCCCGAGGAAACCACCGCGGAAGGAAGCACCGAGACCGCGCCCGAAGGACAAACTGTGCCAAGCGCGACGGAACTGACGGAGGATTTGATGAACCCCGAGGGCGCGCCCGTCACGCAGGAATCGGCACCGAGCGATTAGGGATTTCCTGTTTGTGCAACTTCCCCGACCCGACAAGCATATGCGCCGATGCTCGAACTGAAGCGCGTGACCGTGGCGATCGGAGGCGAAGAGGCTCCTCCTCTGCTCTGCGAAATTTCTGCATCCTTCCGCCGCGGCGAGTTGTGCGCCCTGATCGGTCCGAGCGGCAGCGGCAAGACAACGCTCATGCGCGCGGTGGCCGGAATGGCGGACACCCGTGAGGGCTCGCTGCACTGGAACGGCCGCGATCTCGAGGAGGAAGACCTTCCTCCGTCCCAGATCGGTTATGTTCCGCAATTCACGATCAGCCACGAGGATCTCACCGCGGCGGAAAACGTGCGACTCGCCCTGCGCTTGCGCGTGGGCGGTATCGACGCGGATGACCTCGTGCTGCGCACCAACG
>JBEDBL010000272.1:0-3143 GCA_041177245.1 Verrucomicrobiota bacterium
TGATCATGCCGCAAACCAAACTCGACGTGACCGTATGATCATTACCGGAGGAATCGACAAAATCGACCGCTTGCCCTCGCCGGCCTTGGGCCTGCTGCCGGCCGTGCACGATGCCACGGTCACCGAATTCGACGCCGCGCCGGTTGTGGAAAACGGACAGACCACAACGCCGGTTCTTCCCCCGCCGCAGGCCAACAGCGCCATCCTCGTCACCGGCACGGCCGTTTCTTTGCCCGCATTCGGTTCGTGGCCGGCCCAGCGCGTGCAACCCGGCCGCCACATCGCCAGCGATGGTCGCTTCTGGTATCGCGCGCGACGCTATCGCCAGACCAACTCGTTTTATCCCGAGTATTTCGAGCGACCGCTCTACACGTTCGCCTTCACGCCGGTTTCCCTGCCCCTGCGCCAGCGCTGGTCGTTCCTGCGCGACTTCGACTTCCGGCTTTTCAACAACAACACCGATGCGGTGTGGAACGTGGTCTGGGAAATCGGCGATCGTTCGGCCGACGAACAGCCCGCGCCAGTCGGCCCCAACCTGCTTGGCTACACGTGGCGCACGCCCATGATCGATCAGCAGATCCACATCACCGATGTGGTCGGACGCCATCGCTTCGAGGTCGGCCTTTACCGCGACATCGGCCCGGACGGCGAATTCTGGACCGGCACCGTCGCCCGCTACGGCAAGACCGTGGCGGCGATGACCGAGCAACTTCCGCTGGGCAACGAGTTTGTCCTGCGTGTGCGGCTCTCCTGCTTTGACACCGAAAATGCGGTAAGCGACCCGCGCGGCTTTGTCGCCTACTACGCAACCTATCCCGAGCCCGAGATTCTCAAATAACCATGCCTGTCCCAGTCGTCAGCGGCACCCAAAGCGTTCTGGTCTACGGCGTGGGCCAGGAGTTTGTCTTCCAACTCACCGCGACCGAGAGCCCGGCCGAGTGGGCCATGGGCAATAGCGAGACATTGCCCCATGGAGTTCTCTTCGACTCCCTGCGGGGCACCTTCACCGGAGCCGGAACCTCGCCGGGCATCTGGAATCTCACCGTCATGGCGCGCAACAACGATGGATGGAGCGCGCCGGTGGCTTTCACCCTCGGCGTTTTCGAGCCGGCCTCGGTCGAGGTCAGTCGCCCCGTCACGATCGACTTGGAAACTCTCACCGTTTCGGCCGTCGACCCCGCCGCCGCGCAAACCGAGCCCGTGCTGGCTCCCGCGGTGGCCACCGCGCGCATCAACGACGACTTGGTCTGGAAGCTTAACTTCACCATGGGAGGCGTGGCGGCCAATCCGCCATTGGTCATGGCGAAGTTCGCCCTGCGCGGAACCACCGGTCCGGCATTTCTCAAGACCGATGCCCTCGCTTTCCGGCGCGTCACCGAGATCGTGGGCACCAACTTCATCACCTCCGCCTTTGTTTACGCCTCGCTGGCCGGACTCCCGCGGCTGGAATCATGGCTCAAGGAACTGGAAACCGACCTCGTGCGGCAAAACAACGTGACCTGCGAGTTCGAGTTGGAAATCGAAACACCTTCCCGCGCCCCCGGACCGCAAACGCAAATCCTGACCACGCGCCCGTTCCAAATGCGCGTCGCCACCGACATCGTCAAATAACATGCCCACGAGCGTTCCACAGGGGGGCACCGCCGCCATCACCCCGTCGCTCTACGGCGGCCGACTCGAGGTCATCCGCGCGAAGATCCTGATTGGTGCGGACACCAATCCGATCGCCACCGAATTCCAAGTCGATCAGCGCTTCAACGGGCAGTATTTCGTCAACGCCCGCTTCCGCCGCACCGGCGCCTTGCCGCCCGGCATCACCTTCCTGCCCGATCCGGCCGGGATCCGCTTCCGCGGCGTGCCACAGGCGACAGGCGTTTACGAAGCGCTCTTCGAGGGCCCCTACCCCGACAACTTTGTCGGCACCTCGACCGATGGCAACGCGCAGACCGTGTGCGGCGGACCGCAGAATCCCAACACCGGCGTGCAGTCGATCTACGTCTTCGCCTGGTGCCTGCGCTTTGTCGTGACCACCAAATCCGCCAACAGCCTGAGCTTCGGACAACTTTACCGCCACATGCTCGGCGACCCCGCCACGGCCAATGCGGCATACCGGGAGGGATGGGCCTGATGGCAGCCAGACTGGTCACCTTCCAACTGAGCCTGCACGAGGCGATGGCCAACGGCCTCTTTCC
Source organism: Verrucomicrobiota bacterium (assembly GCA_041177245.1). Lineage (GTDB taxonomy): Bacteria > Verrucomicrobiota > Verrucomicrobiia > Chthoniobacterales > JACTMZ01 > JACTMZ01. Next base: position 2,193 of record JBEDBL010000272.1, read on the forward strand.
GCCCTCGTCCACCGTGAGCGTGCGCGGGGATTTCACGCAGTGGGAGCCGATCTACTTCCTTTTGGACAACGACGGCGACGGGCTCTACTCGGTCGCCGTTCCGATCACTGGCAACGCGGGCGATGTGGTGCGCTTCAAATACGTTCTCTCCGTCGGCGGTCAGGACGTTTGGGAAGCGCTGCCCGACCGCGAATACACGCTCGGTCCGGCTGATGTGAACGCCACGGCCTCACCGCAGCCGCACATCTTCGACACCCTGCTGCCCATCGCCCCGCAAAACGTGTCGACCGGCACGCGTGTGGTGTCAGTCGCCGTGACCAGTCTTCCGCAGTCCGCGCCATACCGCGCATTTGTCTACGACAGCTTCGTCGGATGGGACGGCAATGCCCAGATCAGCGACCGCGGCATTATCTACGCCACCTCGCTTCCGGCCAGCGAGGCTGCATGGATGGCCTTGCCAACCAAGATCAGCGTCACCGGATCAACCGGCACCTACCGCACGCTGATCAACCAACTGCCCTCGGCCTCGCCAATTCACTACCGCGCTTTTGCCACCAATGCGCGGGGGACAAAGCTCGGTCCCATCGAAAGCATGACCACCGGACCCATACCAAGTCCGGCGCAGCTCGCCTCGGCAACCACAGCGGAAACCAGCGATGCCCTGACCAAAAAAGTCCGCGTCTCCTGGGTCCTCGGAACGAACCAGTCGTCGGGCAACGTCTATGTGCTGCGCGTTGGATCCGGCGGCACAACCACCCGGTCGTTGACTACTCTGCCGACCAACTTCGATGACGAAAGCGTGGATGCCGGCGCCACCTACGAATATTATGCGGGCTTCGAGTCAGTCACCGGAGAGCGCGGTCGGGCCATCGCACTATCCGCCGTAACGATCAGCAGTTGGTCGAATCCGACCGCTCCGGCAGCCTCGGGAGTCAGTCAGTTGCCCGGAGC
>JBEDBL010000273.1:0-3140 GCA_041177245.1 Verrucomicrobiota bacterium
CGCCGGGATCAAATCCCCCAACCCGTTCTGGATCGCCAGCGGCCCGCCGTCGAACACCGCCTACCAGGCTCATCGCGCCTTCGAGGCGGGATGGGGCGGCGTGGTCTGGAAAACGATCGGCGATCCGATCATCAACGTCTCCTCGCGCTATTCGGCACTGAATCTCGGCGGACAGCGCATGATCGGTTTCAACAACATCGAACTGATCAGCGACCGCTCGCCTGAAACGAACTTCCGCGAGATCAAAGAAGTCAAAGAGCGCTGGCCGAACCACGCCGTCATCGCCTCGCTCATGGTCGACACCCGCGAGCGCTGGCATGAATTCGTCAAACGCTCGGCCGACTGCGGCGCGGACGGTATCGAGCTCAACTTCGGCTGCCCGCACGGCATGTGCGAGCGCGGCATGGGTTCGGCCGTCGGGCAAAACCCAGAGGTCGCCGAGACCATTGTCGGCTGGGTCATGGAAGCGGCGACCATTCCGGTCATCGTCAAATTGACCCCGAACATCACCAATGTCGTGTATGCCGCCCGCGCGGCCAAGCGCGCCGGGGCAGACGCCATCTCGCTGATCAACACGATCAACAGCATCACCAACGTCAACCTCGACACGCTCACGCCCGAACCGTTCGTGCGCGGACTCAGCTCGCACGGCGGTTATTGTGGACCGGCGGTCAAACCCATCGCCCTCAACATGGTGCAAAGCTGCGCCGGCGATCCCGAAGTGAATCTCCCCATTTCCGGCATCGGCGGCATAGGCAACTGGCGCGATGCGGCCGAGTTTCTCGCCTTGGGCTCGCTCAGCTTGCAGGTATGCACCGCGGTGATGCACTACGGCTTCCGCATCGTCGAAGACATGAACGAAGGGCTGTCCGACTACCTCGACTCGAAGGGCTACAAGAGCGTGGCCGATTTTTCGGGAGCTGCAGTCGATCGCCTCTCCGACTGGAAATACCTCGACTTGCACTACAAGCGCGTCGCCCGCATCGATTACGACAAGTGCATCGGTTGCAACCTTTGCTACATCGCCTGCGAAGACGGCGCGCACCAGTGCATCGATCTGGTCGACAGCGCTCCCTACGGACTCGGCCCCGGCCGCGTCCCCGGCAAGCCTGTCCCGAAAGTCCGCGAGGAAGATTGCGTCGGCTGCAACCTCTGCTCACTGGTCTGCCCGGTCGACGATTGCATCAGCATGGTGGAGATCGAAACCGGCCGCGAAAAGATGAGCTGGGACGACTACCAGACGCGCTTGGCCAAAGGCGAGATGCAGCCCATCCCGGCGCATCCGTGATCCGTGGTTGATACTCGCGGCCCCCGTCAGACTCGCGCCTCTTCGCCTCGCCTCATGAGCCTTCGTCCCCTCCAGCCGCACGTTTTCAGCAAGGGGTAACCGCAATCGGCATTGCCAAGGCGCGGCTGCACGCCGAATCTTTGTGTTCAACCGCCCATGCGCATAGCCCTCTTCGGCGACATTCACAGCAATTTGGAAGCACTGCAGTCGGTGTTGGTCGACGCGCAACTGCAAGGGTGCACCCATCACCTTTGCCTCGGCGACCTCGTAGGCTACAGCGCGGATCCCGCGGCATGCATCGATACCGTGCGTGCCCTCGGCTGCCCCGTGATCAAGGGCAACCACGACGAGCAGGCCGCCATGTCGGGCGCCGATACCGGTTTCACCGATCTGGCCGACACGGCGATACGGTGGACACGAAAGCACCTCGGCGACACGGACAAGGAATGGTTGCGGTCGCTGCGTTTGCAGCGGGTCATCCGCGATTTCACCGTGGTCCATGCCACGCTCGATACGCCGCACAAGTGGGGCTACATCGTCACGCCGGGAGACGCGGCCGCCAGTTTCACCTACCAGCACACCCCGGTCTGCTTTTACGGACACACCCACGAACCGATGCTTTTCCGCAGCGGCGTGGCGGTGAAAAAGCAGCACTACGACAAAATCCAGCTCAAGCACGGCGCGCAATACATGATCAACGTCGGAAGCGTCGGGCAGCCGCGGGACGGCGACTGGCGCGCGGCTTACGTCATCTACCAACCGGAAACGATGGATGTCGAACTGCGCCGCATCCCTTATGACATCGAGTCGGCGCAGCAAAAAATCATCGACGCCGGCCTGCCCTACGAACTCGCGGAACGCCTCGCGCTCGGCAAATGAATCCCCGCCATCTGCTGGTGCTCAAACCCAGCTCGCTCGGAGATGTGGTGCACACACTCCCTGCCGTAGCGGCCCTGCGCGCGAAATTTCCGTCCGCGCGCATCACCTGGATGGTCAGCGACGAATGGGCGCCCCTGCTCGAGGGGAACCCAGACATCAGCGACCTGCTGATTTTTCCACGGCGCGATTTCCGCGGGCCCCTCGGACCGGTGCGGTTCATGCGTTGGCGCGCGGGATTGGCAGGGAAAATCGATCCCGATCTCATCCTCGACTTCCAAGGATTGCTCCGCACGGGATTGACCGCGCGCGCCTTCCGCGGTGTTCCGGTCCACGGGCTTTCGGATGCCCGCGAAGGCGCGCGGTTTTTCCAAACGCACACGGTTCGGATCACTCCCGACAGGCACGCGGTCGAGCGCTATCTCGCGCTGTCCGCGTCCGTCGGCGCGACACAGGAAGGAACACCTGTTTTTCGCCTTCCGGAAGGCCGCGCACCCGGAGTCAACCTGCCCGGCGAACCCTGGATTTTGCTTCATCCATTTTCGCGCGGACGCGCCAAGTCGCTCTCTCCGGAATCCGTGTTGGCTTTTTGCCGCGAGGCGAAAATACCGGTGGTTCTCGCCGGGCGGAGCGATGCGCAATTTCCCGCGATGCCGGCCAATATCATCAATGCGCTGAACAAAACCACGTTGCCCGAACTTGTCTGGCTTCTGCGCCGGGCAGCCTTCGTGGTCAGCGTGGACAGCGGCCCGATGCATCTCGCTGCGGCGGTGACGGACAAGCTTGTCGGCATCCACACTTGGAGCGATCCGTGCAAAGTCGGCCCCTACCGCGCAGGGGCAACGGTTTGGAAGGGCGGCGAATTTTTCCCGGCACTGGACCCCGCATCCTCACGCGCCGGCTCCAGCGCGCCCGACGCGCAGGACGCGGCCACCATTGCCCGCCGCGTGCGGGAATTGATGACGGAGCGCTAGGC
>JBEDBL010000274.1:0-3132 GCA_041177245.1 Verrucomicrobiota bacterium
TCGCCGGCATCCATGCCGCGAGGGATGCGGGCCTGCCGGTAAAAATCAACTGCGTGGTCCGGCGAGGTGTGAACGAAGACCAGATTTTGCCGCTTGCTGCGTGGTGCCGCGAGGAGCGGTTCGTTTTGCGCTTCATCGAATACATGGATGTCGGCAACCACAACCGGTGGCAGGCTGGATGTGTTGTTCCCGTCGCGGAGATCCTCGACATATTGCAATCCGCCCACGAAATCGCTCCGGTCGATCCGGCCTTCCGGGGAGAGGTGGCGCGACGTTACCGTTATGCGGACGGGAAAGGAGAGGTCGGTTTTGTTTCTTCGATCACCGAACCATTTTGCCGCGATTGCAACCGTGCGCGACTGACCGCCGACGGCAAACTGGTGACCTGCCTTTTCGCCTCCGGCGGCACCGACCTCCGGCCCGTCCTGCGCTCAGGGACATCCGACGACGAACTGGCGAAATTTATCGGTTCGGTCTGGGCCCGCCGCGAAGACCGTTACTCGGAACTGAGGGCCGAGGGGCGCGCCCATTCCGAGAAAGTCGAGATGTCGTATGTCGGCGGTTGAATCTACGCTTGAGCGCTGCGCGCGCGGGTCTATAAGGACACTCCTATGAAAGTCCTCCTCTCTCTCGCCCTGTTCCTCGCAGCATCTCTTGCTCTGCTCCAAGCCCAAGACACCAACGCTCCGGTTTCGACCGAGCAACCATCATCGGACGCCGCGGCCGAAGCGCTTGTCGTCCAAGCTACGGATGCCGCCGGTCTGGAAGCCAAAGTCGGCTCGGATGTCATTGTGGAGGGCGTAGTGAAAGAAGTGGGCGGAACATCCGGAGGCGGCATCACTTTTATCAACTTTGGCGAGCGAAAGACCGGCTTCACCGCCATCGTCCTGCGATCCTCGATGGATAAATTTCCCGAGGGCTTCGACAAATACGTGAGCCAGAATGTCCGCGTGCGCGGCACGCTGGAAAAATACAAGGATCGCCAAATCCAAATCAAAATCACGACGCCTGACCAACTGGAGATTGTCAGCGCGGCGCCCTGATTCCGCGTTTACCGCGCGGCCTCGCGCGTGCTGATGAGGCGTTCGACGTATTTGGCCAGCACGTCGAATTCCAGATTCACGATGTCGCCGTCCTGGAGGTCGCCCAGATTGGTCGCATCAAGCGTGTGGGGTATGATCCACACGGTGAAGCTTCCGGCAGCGAGTTCGGCGATGGTGAGACTGACTCCGTTCACCGCGATCGATCCCTTGAATGCCGCATAGCGCGCGAATTCGCCGGGCAGCGTGATTTCGAGCCTCACGTCGGGACCCTTCTCGGTCACCGACAAAACCTCGGCCGTGCAGTCCACGTGACCTTGCACGAAATGACCGCCCAAACGCCCGTCGACGCGCAGCGCGCGTTCCAAGTTGACCGGATCACCGGGTCTGACCCCGCCCAGATTGGTCCGGCCGAGACTCTCCTCGAGCAGATCGAACATGAGTTGCTTGTCGCGGTGCGTCGCCACCGTGAGACAGCAACCATTGACGGCGACGCTGTCGCCCCGCGCCACGCGAGAGGCTGTGCGCGGAGCGTTGACCATTAACTGCACGGCTTGGTCGGTGCGGCGGAGCCAACCGACTTCACCGACTTCACGAACCAGACCGGTAAACATAAGCGACCAAAAGATTAGTGCTCCTTGCACTCCTTACAGAGAAAAATCGCCGCTAAACGATAAACAAAACCCTGTTATCTTGTGTTTCGCTTGCGCCATTGGGCCTTGTCTTTGAAATTTTGGAGCTTCCAAGCCCTGCCATCCGTCGTGCGGATCGGCGCCCCACCTAGCTTTGCATGAAACTAATGCCTACGTTATGTCTGTGCCGCCGCTTCGCCGCCGTTATGGTGTCAGGCTTCGTCTTGTCCTCGCCCGCGGCTGCGGGAACGGCCAAATCGGTCCGCACCGCGGGTGCGCCCCGAACTGTTTCTGTAGTCGCCACGGCTTACGGCGCGGCTGCCAAGTGCAACGGTGAATGGGCGGGACGCAACGCCATCGGTGGACGCTTGAAATCCGGAGCGGTCACCAGCGCCGCCGCCGACTGGTCGCGTTTCCCTCTCGGCACGAAGTTCCGCGTCAAGGAAACCGGGCGCGTTTACGTCATCGATGATTACGGCTCGGCCATGGTCGGCAAAGACAAGGTCGACTTGTTCAAGACAAGCTACCGCGATGTGGACTGCTGGGGTGTCCGCAGGGTGCAACTCGAAATCTTCGAGTGGGGCAGCCCCGAAAAAAGTCTGGCCGTTCTCAAGCCGCGATCGCGAAGTCGTCACGTGAGAGCGATGGTCCGGCAACTCGAAGCCAAAATTCGCTCAGCCGCGGCGCCCACCGCCGGCTGATTTCCTCAGGCCGCCTGACTGACGGGCGCGCAACTGCAGAAGAGGTTGCGGTCTCCGTAGACGTTGTCCACGCGGCGCACGCTCGGCCAAAACTTGTTGCCTTTCAACCACGGCAGAGGAAACGCCGCCACGCGGCGCGAATAGGAGTGGTTCCATTCGTCGGCCATTACGCATTCCGCCGTGTGCGGTGCGTTTTTAAGCGGATTGTCGTCTTTGTCCATGCGTCCTTCCTCCACCGCGACGAGTTCGCCGTGGATGGAAATCATGGCGTCGCAGAAGCGGTCGATTTCGGCCAGTGACTCGCTTTCGGTCGGTTCGATCATCAACGTCCCCGCCACAGGCCAGCTCATGGTCGGGGCATGGAAGCCGTAGTCCATGAGGCGCTTGGCGATGTCTTCCACCTCGATGCCGGCCCGCGACTTCCACTCGCGAAGGTCGATGATGCACTCATGGGCCACGCGGCCGTTTTTGCCTTTGTAGAGCACGGGAAAATGCGGCTCGAGGCGTTTGGCCGCATAATTGGCATTGAGGATCGCCACTTTGGTCGCTTGCGCGAGTCCGGTCGCGCCCATCATGCGGATATACATCCACGAGATGGGCAGGATGCTCGCGCTGCCCCAAGGCGCCTGTGACACCTCGCCGGTGGCCTGCACGCCGCCCGTTTTGATGATGCTGTGTCCGGGAAGAAAGGGTGCGAGGTGCGCGGCCACGCCGATCGGTCCCATGCCCGGTCCGCCGCCGCCGTGCGGGATACAGAAC
>JBEDBL010000275.1:0-3130 GCA_041177245.1 Verrucomicrobiota bacterium
CCAACGCCCTTTTCACGGTGGCCACAGCCGCGATGGCTTTCCTGCTGGCGCGGAAAATGACCCGAGCATTCTCCGCAGGCGCGATCGCGGCGCTGGCTTACCTCGCCTTCCTCGGCGTTTACCGCCACGGCCGCGTCTTTCTGACTTCAGCGCCCGAGACCTTCTGGTTGTTCCTGCCTTTCTTCGTTCTTCTCATGCTTCCGCGAGCGGATCTCGGCTGGGGCACAGCGACGGTCTTCGGATTTTTTTTGGGGGCGGGGCTGCTTTGCAAATCTTTCGCCATGATTATTCCTGCCGCGGGCGCGCTCGCGTGGTGGAGTTGGCACACTCGCGGCTACAACATGGCGACGTTTGTCACCAAGGACGCGGCGAAGATCGCCCTTACGACGCTCCTCGCTCTCGCGGTATTCGGGCTCTGGTTCCTTCTCGATCCGCAGCGGCAATTCATCATGCAGGATTTTGTCCTCAAGGAAAACATGGGCAAATTCGACGCGGAGGAGGACGGTTATTTGGCCACCGCGCTTTGGGGTAAGCACAGCATTTGGCCATATGCTCTGGGCTGGCTGACCAATGCGGGCCTTGTCGCACCGGCCGTCATCGCGGTTTTCATTCTCGCATGGGGCAACCGCCGGCGCATGGCTGAACCAGAGAAATTGCTCTGGATCTGGATCATCACGCTCTTCGTCTTTCATCTCTTGCCGAACGTTCGCTACGAACGCTATCTCCTCCCCGCCATGCCGGCAGTGGCTGTGCTTTGCGGAATTTATTGGCAACAGATTCCGCGGTGGGTCCCGAGGCTCATCGCAGGCGCGGCGGCGGCGGCATCGCTGGTGCTGCTGGCCGGCGCCGGTCTTCTGGCAAACCATCTGCAGGGCGTCCCTGCCTACGGATTCCCGGGATGGATGGCCCTCGCGGGAATTTCCGCTGTCTGCCTCGCGACAGTATGGCGCAGCGAATGGGCCCGCGCCATGGCGCTTCCCTGTGTGCTTCTTGTTTACCTCGGCTTCTCCATTTTCCTAATGCCCTTCGACGGACCGGAGGGCGCGTTTCCATGCGCTGCGGTTGAAGCCGCGCGCGGGAAACCCGTGGTGTATCCTTCGCCCTTCACGGCGAGAGACGAATTGATCCGATTTCTCCTGCCCGGGGCGGACTTGCAACGCATCAAAACAAGGGATTTGCCATCCGCCCTTGCGGACAAGAGCACGCGCATGCTTGTCGTTCCGGGCGGCCTGGACAGTCCCCGGAAAATCGCGGGATTCCGCACCCTTGGCCGGCGCATCGTCCTCAACGACTACTTCACGGCGGACCAAACTTCGGACATGCTTCGCGGGAAATTGGCAAAGCATATTTTCGGATGTGAACTGCTTGTCGAACGTGATGAATCAGCGACGGAAGATACGACGCGCCAAGCCGACCATGCAGACCGCTAGCGAGACGACTGCGTAGAGCGGGTCCACGACGTAGTCCCAAAAGTTTTGCGATTCCTGAAGACCGGACACGTAGGCAAGGGCGGCGCAGACAAGCACCCAACCGAAACGGTTCTCCCGCCAGATCAAAATACCAGCGGTCAAAGCCACCGCACCGAAGAGGAGCGACGACAAGGACCAGTCCTGCCATGGCCACCCGAGCGAGTAGGAGTCGAAGTTGTGCAGACCGAGTCCGAGGGCGCTCGGGTAGAGCGCGAGCGCGGCAAGAGCCCCGAAGCTCCAGGCCGCACGCCATTCGCGCGGACGCAACGCCGCGACCAACCTGGCGCGCGCCAAGATGCTGGCCAAAAGCAAAGCAAGAAGCGGGATGCTGACATTCGGCGTGAGCCCGCTCAGCCAGTAACGCGGCTCATGACCGAAAAACGGGATCAGGGAAACAAGACCCGCGCCCAAAGCCGAGACAAACAGTCCGCGGATTTCGCGCAGAAAGCGTTGCAACAGCCAGACGAGAAGCAGAAAAACCGAGATGAAGTTCCACCAGTAAGCAGCCGTATTCACGGAAGCACCTCCCTTCCGTTCACGGCCTCCGCGTCGATCCAAGCCGTGTTGAACTCGGCATAAACGATCCTGTTCTGGCGCGCGGAATACAGCATCCTCACGCGGCCGTCGGTGCCTAGAACCATGTATGGATAAGAGAATTCGCCGCCGAGTTCCTCGGCCAGCGTGGCGATATAACGCCATGAGACTCCTCCATCCCCCGAAAGCGCGAGGCGGAGATTCTCCCGCTTGCGATCAGCGGAATCGTTGACTGCACAAAGCAGGCGGCCATCGGGCAAACGCAGCGCGCAGACACCCGAATCGACGTTGGGGAGCACAGTTGCCGCGTGCTCGCTCCAGGTTTTTCCCCGATCGCTCGAGCGGGAGACAGAGACGCGACCGGACCCACTGTCATCGCGGCAGAACGCGACCGCCGCGTCCCTCGAAAGAGGAACCATCGAAGGTTGAAAAACCGACATACCGTCATCCATCCGCGTTACCGCCGCTGTGCGCACCGTATCCACGGGCCTGAGCCAGAGCACCTCCGGAAAACGTCCGAGAAACTCCTCGTAGACGGGCACAGCCCATCCACCGCCAACCAGCGCGCTCGGAGGGTTGCGGGGAAGAGCGGAAAGATTAGCCAAAGGATTCAGCGTCAACTTCTGCGGACTGCTCCAAGTCGCGCCGCGATCGTCCGACCAGCACCAGTTGAGCGAACTGCCGGACCATTTTCCCGCAGCGATGCTGGCGAACAAAAGCCCGAGCCGTCCGTTTTGCAAAGTGAAGAGCAACGGGTTGCCGACCGAAAGGACATGGCGCCGCTGGAACGCGGAAAGATCTGCGCGACCGAATATTCTGCGCGGCGGCGACCAGGTTCCGGCCGTTCCCCGCAACGAAAACTGAATGGCCACGTCTTTCGCGCCCTCCCCGCTGCCGGCATACCAGGCAGCGGCCAAGGTGCCATCCGGCAACTGCGTGAATGTGCCGGAGTGCGCCTTGCGCTCGGTCGACTGCGGATTGATTTCCGTCGTGGCAAAAAGGGGTTCGGATTCGGCGGCGGAGGCCTGCGGCGGAAGGACAAAACCGGGGAAGGAACGGCTCGACTCTTCGCGCGCCGACCACCATGGCGCCAAGACGATGAAAAAAGCGGCACACGCTCCGAGCAG
>JBEDBL010000276.1:0-3081 GCA_041177245.1 Verrucomicrobiota bacterium
ATGTTTCGCTCGAGATCCAGGCCGGCGAATTCGTGGCCATCACGGGGCAGTCGGGTTCCGGAAAATCCACCCTGCTCCACATTATCGGGCTGCTCGACCGACCGACCCGCGGCCTGTTCCGCTTCGCCGGGCGCGATGTGTCGCAGTTGGACGACCGCGAACTCGCCGCACTTCGCTCGGAGAAGATCGGTTTTGTTTTCCAGCAATTCCATCTCCTGCGCCGGACCAACGCGCTGGACAACGTCAACCTGCCCCTCGTTTACAGCCCCTTCCCCGGCGCGGATCGCGGCACGGGACTGCTGAGCAAAGTCGGGCTGGCCGACCGTGCGCGCCACCGCCCGAGCGAACTTTCCGGCGGACAACAGCAGCGCGTGGCCATCGCGCGCTCTTTGGTGCGCAACCCCCGCCTCCTGCTCGCCGACGAGCCGACCGGGAACCTCGATTCGTCCAGCGGCCGGGATATCATGACGCTCTTCCGCGAACTCAATACGGAAGGCATCACGCTCATCCTCGTGACGCACGAGCCGGAGATCGCGGCCCTGGCCCGGCGCGAGATCCGCATCGCCGACGGTCGTGTGGAATACGATAAGACGAAAACCGCCACCATCGCGGTTCCCGAGTTGCCCTCGGCCGGGGCGGTCCAACCGCGCCAAGCGGGCAAACTCCGGCAAGTGCGCTCGCATTTCCGACAAGCCGTGCGCGCGCTGCTCCTCAACAAAATGCGCACGCTCCTTTCCGCCACGGGCATCATCATCGGCGTGGGCGCAGTCATCGGCATGCTATCTCTCGGCAAGGGCGCGCAGATTTCCATCGCGGACCAGCTTTCCGGCATGGGATCGAACAGGCTTTCCATAAGACCCGAGGCCCAGTTGGTCGGCGGCGTCGCGCAGCAGATCGGCGGGGTCAGCCGCATCAAAGAAACCCAAGCCGACGAAATCCGGCGCAAGGTTCCGCTGGTCAAAGCAGTGGCCGCGAACGTGCGCGGTCGCGGACAAGTCGTTTGGCAAAACGCCAATGCCAACACCGAGATCGTAGGAACCACGCCCGGCTACGAGGAAGTCTACAATGCCCCCGCCGTCGCCGGGCGCTTCTTCACCGCGGACGAAAACCGGCAGCGCGAGCGCGTCGTCTTGTTGGGACGCACCGTGGCCGAGGAAGTTTTCGGCGGGAAAAATCCCGTGGGTGAGATCATCAAGCTGAACAAAGTTCCTTTCCGCGTCATCGGGGTGCTCAAGCCGCGGGGCGACCAGGGTCCTTGGGACGCCGACGACGTCGTGATCATACCTTTGCAGACGGCGATGCACCGCCTCATGGGCAAGCAGTATCTCGATTCCATCGATGTGGCCGTGCGCGACTCCGCCATGGTCGATCAAGCGCAGGACCAGATCCTCAGGCTTTTCGAGACATGGCCGAAGCCTCCCGGCGTGCAGGGCAGCGGGTTCCGCATCTCCAACTTCGCCTCGATGCAGGAGGCCTTCACTTCCATCATCCGCAGCGTGTCCGTCCTCCTCGCCACCGTGGCGGCCATTTCCCTCGTGGTCGGAGGCATCGGGGTGATGAACATCATGCTGGTCTCCGTGACCGAACGCACCCGCGAGATCGGTCTGCGCAAGGCACTCGGCGCGAACAACGGCGACATCCTCGCGCAATTCCTGGTCGAGGCCGTGACGCTCTGTCTCTGCGGAGGCGCGATCGGTCTGGGGCTCGGCGCACTACTCACCCTCGCCGGTTCATGGCTCACCGGTTGGTCGCTCTCCATCGCACCGGGTTCCGTGGCGCTCGCGGTGGGATTTTCCGTGGCCGTCGGTCTCATCTTCGGTATCTGGCCCGCGCGCAAAGCCTCGCTCCTCAACCCGATCGAAGCCCTGCGTCACGAGTGATACCGGCGTCCCCTTGGTTTTGGACGTCTGGCCCGTGCTGACGGCATCCGCGTCCGATCCGCAATGAGCACACAAACAAAACACCCGCCCCTGGCGGGACGGGTGTTGCTGGTGAGCGGCGATTGAACAATCAGGAAACCTTCGCGCGCTTGCGGCGGAGTAAGGGCGACGCGCAAAGGGCGAGCAGGCCGAGCGCGGCAAGGTAGGTCGAGGGTTCGGGGATGGCGGTGATGGTGAAGGTGCTGCCGTTCCCGTCTGATCAGCAGTTGGAAGGTTCGTTGTTGGTGCAGATGCCAAATCGGCGTTTGCGGGACAACTCCGAGCGCGTTAAGGTAAATCGATGTCTGACCGTATCCAAATCGACCCGAATATTTGCCACGGCAAACCGGTGTTTTCCGGAACGAGAATCTCCGTTTCCACGGTGCTCGGCGCCTTGGCTTCGGGTGACGAAGCCCAGACAGTGCTCGATGATTATCCCGGCCTCACCAAGGCGGATCTGGATGCGGCGCTGGACTTCGCGAGGGAACTCAGCGACTACCAACTCTCCGCTTACGAAGCGGTGGCATGAGGTTCCTGCTCGACGAGAATTTCCCGAAGGCCGCAGTCGCCTTTCTTGAGTCTCACGGGCACCAAGCAACACGCATCGCCAGCGGGAGCGGCAGGAGCCTTGCTGATGAGCAGGTGTTTGAAGTCGCGCAAGAGCATGCAGCCATCCTTCTGACGACGGACAGGGATTTCTACCACACCGTGCCTTGGAAATATGCACGACACCATGGGGTTGTGGTTGTTGCCCTGCGGCGCCCGAATCGCGCCAATATCCTCGGGAAGCTGTCGTGGTTGCTGGAAACATTGCCACCGAATGCATTCGTAAACCGCGTCATCCACATGCGCGATACGACTTGGCTCTCCAAACCTCCTATGTCGCGGTAGTCCTCCAAAAGCTGGCAAGTCGCCAGAGACCACTCGGCATGAGCCGTGGCTACATTAAATCCTAAGTCGCTCTGAATGATGCCCCCGAGCTTGCTTCGCACGCAGGCGGCTGCGGAGGGGCAAGAGCATCAGGGCGACCAGGCCGATCGCGGCGACGTAGGTCGAGGTGATCCAGCCCCCGAAAACTAGACAGTGTTGAGTGAGAGTTCTGCGGTGTAAAACCCGTAGAACCCATGAAGAACCGACACAGTGTAGAACAAATCATTCGTAT
>JBEDBL010000277.1:0-3076 GCA_041177245.1 Verrucomicrobiota bacterium
AGCAAGACCTCCCTGCCGCTGCCGGCCCCAGGCAGGATTTGAGCTTTTCCCGTGGCGCTAAACATCCCCTGCCAAACGCCCCAATTCACCGTCGGCCTTTTCCTGTTGTCCCGCTCATTCCCCGAACCCGCCCGTCAGCCCGCCGGGCAGGCGGTGCAAAGCGCAACCCAAAGATTCACCACAGCGAGGATGAAAGCCGGCAGCATGGCATACCATGGATCGCGGATGCGCCAGCGGGCCCAGAGACCGCAGAGCATGAGCGCACAGAGTCCGGCCGCGGCGGCGGTTTGCAGGGGCTGAAACCACCAACCGGCGATCAGTCCCAAGGCCCCGGCAACTTCAAGCAAGCCCACGAGCACGCGGAACCGCGCCAGACCATAGCGATCGAACTCGGCGACAAGCTTGGACGAAAGGAGGCAGGCGAGTCCGTAGAAGAGGAAGGCCGCGGCGGAAACGGCGGCAAGGATGTCGGTCGGGGCGGGCACGAAAAAATCTCCTGACCGCGAGCCTAGGAGCGGGATAGGCTGCGAGGCAACAACCTGTTCCCCTCACCCATGGAAACCTTCGCCAAAATTTGCCAAGTCATTGTCGGTTGCGGACTGCTCAATGTGTGGCTGCTGCGCTTCAACAAACCGACATCCTACCGCGGGGGCGCCGCTGGCAACATGCTCCAGGAGTTCGCGGCCTACGGACTGCCGGCGTGGTCGTGCTACCTCGTGGGATTTTTGAAAGTCGTTTCGGCTTTCGCGCTGCTCGCCGGATTGCTCCACCCGGAACTCGTGCTACCCGCCGCGTCCGTTGTCGCCGTGCTTATGGCCGGCGCGCTCGGCATGCATCTCAAAGTCGGCGACGCGCCGAAAAAATCGCTGCCCGCGTTTTCGGTCCTCATCCTTTGCGGGGTCATCATTGTCGCCCACTGGCCCGCTTGATGCCCCGCGCCGATCAGCGGCGCCGCGCAGCCAGGCGGTCCCGCATGGGCAACCGCAGACCGATCACCCGTTGGACGTCGCGGACAAAACGGCGCGAAGGCCATAGGAGCAGGCAAAACAGACCCGCACTCGCGGCAAAGGCTGCCGGCTCGGGAATGGCCGTGATGGTGAAAGTGCCGGCGCCTGCGTTCCAGACGGAGGCAAAAGCACCATCGAATTTGAATAGGTTGTTGTTGCCGATCGTGGAGCTGAGGTCGGATTTGAAACTGAGCACATTGCCGGTAAAGAAATTGTTCACCGTGAGCAACGCACCCGGCGTGTAACTGCCGAACTCGAGGGCTCCCGGCGCGCCGGTGCCGAAGTCGAGAAACGAAGCCTGGGTGAGATTGAGGTTGCCGAAGATCTCGCTCACGCCGGTCGCACGGATAATGGTTCCCCCGGAGAGCGTGACGCTCGCTGCATCGTTAACCTGTTGACTATGCGAAAGCAGCAACCTCGCGCCGCCCGAGATGGCGATCTGCGTCGCCGAACCGGCGGCCGCGCCGCTCGCTGCGGCCAACTCGACCGTCCCGCCCTGCACTTGCAAAGCTCCTGTGAAAGTGTTGAGCGCGGAGAGCGTCAACATTCCCGCGTTGCTTTTGCGGAGCGTCCCGGTGCCGGTCATCACACTGGCGTAAATGCCGTTGGTTGTCTGATCGAAGATGACCGTCCCGTTATTGGTCACGTTGCCGCGTATGCTTGCCGTGTCGCCGCTGATCGTCCCCGCCCGGACCAGCGTTCCGCCGGAGTAGTTGTTGGCCGCAGCGAGAAAAAGCGTATGCGCGCCGGATTTGACCAGCGTTCCGGTCCCGCTGATCACACCCGCCAGCGTCAGGTTGTTCGAAGCCGTGTCGAAATTCACCGCGTTGGTGGCCAGAACCAACCCCAGGCTTATGGTATGCCACCGGGTCGAGAGATTGGTCACGCCGCCGACCAGGCTGATGGTGTTGCCCGTGAGGCTGTAACTCTGAGTGTTCGTGGAAGCGTTGGTCGCGAACACGATCGAAGCGGCGGCCAGACCCAAACGGTCGTTGTCCGGAGCGAATTCCCTCCACGCACCACCGAAGACAAAGGAGTTGGTGGTGTAGTCGGACGGAGCACCCACCCCGAACCAGTTGTTGTTTTTGCTCCACTGCTGGTTGGCCGGACCGCCTCCCCCGGTCCAAGTGTAAACCTTTTGCGAAAATGCAGTCGCCGTCATGTTGATCAATACCGCGATCGCCGCGACCGCCAACAGCCGCGGTGATTTTGACAACGGGCAAACTTCAGGACGCGACCCGCGGTTGTGCTTCGACAAAAAGAATTTGGATTTCATGGAAGCGGTGAGGCTATGACGCCGGCCGGAGGCGCGCTTTGGGGAGAAGTGCTCTCCGGACAAGACCCCTGCTCGTTTCCCCTACCTGCGATGCGACAAACCGCGCACCGGCAGCGATTGACGTCAACGCGCGGACAACAGCGCTCGGAGAACCACAGACTCGACAGCGATCACCACCGCCGCAACATGCAGCTGGAGGGGAAACTCGAACGCGGCCGGATACATCGGGCCGCTCGGCGGGGTCATTCCACCCGCCTGTAGTCCAAACCCGATCCGCGGCACACGGGACAAACGGCGGGCACCGTTTCCATGGTGGTCATTCCGCAAGTCTGGCAAACAAAGTAATCCGTGGCCGGCTTGCCCCCGAGCCCCCTGAGCGCACGTTCGAACAGCTTCGCGTGGGCGCGCTCGGTTTCCCGGGCAAAACGGAAGGTGCGCTCGGCCGAGGGCGAACCCTCGCGTCGCGCCACGCGGATGTAGTCAGGATACATGACGCGACTCTCGTGTCGCTCGTCCGCCACGGATTCCACCAGATTGTCGCGGGTGGATTTCACCTCCGGTTGCGCAAGCGGGGTATTCTTCGGCGTGCCGCCCGAAAAGCGGATGGCGTGGCGGTGATTGTCGCGGTGGATCGCCTCGGACAAGGCGGCCGCGCGGAACAGCTTGGCCACATCCGGAAAACCGTCGCGCTGCGCTTGCCGCGCGCTCCCGGTGTAAAAAGCCGATGCCTGCGCCTCGCCCGTGTAAGCGGCGTTCAGGTTGTCCATGGTCGGGGACGCGGACGGCGTTTGTG
>JBEDBL010000278.1:0-3067 GCA_041177245.1 Verrucomicrobiota bacterium
ACACGCCGTCCGAACGCTACCGCATCGTCTTCGATCCGCGCGAGGAGGGTTCGCTCCTCGGGACTCTGCGGCGCGCGTGGTGGAACGCGCGGCAAATCCAGGAATCGCTCAGCATCGAGGCGTCCGGTGCCCTCAACAATCTCGAGGAAAAATTCGCCCGAGTGAAATTCAAGCCGGAGGGAGATGAAACGGTGTTGGCTCTGGCTACCCAGCGTCTCTGCGCCGACACCGCGTCATCCGTGGCCGAATTTTTCGGGCTGGCCGAGGCAACCATGCTCTCGGATCGCGGGTGGAATTTCTGCCGCCTCGGGCAACAGTTGGAACGTGCGGTCATTACCGGAAACGCCGGCGTCACCGTGTTTAAATCCCTGGCCAAGCGCGCGGGCAAATCCGGGGTCAGCGCCGACCATCCGGTGGAAATCGAACTCTCCGCCTTCCTCCGCATGCTGGCCTCGCGCGACGCCTATCACCGCCTCTACCGGATGCGCGCCGAGCCGGTGCCTGTCCTGCGCATGCTTTACGCGAGTGAAGAGGTGCCGCGTTCCGTGCGCAAGTGCCTCGCCGAATGCGCGCGCTTGCTCGGGGATGATGGGGACACCTCGCCCGGCGTGGTCCGGTCACGCGAGGTCATTGCCGCCGTCCCGCGTCTGATCGACGGTGCGGACTGGGAAAAATTTTTCGCAGGTCCGGCGTTGGATCCGGCGCGACTCGATGAACTGGTCGGTTTGCTCGAACTGATCAACGCACGCACGCACGCCATCCACGACGTGGTCACGGACGGTTTCATCAACCATCAACTCCCGCACTGAGACCATGCGTTTCGAGATCACGCACGTCACGGACTACCGCTACGAGCAGCCGGCCAGCGAGGCGTATGTCGAGGCACGGCTCACCCCGCCTAACCGCCCCACCCAGCGGACTCTCGCCCATGTCGTGGAGTTCTCGCCGGATGCGCAGGTCACGACCTACACGGATTACTTCGGCAATGCGGTGGCTTTCTATTCCATGATCAAGCGCCACGCGAGGTTGACCGTGACCAACCGGCTTTCCGTCGAGACAGCTGCTCCTGTTCTTCCCGAAGATGCGCTCGATCTGACCGTCGGCGAAGCGCGGCAGATTTTTTCCTCCGTGGCCACCGATGTTTTCGATCATCTGCGCGGAACCTCGGCCGCGCCCAACGGCGGCGAGGCGACCAAGTGGGGACGCAGGATCCTGCGGTCCGACATCCCGCTGCGCGAGGCCTTGGCCGCACTCAACGCCGCGGTGCACCGCGATTTCAAATACACTTCGGGCAGCACCGATGTGTCCACGCCGCTGGCCGCGGTCTGGAAAACACGCAAGGGTGTGTGCCAAGACTTCGCGCACATCATGCTGAGCGTCTTGCGGACCTCGGGCCTGCCCGCACGTTATGTCTGCGGATACATCGAGACCGATCCGACCGAGGGCGTCCGCTCTTTGGTCGGCGCCGTGGCCACGCACGCGTGGGTCGAGGCGCTCGTGCCGGGCATGGCATGGGTTGCACTCGATCCGACCAACAATCAGTGGTGCGGCGAGCGCCATGTCGCGGTATCGTCCGGTCGCGACTTCGCCGACGCGGCGCCGCTGCGCGGAACATTCAAAGGCAGCGGCGGACAGAAGATGTCGGTGAAAGTCACCATGAAGCGCATCGCATGAACATCGCCCTCAAATACCGCGCGGAATACCGTTATGAAGCGAAGGTGAGCCTCTCGCCGCATATTGTCCGTCTGTTTCCCCGAGATGCTTTGCAGGCGCGTATCCATTCGTTGCATTTCGCGACCAACGAGGGTGGTTCGATTAATTGGCGACACGACCTTTTCGACAATGTTGTCGCGCAATGTTTCTATCCGCGGGAAGGCGACGGTCTGGTTTTATCGCTCGATGCGGAGATTGCGGTCGAACAACGCGACCCGTTCGGATTTCTCCTCGATAGTCGTGCTTTGCAATGGCCGGTGGAATACGACGCGCGCGAACGGGAATTCCTCGCCCCTTTCATGCGGGCGGCCCAAACCGAGCTGCCTGCGGGCCTGCGCCCGATGTCCGGCGGCGAAACCGTCGGCACGCTGGTCGGCATGAACCAATGGATCCATGCCAACATCGCCTATGAACGCCGTCATGAGGGTGACCCTCATCCGCCCGCCGAGACGCTGCGTCTTCGCCGCGGGGCCTGCCGCGACACCGCCGTTCTGCTGAGCACCGCCCTGCGCTCGCAGGGTTTGGCCGCCCGACTGGCCAGCGGTTACCTCTGGGAAAGCGCGAGCGATCCAGCCGAGCGAAAAGCGGATGGTGCTTTGCACGCTTGGGCCGAGGTGTTTCTCCCCGGTGCGGGCTGGGTTGGGTTGGATCCGTCCAACGGCGTCTTGGCCGACCACCACTACCTGATCGTTGCGGTCGGCATCACGCCCGACGACATCGCCCCGGTGAAGGGCCTGTATTTCGGCGACCGCAAAGTGCCGCACCGTTTGGAGACGGCGCTGGAAATTTCGCGGTTGAAGTAGAATCGGCGGGTAAGCCTCTCCCGCGCAGCCTCAGGCCATGATGTCCTCGTGGAAGAGGCGGCCTTCGGTTGTCGCTTTGACGTAACCGGCGCGGATGGCAAAATCGCCGAAGCGCTCGCCTTCCTGCCGTTCCGTGGCGTAACGGCGGATGATCGGCGCGAGTTCGTTCACAATGTCCTCGGACTTGACCGATGGCTTGTAGAGTTTATTGAGGCGCGAACCGTCGAACGCGGCGCCGAGGTAGATGTTGTATTTTCCGGGGGCGCGCCCGACGAAACCGATTTCGCCGAGGTAAGGCCGCGCGCAGCCGTTGGGGCAGCCCGTCATGCGGATGACAATTTCGCTCTCGCGCAGTCCGCATTCCTCGATGACACGATCCAGTTCGTCGACCAGTTCCGGCAAGTAACGTTCACTTTCCGCGAGGGCGAGGCCGCAGGTGGGCAGCGCGACGCAGGCCATGGAATTGAGGCGCAGGCCCGTGATGTGTTCGGGGATGTCGAGTTTGTATTGTTTGATCAGCGCCTCGATGCGCGGCTTTTGTTCGTCGGTCA
>JBEDBL010000279.1:0-3062 GCA_041177245.1 Verrucomicrobiota bacterium
GGCCCCGGCCAACGTCACGGCATCAGTCGAACCGCAAGCTCCCAAGGCTCCCAGCATCGCCGAGCAATTTGCCGCCATCACCGACCCCGCCGAGCAAACCGCCTTCTGGCGTCAGCTCACCTCGCAACAGAAAGCGACCATCCTCGCAGCCTCTAACAAGTAACCACCATGGCAAACATCCTCACCAACGTCCGAGACATCAAGGTCGCGCAGAACGCGCTCCAGCCGTTCATGTCGGGGCTCACTCCCCTGCGCGCCTTCTCGACCAACTTCAGCCCCGAACCGGCCGACAAGCTCGACACCGTGCGCGTCCCGGTCATCGGTGCACCGAGCCAATCCAGCGACTTCGCCGGCAACTACACCATCAATGCGGACTCATCGATCACGGTGGTTCCTGTCGTCCTCAACCGTCACAAATACAAGACGGTTCACGTGACGGCGCGCGAGGCCGCGGAGACGGCGCTGCCTATCCTCGACAACCTCGTGGCGGCGGCCGTCAAGCAGTTGGCCGAGGACGTTCTCAGCGACGTCTTCTCGGAAATCACCGAGGCCAATTTTGGCGCGCCCGGCATTCCCGCGATCGCTCCCACGGCGTTCGACTACAGGAAGACGCTGGAGATGCGCGAAGCCTGCAGCTCGGTCAAAATGCCGATCACGGGCCGTTCGCTCATCCTTGACGACGCCTACTACACCAACCTTCTCACCGACGATGTCGTCTCCAAGAGCTTCATTCTCCCGCTTTCGCAGCCGGGCGTGATCGAAGCGCAGTTGCGTCGCATCGCCGGATTCGACGTGTTTCCGTCCACCATCCTGCCCGACAACGGCGAGGACCTGGTCGGCTTCGCGGCGCATCCCAGCGGCATTGCTATCGCCATGCGCTATCTCGTGCCGGTGGCCGAATACGACGAGGCGGGCGCAGTCACCGATCCGGAAACCGGCCTCACCTTCGGTTACCTGCGCTACACCGAGACCAGCTCAAACAAGATCTTCGTCACCGTCGAATGCCTTTACGGCTTCAAAGCGGCGATGAGCCAGGGCATCCGCCGCCTGGTCAAACCTTCCTAGTCCGGGGCACGGCAACAGCGGCAGCCCCTCTCGTGGAAACGCGGGAGGGGCTTTCTGCTTTTGACACAACCATTCACGGCGTGACTGTTTTCGAGCAAATGGCCTCCGACTTGGAGTCCGTCTTCGACGAGTTCTCCAAGACCATCACCGTCGGCAACACCGGCTACCGCGCGCTGGTGGCCGAGCCTGAACTCGCCCTCGAACTTGAGGCGGGCGGCTTCAACAGCACGGGCAACTTCACCGTGAAGATGCTGCGTTCGGACTGGCTTGCGGCCGGAGCTGTTGTCGGAAGCCACCTCGTTTTCGACGGCCAGCAATACCGCGTGGTGCGCTTGGTCAGCCGTCCACCGCATCCGCTAGTCATCCTGACAATCGAGCCCGTATGAGTCCGGCGGCGGCGATCGAACAAATCTACGCCGATCATCTGGCGCAGGCTCTTTCCATTCCCGTCTTTGCCGGGCTCTCCGCCGCCCAGTTGCCGCAGCAGGATTCATTTGTGGTGGTCGTTTGCGACGAGTGCCAGCGTGTGGCCGGTCCCTACTTCCGCGGCAGCTTGGCCGTGCTCCTACGCACTCACGCCATGGACCAACCCGCGCAGACGCATTCCTCCCACTGGGCGCAGCTGTCGCAGGCGCTTGAGACAACGCCCGCCGACGCGCGCTTGCGCGGCCATTGGAGGTCGGAAAGCAACAAGGAGACCGAGGAGAACTTCTGGCTGAGCCGGGAAAACATCGTCGTCGGCTTTTGCGCCGACAATTGACACCGATCCCCTCGCCATGGACGAAGCAGTCACGCTTTTCACCGATGTAAACGGCATCACGCGCGTGGTGGCCGGACCCGAACAAATTACTGAGGCCCGCAAACGCCTGGCCCAAGCCATGGCCGATAAAAAGAGCCCGCCGGGCACGATGGAAATCTGGTCGCGCCGCGGAGTAACCGACCGGTTCGTCTTCCGCGCGGCCGAGGACGACATCGAGGAACCCGCGGAGCCCGGCGAAGCTTTCGAAGAGTGATTTGACATCGCTCTCCACGTCATGGCTGCAACTTTCGGAGTCGGATCCCTGCCCAGCGGCGCGAGCGCCCCGGCCAACACGGCGGTTAAGACCGCCAGCATCAAGGAATCGGTCGAAACCTATCCGTATCGCGACGAGACCGGCGTGACCAAGAAGCTCATCGCGGGAAAACTCAAGACGACCGAGGTCACGCTCGATGTGATCGGTTCCCCTTCCCTGGCCGCGGTGGCCGCCGGCGCTTTTGCCGAAGGCACACTCAAAATGGTGAGCGCCAAGATCACCGAATCCAATGAAGGCGCTCCGGAAGGCTCCGTCACTTTCAAGGGGTTCGCCACCGCCTAACCGACCACCACCATGCCAATCTCAGCCTCACTCGACATCGGCGTCTCCAGCGCCAGCGACATGATGGTGCAAAGCCTCGAAGTGGAAAAAAGCATGAGCGAGGTCGTGCGCAAGAACAAGGACGGCGGCTTTGCCGTGGCCAATTCGTTCGACCCGATGATTTCCGGCAGCGTGACGATTCTCGGCACCAGCGGCGACACCGTGGGGGGCACCCTGTCGACGGCTGTTTCTCTTGTGTCAGGCGGCAAGACAATCGTCACCGAGACGACGCACACCAGCAACCAGGACAACTTCGACGAGACCACCGTCAGCTTCCAGAACGCGCCGAGCGCCATTTAAGCCCTCATGGGGGCCAATCATTTACCCGTGCACGACAAAACCGTTTACCACATCGTCAGGCAGACGATCCCGGCAACCAAGGACGAGTCATCCTCGCGCAAGGCGGCGATTGCCAGCGCAGACACCGCGGCTGTGGCCGGAGCCGCCGTGGCGGGCGTGGCCATCCACGACTTCAACCGAATCATCGACACGGCTGCGGACGACACGCGCACGATCACGGCGTGGAATCTTGACGAGACCACCGTCGAATTCCGTCCGGACTTTCCCGCCGAGACGCTGAGCACAGGTGAGGTGATTCGCCGC
>JBEDBL010000280.1:0-3055 GCA_041177245.1 Verrucomicrobiota bacterium
CTCCATGGACACATCGCAGCGCTCCGCAATGCGAACCGTGTTGGCCAGGGCTTCGGGGGTTTCCGAAAACAACTCGGCCATTTCCTCGGCACTCTTCAAATAAAGTTCGGGCGAATAACGCAGCCTTCTTTCGTCCTGCACCATCGCTCCGGTCCCGATGCAGACCATAACGTCGTGCGCCTCATGATGTCCCCGCTCTAAAAAGTGCACATCGTTGGCCGCGACCATGCCGAGGCCGAATTCCTTGCCCCAGCGGAGGAGTTGC
This sequence comes from Verrucomicrobiota bacterium, assembly GCA_041177245.1. Taxonomy (GTDB): domain Bacteria; phylum Verrucomicrobiota; class Verrucomicrobiia; order Chthoniobacterales; family JACTMZ01; genus JACTMZ01. The sequence goes on from JBEDBL010000280.1 coordinate 266, forward strand.
TGGTTGAGATCACGCTGCGCATCCATTCCGTGGTCGTGCATTTCGAGGAAAAAGTTTTCCTCGCCGAAAATGTCGCGGTATTCGCCGACGAGCTTTCGCCCGCGCGCCGGATCGCCGGCGAGAACGGCGGAGCTGATCTCGCCCTTGAGGCAGCCGCTGAGGCAGATGAGGCCTTTGGAATGCCGCGCGAGCAATTCCTTGTCGACGCGAGGCTTGTAATAAAATCCCTCGAGGTGCCCCGCCGTGACCAACTTGACGAGATTGGCCCAGCCTTCGTCGTTTTCGGCAAGGACCGTGAGATGAAAAGCGGCTTCTTTTCCCGATGAAGCTTTCTTTTCATGCATCGAGCCGGGCGCGACATACAGCTCGCACCCGAGCACCGGCTTGATCCCCGCCTTGCGCGCCTCTTTGTAAAACTCCACCGCACCGTAGAGAACCCCGTGGTCCGTCATAGCCACCGCAGGCATGCCGAGCGCGGAGACCTTGGCCATGAGGTCGGAGATGCGCACCGACCCGTCGAGCATGGAATACTCGGTGTGGAGGTGGAGATGCGCGAACTGCGGCACGGACATCCCGCGATCTTAGGTGAATCGCGGAAAATCGCAAAATGAGCCTTTTGGAATGGCCAAAAAAGGCCCCGGCGCTAGGCTCCCCCGCCATGGCAGACTCTGAGGAAAACATCCTGTGCGTGCCCCGTCCGGTCTTCGACAAACTGGGCGCTTTCGAGGGCTTGAATTTCGAGGTCGACCGTTACACGCCGGCCTTGCTCGACCCCGCCAACAACCTTTTCCTGCCCCGCTCCGCCGCGGAGCAAGACCCGGGCTATAAACAATTGATCCCCTATCTTCTCATCAGGTGCGGCGACCGCGTTCTCCACTACGTGCGCGGCAAGTCGGGGGGCGAAGCACGCCTGCACGCCAAGGGATCGATCGGCATCGGCGGCCACATCAACGACGGTGACACACACGCGGCGCATCTCGACCTCGCCGACTACGACCGCGCCGTGGAGCGCGAACTCAACGAGGAACTTCTCGTTCCCGGCGGATACCGGAAAAAGGTAGCCGCACTTCTCAACGACGATTCCACCGAAGTAGGACGCGTGCATCTCGGTATCGTCCACGTGATCGATTTAGAAACCCCTTCGGTGGAAGCCCGGGAGGATGCGATTCGGGAAATCGGCTTTTTGACCGAGTCCGAGCTCGAGGAGCGGCGCGACCGGCTCGAAATGTGGTCGCAGATTTGTCTCGGCGGACTGTCCCGCCTGCTGGCTGAGTGAAGATCCTTAGCTGGCGCCTTGCAGGCCGCTGATGATGCTGATAAGCGGCAGGAACAATGCGATGACGATCGTCCCGACGACCACCGCGAGAAAAACGATCATGACAGGCTCAAGCAGCGAGGTCAGACCAGCCACGGTGTTGTCGACCTCGTCATCGTAGACGTCGGCAACCTTAAGAAGCATTTCCGGCAGCTGTCCGGTTTCCTCGCCCACATCGATCATGCTGATGACCATCGGCGGAAAGACGCCGCTTTTTTCCAGAGGAGTGACGATGGATTCGCCTTCTTTCACACTGTCATGCACGTTCTGGATAGCGCTCGCGATCACGGTGTTCCCTGCGGTATCGCGGGTGATATTCAGAGCCTGCAGAATCGGAACACCGCTGGTGACCAACGTTCCCAAGGTACGGCTGAAGCGAGAGATGGCGCTTTTGCGAATGAGGTTGCCGAAAAGAGGCATTCGCAGCTTCAACTTATCGATAAAACTGCGCCCTTGCGGCATGCGGGAAAGCAGGTTGTAGATAAAAATAAAACCGACTGTAGCCACGACGATCAGAAGCACGTTCTCCTTCACGAAGTTGCTAGTTCCGATGACGAATTGGGTGAGTCCGGGCAGAGGCTTACCTTCGAGCATGTCGGCAAAAATCTGCTCGAACTTTGGAACGATAAAGACCAGCAGGAATGCCATGATGGCAACAGCGATAACCAAAACGATGACAGGGTAAAACAAGGCCGAGACGACCTTGTTCTTGAGCTTCTGGGCTTTTTCCTGGAAGTCGGCCAAACGGACGAGCACGAGTTCCATAACGCCACCCAACTCGCCGGCTTTCACCATGTTGATGTAGAGCTTGTTGAAAATCTTGGGGTGCTGCGAAAGGGCGTCGGAAAAAGTGCTGCCACCCTGCACGGTGTCGCCTAAGCGGCCCACAGTTTTGCGCATCACCGCGTCGGGTTCCTGCTTACCCAAGACGGTGAGACCACGCGTGAGGGGAAGACCGGCGTCGATCAGCGTGGCCAACTGCCGGGTAAAAATCATCAGCGTCTTGGGCTTGATCGTTTTGCGCTCGAGGAAAGGGATACTCAGGTTGATTTCCTTCTTCATCCCTTTGCCCTTGGCGGCCTTGGGCGCTTTGGCGGCGGCTTTGACCGCCTTGCCGCCAGCGGAAACGCTGGTGGGGTAATACCCGGCTTGGCGCAGCGCCTGGATCGCGTCTTGTTCGCTCGCTGCCTCGACAACGTCGCTGACTTCTTGTCCTCGGGCGTCGAGTGCGGTGTAGGAAAAACTTGGCATAACAGCAGGGGGAGTCAGATCGACTCAGGCGTCAATCATGCCATTTGCACAACTGGCGGGAAGAAAAAAGCGCACCTTCAGCCGCGCAGGAAAGGGTTCAACATTTTTTCCGCACCGATCGAGGTGGCCGGACCATGCCCGGGCAAAACCGTCGTGTCATCCGCAAGCACCAGCAACTTCTCGCGTATGCCGCGCAACAGGAGATCTCCATCCCCGCCCGGCAG
>JBEDBL010000281.1:0-3052 GCA_041177245.1 Verrucomicrobiota bacterium
TCCGCCATGTCTCCGGTCGCGACATCAACCCGTGGATAAACACCACCGGCGTCTTGTCAGGATCGAACGGCTGGAATTGAAACAGCCCCGTGCGATGCAAATGCTCCTGAGGGCGGAAGAGCGAGACGATATCGAACGCACGATTCGTGCCCTTGGCTATAATCATGGCAAGTGGCGCCGAAAAATCCGCCGCCAGTTTCTGCTGACGGCCATCAACCGGCCAGCGATCGCGTTGCATCGTCCTCACAAATTGCCACCGCGCCGCACCCCGCTCATCGAAAGTCAGCAACGCCGTCACCGGCATGGCCATCCCGGCCGGCGGCACTCCGGGTTCGCCGCGCAAGAAATCCGCATCAGGTCCAAACCATGCTACGCAGGGCAATCCCAAACCCTCCTGCGTCACGCGTCGTGGCACGCCACCGATTTGCACTTGGTCGGCCAGCACAATCTTTTCCGCCGATGCCGGATCCAAGATATCTACTCCGTCCCGCACCAATCCGGCCGCGTCCGATCGCGACCAGTCCGCTTCTTCGCCGAGCCTGATCAATTGTCGCAACGCTGCACGGTAAATCAGATCGTCCGTTTCATCCCCACGCAACACACCGGGCCAAGCCGCGCGCGCCGCCGCCAGCAGCGAGCGCGTTTGTTCTTCGGCCGCCCCGTGTCGCGCAAATGCCCGCCACGCCGGCATCTCACCCGCTACTGCGGCCCGCTTCAACTGGCGCGCCTCGGATCGCTGCTCCGGCAGAATCCGCAGACTCACCGCGGCGCAACCGGAGAGCGAGCACATCACTCCGAAAGACAGCAGCAAACGGACCACGGGAAAAAGCCACACCGACCCGCAGGATGAAAACCCCGCGCATTTCGGAAAGTAGGATTCAGCGCCCACCCTCCGTCAGTCGATATCGATCAGCGCGCTATCCGGCGGCAACGCGAAGGACCGACCGGGCGGCGTCTGGAGCTTCGATGTGGCCGTGCCGGGCAGGATTTCGAAATCGGGAGTGAACGCGACCATCAAGTCGCGCAGTTTGCCGATCACAGTGCGATCACCATCGAGTTGCGCCTTCCCATCGTTCTCGAGCTGTTCAAAGCTGGACTGGCCCAACATGACGCGATTGAGATCGGCGCGCTTCACCGTGATGGTGAGGTCGGCCTTAGGGTCTTGGAATCCCTCGACGTTGGTCAGGGTCGCGTTGCTGAGTTCGAGGATGAATTTTTCCCCGTTGTCCGGCGTGACGAGGTTGATCGTGAAGGACAATCCCTCGGCCTTCCCCGGGCCCATACTGATGCCGAGGAAGTCCAGCCAATGCCCGGTGCTCATTGCGCGGACAACGTCGGGACCCGTGGAGCGCGGCGGCACGCCGCCCGGCAATCCGTTGCGCAGCTCGAAGGCACCCTGCAGGAAGGTGTTGCGCACGCTGGTGCTCTCGGCTTGGAAGCCGAGCTGTTCGTAGACGTCAGCCAGCAACTGGCGGGCGGACTGGTTGCGCGGCTCGGCAAAGAGCAGCTTGTTGAGGATCTCGGTCGCGTGCAGGTATTTGCCCTGAGCGGCCAACTCTTGGCCCTTGGCGATGATCTTCTCGGGCCCACCCATCATTTCCACGTAGAGGGGAGCGGAATCCCCGGGCGAAAGCGGGATGAGGTTCGCCGGGTTCCCGTCGAAGTGACCGAGAAAACGGTTGACCACCCCGCGCACGTTGTTCTTCACGTCGCCGTGGTAACTGCGTGCCGCCCAGTTACCCCGCAGGCTTTGCGGCACCTGGTAGACGTTGTGGATTTCGTTGATCGTCACACCCTTGTTTGCGTAGTGAAGGGTCTGGTTGTTGAGGTTGGCGTACGCGTCGCGCTGGGTACGGAAAACCTCCTGGATGCGCTCGTTGCCCCAGCGTGGCCAACTATGCGAGGCAAACATGACCTCCGCGTCGCCGCCGAACTTGTGCAGAGCCACGTCGATATGCTTCGACCAATTGAGAGCGTTCCGCACCGCCGCACCCCGCAGGGTGTAAACATTGTGGACTGTTCCGGTGATATTCTCGGCGGCCCAGAATGCTTTGAACTGCGGAAAATACGTGTTCATCTCCACGGGCGCTTCGGTGTCCGGCGTGTTCTGGAAGACCATGGTCACGCCATCAAGCGTGATCTCTTCGATATCACTCTTGATGATGCGGTTGGGCGCAATCAATCCGACACTGCCGTTTGCTACGTTCTTTCCGATCGCCTGATCGACGTGACCGTGGGGATTGCGGGCCAGCAACACCGCATACTGCCACTGCAGGCGCCGCGTCATCGCGTTGCCGGCAAAAACGTTCTCCGAGATCGCCGCATCCATGAACCCCTCGGGCGCAATCAGCATCACCTTGCCACTGGCGACGTCGGCCTCGTCCACCACTCCCCGCACGCCCCCGAAGTGGTCGCCGTGGGAGTGGGAATAAACAACGCCGACAACGGGGCGCTTGCCGAGCTTCTCGTTGATGAACTGGAGCGCAGCCCGGGCTGTTTCGGCCGTGGTCAGCGGATCGAAGACAATCCAACCCTTGTCGCCCTTGATGAAAGTGATATTGGCGAGATCGAAGCCGCGCACCTGGTAAATCCGATCCGGCACCACTTCGTATAAACCGTAGGCCATGTTGAGCACGGCCTGACGCTGCAGCGAGGGGTGAATGCTCCCGAAGTCTTGCCCGCCGAGCAGCCAATCGTAGCTGCCCATGTCCCACGCGACATTGCCCGCGTCCGCCATGATCTGTTTGAACGGCGGCGCGGCGATGAAGCCCTTTTTCGCTTCGTCGAAGTCGCGCTTGTCCGACAAAGGCAATTCGGCCTTCACTCCATCGCGTAACTCGAGAGTGAACTTGGAAGGCTGCTTCCCTTGCGGATCGAAGTGCTTGGAATCCTCCGCCCGCGCTGTCGCAATAACCGCAAGAACGAGAACGAAAGCGGACTGTGCTCTGCGGTTCATGCGCTGGGGGATAACTATGGACAGCGGACTAAGCTTCCTGCGCCTTCGGCAGAGCCGTTCCGTAGGCGATCATAGTGGCACCGGTGAAAATGCAAT
>JBEDBL010000282.1:0-3051 GCA_041177245.1 Verrucomicrobiota bacterium
ATCCAAACCAAAAGCGCGAGCAGCAGGAATGCAGCGCATGCGGCGAGGGCGAAACGCCTGACGGAATCCCTCACGAAGACCAGCGCATCGGCCTGACGGCGTAGTCGGACCGCACCAAGCTTCGAGCCGTCGGAAGCGATGACCGGGCCCCACGCTTCGACCCAAGGGCCGGCGGCGAGGAAGCGCGGTGATTTCCACTCCGGTGTTTGCCCCGGCGGCAGGAACTCGAGCGTGTCGAGGCCCGCTGTCCAAAACGCCTCTGAAAGTTCCCGCGAGGTTTTTACCGAAAGACGCTCGGCGAAGACCACGGCGGCCGTGTTCGCGTAGCGCTCGACCCGGAGAAGATCGCGCTGCTTGGCCAGGGGCTCGAAGTATCGCCGCGCGGCCAGGCCACCGAGCAGCAGAAAAACAAAAAACAAAGCCGTGACCGGCGCGAGAATCTGCCACGCAAGCAGGGATCGCGGTTCGGGAGCCGTGGTCTTCGCGGTAAGCGGCATGGGAGGATGAAATTGTCGGATGGCTTCACCATTGGCAAGAGCCCGTCGCGGCTCTCTTACGCTGGCGGAGTCCGCGCGCGTAATAATTTCGTCTGGCGCGCGCGCGCCGCGCCCCGCATTCTCCAATGTCTTATGAGCGAAGTTAACAGCCTTACCGCGGTGCGCCTCGAGAAGCGCGCCGCCTTGGAATCCGCGGGCTTCCGGCCCTATGGAGAGGCGTTCCCGGTCACCGGGGATGTGGGCGAGGTGAGGGAGGCTTTTTCCGAGGGCAAAGGAGTTGCGGTGGCCGGGCGTGTCACTGCCCGTCGCGACATGGGCAAGAGCCACTTTCTCGACGTCAGCGACCATAGCGGACGGCTCCAAGTTTATTTGCAGGACAAGGCGATCGGCGAAACCGGGACTGCGCTCTACGAGAAACTCGATATCGGCGACTTCATTGGGGTCGAGGGAGAATGCTTCACCACCAAGACAGGAGAACCTTCGGTCAAGGCTACGCGGTTCGTCATCCTGAGCAAGTCGCTGCACCCTCTGCCGGAAAAGTGGCACGGGCTCCAGGATGTGGAGGCCAGGCATCGCCAGCGCTACCTCGACCTCATTTCCAACGCCCACGCGCGTGATGTTTTCCGCAAGCGCTTTGCCATCATCCGAGAAATCCGCTCCTTCTTCGAGGAGCGCGGTTTTCTCGAAGTGGAAACGCCGATGATGCAGGCGGTGGCGGGCGGAGCGGCGGCCACCCCGTTCGAGACGCACCATAATGCGTTAGGTATGGATCTCTACCTGCGTATCGCGCCGGAGCTTTATCTCAAGCGTTTGCTCGTCGGAGGATTCACCAAGGTTTTCGAACTCAACCGCAACTTCCGCAACGAAGGCGTTTCGCGCCGGCATAATCCGGAATTCACCATGCTCGAAGCCTACTGGGCCTACGCCGATTTCGAGATGATGGCAGAGTTGGTCGAAGACCTCGTTTGCCGCGTGGCCGAACGCGTCTGCGGCGGCCTTAAAATCGATCACAAGGATGCGGAGGGCAATGTCACGCGCGTGATCAACCTGCAGCGCCCTTGGCGCCGTGCGCGCTATCGCGACCTTGTCAACGAGGCTGAACCGGGGTGGTTTGAGCGCGACGCCTCCGGGCGGCGCAACCGCGCGGTGGAGTTGGGGCTGGATATCTCCCACTGCGTCGAGGACTACGAGGTGACGCAGCACATTTTCGAGAAACTGGTCGAGGAAAAGACGATCGATCCCTGCTTTGTTACCCATTGCCCGAAGGAGCTGATTCCGCTGGCCAAGGCCAGCCCGGACAATCCGGCGGTGCTGGACGTTTTCGAACTGATCATGAACGGGCAGGAGATCGCTCCCGGGTATTCGGAATTGAACGATCCCGTGATCCAGCGTGAACGGCTCATGGAGCAATCCGGTGGCGAACAGCACAAGATCGACGAAGATTTCCTGCAAGCCCTCGAATATGGCATGCCGCCGGCGGGAGGAATGGGCATGGGTATCGACCGGCTCATCATGCTCTTGACTGGCGCAGAATCCATCCGCGAGGTCATCCTGTTTCCTCACCTCAAGCCGAAAGGGGATTGAGGCGCCAGCGTCACCACGCCACGGGCAAAGATTCCAGCGCGTGGAAGTGCCACGAATCGCGGTAGCGAGCGGTGCCGTCGAGCTGGAGGCCGGGCAGCCGTTGGAAGAGCACGCGCAGGGCGGTCTGCATTTCCAGCCGCGCCAATGGGGCGCCGACGCAGAAATGGATCCCGGCGCCGAAGCTGACATGCTGGTTCGGTGAGCGCGAAGCAAGGAAATCCGCGGCATCGGGAAACTTGCCCGCATCGCGGTTGGCCGAGCCGAGAAGAAGCCCGACCTGCTCGCCTTTGCGCAGCGCGATTCCCTTGTAATCCAGATCCTCCAGCGCGTAGCGCTTGAACATGTGCAGCGGCGTGTCGTAGCGCAGCATCTCCTCGCTGCAGGTGACCGGATTTTCCGTGAAGTCCTTCGCTTTCGCGTGGCGCAGCAGCGCCTGCACGCCGTTGGCGAGGGCGTGGACGGTGGCTTCATGGCCGGCATTGAGGAGGAGGATCGCGGTGGTGACCAACTCGTCTTCGGTGAGCGCGGTGCCGTGCTCGTCGCGCGCCGTGGCCAATTGCGAAAGGAAATCCTCGCCGGGCTCGCGACGCCGTGCGGTGAGCAATCCGCGCATGTAATCGGAAAAAGCGATCGTCGCCGCCACAGCGCGATCTTCGATCCCGCGGTCGCGTCGCGCTTGATAGATCGCCACCATGTCGTGCGACCACTCAAGGATCTGCGGCGCCATTTCTTCCGGCACGCCGAGAAATCCGGCGATGACCAAGACAGGAACCGGTTCGGCGAAGGACTTGATGAAATCGGTTTTTCCGTCCGCCGGAAACCGGTCGACGAGGTCGTTGGCCAAGCGCTCGATCCGCGGTTGCAAACGCGCGATTTGACGCGGAAGGAACGAGGGATTGATGAAACCGCGGAGCCGGGTGTGAACGGGGGGCTCGAGTTCGAGAAGCGAGTGCTCCTCGAACTCGTAGAA
>JBEDBL010000283.1:0-3018 GCA_041177245.1 Verrucomicrobiota bacterium
CGATGTGGCCGAACTCGGTATTGGGCAGAAGTTTGCCGTCGAGGAAAACGGCGCTCCCGATTCCTGTGCCGAGCGTGAGAAGCACGACCACACCTTGCACGCCGCGGCCGGCGCCGTAGCGGATCTCGGCGATCCCCGCGGCGTCGGCATCGTTCATGACAATCGCGGGGCGCCCGAGCTTCGCGGTGAAAAACGTCGCAGCTTCGAAACCTTGCCACTGCGGGTCGACATTCGCAGCGGTGAGAACCCGCCCGGCTTTGACCACGCCCGGAAAAGTGATCCCGATCGGACCGCCGACCCCCGGAAATTTGGCGAGTGTTTGCCCGATCACTTCCGTGACCGCGTCCGGGGTCGAGGGATTGGGAGTGACGATGCGGGAGCGTTCGGCCTTGAGTTCCCCGGTGGCGATGTCCACGGGTGCGCCCTTGATTCCGGAGCCGCCGATATCGATGCCGAGCAAGACCATAGGTCGGCCATTGCACAACAGCTCCCCTCGTCCCGCAAGGGGGAAACCGCGGGTCTTTGCACTTGGCAAAAAGGCTGCTCGCGCCGGACTATGTTACCCCATGGCTCTGCGGATCGATTTCCATGTCCATTCGTTTTTTTCGATGGATGGCATCAGCAGCCCGGAAGATTTGATCGCGGCAGCCCGCGCTTCCGGGCTGAACGGTTTTGCCATCACCGACCACAACACGTGCGACGCGGTCGACTACATGCTCGGGCACGGGCTCATGCGCGAGGACGGCTGTGCGGTCGACGGTTTTCTTGTCATTCCCGGAGTGGAGGTGACGACCGCCGACGGCCATTTGCTCTGCCTCGGCTGCCGTCTGCCTTCTTCGCTCAAGGGCAAATCTCCATTGGAGGTGTGCAACCTTGCGCATGCCGCAGGCGGCATCTGTGTTGCCCCGCACCCTTACGATCTGTTCCGCGCAGGGATCCGTGAAAGCGTGCTGGATACCTTGCCGCTCGACGGTCTCGAGGTTTTCAACGCGGCGACCACGATGAAACGCCACAACCGCAAGGCCTACCAATATGCGGAGAAACGCGGGTTGCCCATGACCGCGGGAAGCGACGCCCACCACGCCGGCGCGGTCGGTGTGGCCTGCACTATTCTCGACACGGACGATTTTTCCGTTGCCGGAGTGTTGTCTGCACTCAAGCGCGGTTCGGAACTCGAGCAGCGATACCTCAGCACGCGCCAGACCATCAGGAAAACCTGGAACAACTGGTTCCGCCTGCGCAGCAAGCCGCGCGGCGCGCGCGTTGCGAGCAAAACGTGATGGTATCTCCTTGACCGTGTCCCGCGAGGCGGGAACGGTCTCGGCGGTGAAGTCAAAGTCGCGCAAAAGCCCGCTTTGGGACGAGGTGTTCGACGCAGAGGGTGCTCCGCGCGACATCTATCGTCCCTTGCTCGACCGTGTTTTGTCTGCACCGCGCGGCGAACTGCGTATGGTCATGGAGCGTCTCGAGGCGGCCATGCGCGAGATGGGCGTCGACTTCGATGTTTCCCGCGGACACGAGCCTTGGCGCCGGCATCCGTGGTTCTGCGATGTCCTGCCGGAGCTTTTCGGCGCTGCGGAATGGACGAGGCTGGTCTCGGGGCTCAAGCAGCGCCTGCGTGCCTTCGAGCTTTTTCTCCGCGATATCCACGGACCGAAGGAAATCCTCCGCCAGCACGTCGTTCCCGCGCAACCCGTGCTCGGCAGTCCCTATTTCCAGCGTGCCGCGGTCGGCCTGCCCGCGCCCGGCGGATCCTTTGTCCATTTGGCCGGTTTCGCCCTCGCACGACGACCCGACGGCCGCATGGCCGTGTCGCACCATTACTTCAGCGACGCATCCGGGATTTCCTACATGATGCAGAACCGGCGCGCCCTCTCGCGCGTTTTCGGCGAAGTGTTCCGCGACCACAATCCCCGGAGCATCGCGGAGATTCCCCTGCAAATCCTCGAGTCGCTGCGAGCCTTGGCGCCGTCCGGAGCCTCCGATCCCGTGGTCGCCCTGCTCACCCCCGGATCGGGCAACCCCGCGTATTCCGAGCACAGCTTCCTCGCCCGTCGCATGGGGATTCCTCTCGTGCAAGGAGGGGACCTTATCGTCCTTGATGACCGGCTTTATTTGAAAAGCGTTTCCGGTCTCGAAAAAATCGACGTGCTTTACACCCGCGTGGCCGACGCCTGGCTCGACTCGCTCGTTTTCCGCCGCGATTCGCTGCTCGGTGTTCCGGGTCTGGTGCAATGCGTGAGGCGCGGCCGCGTCGCGGTGGCCAATGCCATCGGCGCGCGCCTCGCCGACGACCGGGCCATTCTTCCCTTCAGCTCGCGGATCATCCGCTTCTACCTGGGGGAAAGCGAAGAGTTGCCGACTTTGCGCACGTGGTGGCTCGGGGACATCGACCAGCGCGACCACGTTCTCGACCGACTCGACGACTTCGACATCCGTCCGCTCTACGGCGAGCAGATCTTGCACAGCGCTGACTCGTCCGCCGGTGATGAAAGAAAACTGCGCAAAATCCTCGCGGAAGAACCGCATCACTATATCGCGCAACCGCGCGATGCCGGTGCGACCGCCGTCTGCCTCGACCGGCGCGGATCGCTCGACGACCGGCGGCAGGATCACATCGTCTTTGCCTTGCGGGACGGCGGCGGCGAATACGACATGTTTCCCGGTGCTTTGACGCGCGTTTCTCCGCCGGACAGCATCTTCACCGCATCCGAACTCGGCGGCGGCGGGAAAGACACATGGGTGCTTTCCGACAGCGATGACGAGCAGCGCGCGCGGACGGCGCATCCGCCCGACCACGCGGGTCCGCCGGCCTACGTGACCAGCCGTGTGGCCGATTCCTTTTACTGGTTGGGCCGTTATCTCGAACGCGCCTACGGACTGGCCTGTATGGTTGGCGTGGTGGAAAGCCTCGAAACGGAGGAACTGACCCGCGCCGAGAGGCAACTTTACCGTCCGGTCTGGAATCGCATGCTGCCGCCGCTTGGCCAGACGGATTCCGGCCGCAAGCGCAGCATC